>JAPKDA010000204.1 GCA_028822695.1 Akkermansiaceae bacterium
ACGCGCGTGCAATTCTACATCGAGGCGGTGGACTCGCTGGGGGCGAAGTCGTTTTTCCCGAGGGAGGGGGCGGCGTCGCGGGCGATGATCCCGTGGGACGACGGCCAGGCGAGGTTGCAGTTGGGTTCGGTGGCCCCGACAAATCTGCGCATCGTCATGCCAGTCGCCGAGGCGAATGCCATGCACGCCCTGACCGAAGTGATGAGCAATGACCGCCTGCCGTGCACGGTGATCCACAACGAGCAGGAGATCTACTACGGCTGCAAGGTCCGGCTCAAGAGCAGCCAGCGCGCGCGGTTCTCAGAGGTTCGGATCGGATTCAATCTCAAGTTCCCACCGGATCACAAATTCCTCGGCTGCCATGGTTCGGTCGTGTTCGACCGCTCCTTCGGTGAGGAGATCATCGTCAAGCATTTGGCCGCCCAGGTCGGGGGTGTGCCGGCGATGTTCGACGACCTCGCCTGGGTGGTCCAGCCGCGCGCCAACCGCGCAGATGCCGGCATCCTCTTGAAGTCGCGCTTCGATGGCGAGTGGCTCGACAACCAGTTCCCTGATGGCGGGGACGGAAGTATGTATGAGTACGAGTTGATCTACTACCCTTTCACCACCACCGGCGGCCCCGAGGGGCTCAAACTCCCCCAGCCGGATGGCGTGTCCGCGGTGGCGATGCGTAACCAGGGCGGCGACGACAAGGAACTCTACCGCTGGCACTGGCTGGCCAAGAACAACCGCGACGCCGACGATTACTCCGGTATCATCAATGTGCTGGACACGATGGGGCTCACCGGCGCGGAGTACAGTGCGGGGATCGGCGACGCGATCGATGTCGACCAGTGGCTGCGCGTGTTTGCCTTCCTGCATCTCACGGGGATCGGGGACAGCTACGGCACCTGGGCGAGTGGCGCGTGGCACAACGCCAAGTTCTATCTCCGCACGACGGACCAGAGAGCGATGTTTTTCCCGTGGGACGTGGATCAGGTGTTTACGCGCGGCGTGACCTCTGGTGTCACCTCGAGCCCGGATCTGAACAAGCTGATCGGCGTGAGCCCGGCCAACGAGCGCGCCTACTACGGGCACCTTCTCGACATGATCGAATCCAAGTTCAACAGCGGCTACATGCAGCAGTGGCTCGACCACTACTCGCAATTCCTCCGCGGCGAGAACATCGCCAACCGGTCGGCCTACATCAACGCCCGCGGCAACCACGTGCGCAGTTTGATCAACGCCGCCGTGGCGGCCATACCGTACCGGGTCACGACTAGAGGCGGCGGCAGGACTCCGGACTCGACGACGACGGTGAGCGGTGATGGCTGGGTCGACGTGCGCGAGCTGCGGCTCGCCGGCACGCAGGCGCCGCTCGCGGTGAGCTGGGTCGATGACAACCGTTGGGAATTGACATTGCCGGTGGCTCCCGGGGCGAACAGCTACACGATCGAAGCCCTCGGGTTCGACGGGTCGGTGATCGGAAGCGACACCTTTTCGATTACCGGGACCGGCTCCCTCGTTCCAGCGGACGCGACCAATCTCGTGATCAGCGAGATCCATTACCACCCGCTCGCCCCGGAAGGGGACGAGGTCGCCGCCGGGTTCACTGACGGGGCGATGTTCGAATGGGTCGAGCTGCTCAGCCTGAGCGAGTCTTCCACCCTCGACCTCGGAAATATCTCCTTCGACGCTGGGATCGCGCTCGTGATTCCTCCCGGCACGACGCTGGCACCCGGCGGGCGTCTCGTCGTCCCCGCCAACGCCGCTGCCTTCACGCATCGCTATGGCGCCCTGGCTACGGGCGAGCTTTTGGCACTCTCGTTCCTGGGCGATGACGGGAGCAACAAGCTGTCGAATTCAGGCGAGCGCGTGGAGCTGTCGAGTGCCGCGAACGAACGCATCGCAGAGTTTTCCTATGACGACAGCCGCCCGTGGCCGATCAGCGCGGATGGCGACGGCTACTCGCTTACCCTGATGTGCGCCGGACGCAACGAGCCATCACTACCCGAAAGCTGGCGCAGCAGCGCGGCACCCGGCGGCTCGCCCGGGACTCACGATGCGCTGCCACTCGCTGAGTGGGTGTCGGCTAACAGTGTCGCTGACCTTTACGGCGACACCGATCTGGACGGTATCGAGAATCTGATCGAATACCTCGCGGGCTCGGACCCCAACCAGCCCAATGGCCTGGCGCTGAGTGTCGGTCTCGGGAGCGGCGATGAGGTGCGGCTCGAATTCCGCCAGCGCATTGGCGCCGACGAGGCGGACATGCTCGCGGTGCGATCGGA
>JAPKDA010000086.1 GCA_028822695.1 Akkermansiaceae bacterium
GATCTCCAGGGACGATGGCAATGGATCCTTTGCGATCGGCATACGCGTTTTCGGCGATGTCGAGGCGAAGGTCGGCTTCGCGGGCCTCTTTGTCCGGACCATGGCACTCGAAGCAGTTATCGGATAGAATCGGCAAGATTTCACGACTGTAATCGATGCTCGGTTCGCTTGCGAACAAGAGAGTCGGGGTTAGAATTGCGGCTGTTATCAATGCGTGGCGTGACATGGGGCGATGGGAGAAATTGGAGTTAATATAGGCGACTAGGCTGCTTAAGCAATTTTCATGATTCATTGCGATCTCTTTCCGCACAATATTACAGACTCAGTTACGGTAAAAAGAATGGTTCTACGCGGGTTTGAGTGGGTCGGCTCTGGAAATTTGGGGAGGCCCTGAAGCGGGTTGGAAGCCCGCGATCCTTTAGGACTTGATCTGTGGGCGGCCGGGCTCGGGCCAGTCGATGTGGAAGAACTCGCCGCGGGGTTTATCGGTGCGCTCGTAGGTGTGGGCGCCGAAGAAGTCGCGTTGTCCCTGCAGGAGGTTGGCGGGGAGGCGGGCGCTACGGTAGCTGTCGTAGTAAGAGAGGGCTGAGCTGAAGGTTGGGACGGGGACGCCGTGCACGGCGGCCGCGGCGACGACTTTGCGCCAGTTCTTTTGGCAGCGGTCGATCTCTGCTTTGAAGTGCGGGTCGAGGAGGAGGTTGGCGATCTCCGGGTCGCGCTGGTAGGCTTCGAAGATCTTTTGGAGGAAGCCGGCGCGAATGATGCAGCCGCCGCGCCAGATCATGGAGATCTCGCCGAAGTTGAGCTTCCAGCCGTATTCCTTTTGGGCCTCGCGCATGAGCTGGAAGCCCTGGGCGTAGGAGCAGATCTTGGCGCAGTAGAGGGCGTCGTGGATGGCTTGCGTAAACTCTTCCCTGTCTCCGTCAAAGGCGTCGAAGACTGGGTTGATGATCTCCGCGGCGGCGACGCGCTCTTCCTTCACGGCGCTGAGGCAGCGGGCGAAGACGGCCTCGGCGATGCAGGGGGCGGCGATGCCCATGTCGAGGGCGTTGATGGAAGTCCATTTGCCGGTGCCTTTCTGGCCGGCGGTGTCGAGGACGATGTCCACGAAAGGCTTGCCGGTCTCGGGGTCGTCCTGTTGGAGAATGTCGGTGGTGATTTCGATGAGGAAGGAGTCGAGGACACCCTTGTCCCACTCGCCGAAGACGGTGCTCATTTCCTTGGGCTTCATGCCGAGGAGATTTTCCATGAGAGCGTAGCCTTCACAGATCATTTGCATGTCACCGTATTCGATGCCGTTGTGGACCATCTTCACGTAGTGACCGGCACCGTTCTCACCGATATAGGTGGTGCAGGGGACTCCGCCCTCGATGGGATTGCCGGGTGTGGCGCCTTCGAGAGGCTTGCCGGTCTTTTCGTCGACCTTGGCGGAGATTGCTTCCCAGATGGGCTTGAGTTCGTTCCAGGCGGACTCTTTGCCGCCGGGCATGAGGGAGGGGCCGAAGCGGGCGCCTTCTTCGCCGCCGGAAACACCGGAACCGATGAAGCGGAAGCCCTTCTCGTTGAGTTCTTTTTCGCGACGGATGGTGTCGGTCCAGAGGGCGTTGCCTCCGTCGACGATGATGTCGTCAGGATCGAGGAGGGGGAGCAGGCTGTTGATGACTGAGTCGGTCGCTTTGCCGGCTTGGACGAGAATGATAATTTTGCGAGGGCGCTTCAGAGAGCCGACAAAGTCTTCGAGGGACTGGGCACCGAAGAGACCGCCGGGAGTGTCGGGATTCTCGGCGACGAAGGCGTCGGTTTTGGAGGTGGTGCGGTTGAAGACGGAGATTTTAAATCCGTGGTCCGCGATGTTCAGAGCGAGGTTTTGTCCCATGACGGCAAGACCGACGAGACCGATTTCAGAGGTGGCTTCAGACATAGTGATGATGGTGTGTGGGTGGCGTATAGGAGGGGTCCTGTGGGGCATCAAGCGTTATTCGGTGGGTGGAGGAGGGGAATTTGCTAGGTTTAAGATTCATGACAAAGAGCTGGGCAATTTGAGCAACCAGGTCGACTCCGGTGGGGGGAGAGACCTGATCGAGGTGGGGGCCCCCGCAGTCCGGGTAGGTTACCTTGAATTTTCGGCTTTCCGAGCTACTGTGAGTAAGTCTGGCAACATGATACGGTATGACTGAGGGAAAACGACCCTATATAGTGTGGTTGCAAGGATCTTTGCTTGCCTGAGCCTGCCTCGGTCCATAGCGTTTTTCTACGCATCGAGCGTCAATACCCTTTTCGAACACCCATGCACCTCAAGTCCCTCGAACTCCACGGTTTCAAATCCTTCGCAGAGCGCACCATTTTCGAATTTCACGAAGGAGTGACGGGAATTGTGGGCCCGAATGGCTGTGGAAAATCAAACGTTGTCGACGCGGTGCGTTGGGTATTGGGCGAGACTTCGGCCAAGGCCCTGCGGGGTGGGGAGATGGCGGATGTTATTTTCAACGGGACCGACAAGCGGAAGCCGTTCGGCATGGCGGAGGTGACTCTGACGATGGCGGGTTGCGAGGGAACGCTGAAGTTGGACTACGACGAAGTGTCCATTACGCGTCGGGTGTTTCGGGACGGGAAGTCGGAGTATCGGATCAATGGGACCCTCTGTCGGCTGCGGGACATTCACGAACTCTTCATGGATACGGGGATCGGGCGCTCGGCTTACTCGATCATGGAGCAGGGGAAGATCGACATGCTCCTGAGCGCGAAGCCGGAGGATCGGCGTCAGGTCTTCGAAGAGGCGGCGGGGATTACCAAGTTTAAAAAGGAGAAGAAGGAAGCACTGCGGAAGTTGGAGTATACCGAAGCGAACTTGCTGCGGATTGGAGACGTCCTTGCCGAGCAAGAACGGCGGATCAATTCATTGAAGCGGCAGGTTGCCAAGGCTCGTCGCTACCAGGCGCTGGCGAAGGACACCAAGGTTCTCGATACACACTTGAGTCATCGTCGCTTTGTGGAGAGTGCTGTGGAGCGGGATGAGTTGAAGACTTCGCTCGATGCGTTTTCCATTCAGCGGGGCGACCTGGAAGATTTGTTGCCGGAGCAGGAACAGGCGGTGGTCGAAGCGCGGGATCGGGCGCAGAACCTCGAGGCGGAGTTGTCCGTGTTGCGGCAGAAATTGTCGACTCATCAGACGGCGGTTCACGCGGCGGAAAGTCGGATTCAATTTAATCGGGAACGCTGCGAGGAGCTGCGCGGCCGGATCACGGCGAACCGGGACGACATCCAGCTCACCGAGCAGAGGCAGGCCCAGCAGGAATTTGATTTCAAGGAATCGCGCACGGAGCTGGAAGATGTTCTGAAGCGGATTCAGGAGCAGGAATCCGGCCTGTTGGGGCGGGAGGATGAGGTGTTGGCGCTGACTGCAGAGGGTGAGACGCTGACGAAGCGCTTGAATGAGGCGCGGGAAGAAGCCAAGCGGGTGGAGGCTGCGAAAGCGGCGGGGTCGGCGAAGATCGAGAGTGCCGAAGCGCAGGCCGAGAGTAGCCGGGAGCGCTTGAGTCATCTGGGTGACGAAGAAGAAATCCTCAAGGGCGAGTTGACCGAGTTGCAGCAGATGGAGGGCGACTTATCGACTCAGATCAAGGAAGCGGAGGGCCGGACGCCGACTTTGGCGGAAGCGGTGCAATCCTCGGAGAGGGCATTTCAGCATGCCCGGGGTGACCAGGATGCCGGTCAGGAACGACGGGTGGAGTTGGATCGAAATATGACCGGTCGCCAGTCACGGTTGGATATTCTGCGTCAGTTGTTGGCTCGTGGTGAGGGATTGCAGGAGGGAACGCAGAAGGTTTTGGCGGGGCTTGATGATCCGGGTCTGTTCCAGTCGGGGTTGAGCGGGATGTTGGGGAATCACTTGAAGGTGAAGCCGGGCTTCGAAATTGCGGTGGAGTCGATCCTTGGTGCGAATTTGGAAGCAGTGATCGTGCGCGACGCAACCTTGGCTGATGCGATTCTTGATCGTTTGACGGAAGCGCGCCTGGGTCAGGTGGCGTTGATTGCGCCAGAGTGGATTGGTTCGACTGGTGGGCGTCAGTTGATGACCGTGCCAGAGGGTGCGGAGTGTTGGGCTGCGGATTGTGTGGAGGTCGAAGCTGATCTGGATCCGGTGGTGGAGCGCTTGCTTGATCAAGTGTTGGTCGTGTCGAACCGGGCGCAGGCCCTGGCGATGCGGGCTGAATTGCCCGAGTTGACCTACGTGACCTTGCAAGGGGAGCTTCTTCGTCCAGAGGGTGTTCTTTCCGGTGGTGCGGTGTCCGGTGAGGAGGGCACGTCCTTCTTGCAGCGTCAAAACGAAGTGGCTGATCTCGAGGTCGAGGTTGCGGAGTTGCAGGGCCTTCTTGCGGAGGCGGATTCCAGTCTGCTGACGATGAAAGAGCAGGCCGAGCAGTTGCGTGAAGGGGTGGAGCAGGCCAAGGATCGCCAGCAGCGGCATTTGATCGAGATGTCCACGCTTCAAGGACAACACGAACTCGCCAGTCGTGAATGCAAATCATTGGATAGCAAAATTTCCAATGTGGCTTGGGAGCGGCAGGAGATTTTTGGACGGGACGAAAGCGCGAATCTGTTGCGGATCGAGTTGCAGTCTCAATTGGACGAGGCGCAAGAGCGTGGTGCGGTTCTCGAGACCGAAGTGCGGGATTTGGGAGCGATGCAGGAGGATGTTGCACGTCGCGAGGCTGAAAAGGCTGCGGAGTTAAACGAAATCCGCACTACACTGGCGGTGGAACGCGGAGCGCGGGAGGCCGCCGAGCAGCAGCAGGGGCCGATGGAGAATCGGATCGGAGAACTGCGTGAGTTGAATGCGCGCCGGGCTGCGGAGCTTGAGCACTTTGAGAAGCGGATTGAGAGTGCATTGGAGGAGGATGCGCAGCTGCTGGTGAACATTGAGGAGAATCTTGAGGAAGCGAATAGTTTGGAGGTGAAGCTCGAGGAAGCATCGGGTAAGCGGCAGGAGTTGATTCAGGGAATCAAGGAGGCGGAGGCTTCGTATTCTGATGTTCGCCATCGGGTCGACGCGTTGAACGAGAAGCGTTCCCGCGAGGAGGTGTCCCATGCCAAGGTGGAGATGCGGATTGAGAAGATGTTGGAGACGGTCTTTGAGCGTTATCAAGTCGATCTGATCGTCTTCGAGCCGGATACGCATGAGTTGCTGGCTTGCATCACCGAGCAGAAAGGCGCCTTCAAGAAGCAGGAGAAGCGCAAGGCAACGATGGATGCCAAGGGCGAGGAGGACGAAGGATCCGAAAGCGAGACTGACAGTGAAGAGGGGTCCGAAGAATCGGAAGACATCAGCGTTGCCGCAACGGTCGAGGCCGAGATGGAGATCGGTGATGACGAAGGTGGGCCGGACTGGGAGTTTGTGGAAGCTACCGTTGGTCAGCTGCGCCGTCGTTTGGATTCCATGGGGCCGGTGAATCTGGATGCGATTGAGGAATTCGATGAGTTGGAGCAGCTCTTCAACTACAACCGCAACCAGCGTGATGATCTGGTGAACTCGAAGGAGAAGTTGTTGGAGGTGATCGAGTTGATCAATATCGACACGACGAAGCAATTTGAGGAGACATTCTATACGGTTCAGAAGAACTTCCGGGAGATGTTTACGGAGCTCTTTGGGGTCGGGGCCAAGGCTGACCTGATCCTGCTCGACGAAGGTGATCCGTTGGATTGCGGAATTGAGGTGATTGCGAAGCCTCCCGGGAAGAAACTGCAATCGATTTCCCTTCTCTCCGGTGGTGAGCGATCAATGACAGCGGTGGCGCTGCTCTTTTCGATCTACATGGTGAAGCCAAGCCCGTTTTGTATTTTGGACGAGTTGGACGCTCCTCTGGACGAGGCAAACATCGGGCGATTCCTCAAGGTGCTCGATCGGTTCATCGACCAGAGCCAGTTCATCATCGTGACCCACAGCAAGCGCACCATGAACCGTGCCGATGTGATGTATGGAGTGACGATGGAGGAGTTCGGAGTTTCCAAGCCGGTGGGCATGCGCCTCACCAGCGCGGACAGCAAGGTGGCTGCCAAATCGGCGGCGTCGAGGGCTGCGGAGCGATTGGACGCCGAGTAGATCGTGAATCTCTCAGTGCTTCCCGCACCTGCAGGTGGACGATGGCCATTGTCCCGGGAACAAGCCCAGTGGCGAGGAGGGTTCCGCCATTGGCGTAGTCATGGAAGACCTTCGTGACTGGGCTGAACCAGGCTCCGACGTCGGCGATGCGGTCGGTTTTGAGGAGGGCGAAAGCTGGGCAGCAACAGTCGCGGCCATGACGAGGCTAGCATCGGTGGGTGGGTTGCCGTAGCTGAATCCCCAACCGGGACGATCCCGGTCGAAGGCTTTGGCGATCTTTGACATCGCGATGAGAAGCAGGCCTTGTGAGAGATCGGTTCCGGGATCAGTTGTCGGTGTTCTCGATGTGCTGAACTGTGCAGGACGGCGCGGAGCGACCGTCCTCTACCATTCTTGCTTGCCTACAAACGAGTCCATTCCTGAAAGTTTCCGATTCACAATTTTCAAATAGATTTTAAATCCAATCCCCAAATCGTCCCCGCTGGTCAAACCATCTGCCGTCCGCGAGTGAAGGTTGCCACCGTTGCTTGTGGTCCACCGCGGTAGACGAGAGTGGTGGCAATGTCTTGAGGATCCAGATCGCCGGAGAAGCGGCCGTCGAGGGGGAGGATGTGATTCAGGTCGAGCAGGAGCAAGTCGGCTTCCTTTCCTTGGTCGAGAGAGCCGATAATTTTGTCCTTACCGAGGACGGAAGCTCCTCCGAGGGTGGCGAGGTAGATGGCGTCAGCGGGGGTGAGTCCGGGGATGGAGTCGTCGAGCATCCGACGGACGCCTTGTGTCTCGATGGCGGAGCGCATGACTTGCCAGAGGTTGAGTTCGGGGCCTGCGGCGACGTCGGAACCAAGGCCGACGGGGATCCCGGCGGAGCGGAGGGAGTGGACGGGGCAGAGTCCGGAGTTGAGGAAGAAGTTGGCGGTGGGACAGTGGGCGACGCGAGCGCCGGAGAAAGCCAGCAGGTCGATTTCGGGGTCGGAGAGGTGAATGGCATGCCCCAGAATGGTCTTTTCGCCGAGTAGACCGGCTTCGCGATAGACGTCGGTGTAGTTGGCATTGTCGGGGAAGCGTTCCCGGACCTTTTCGATTTCCGCATCGTTCTCGGACAGGTGGGTTTGAATGTAACAGTCGAAGTCCTTGGCGACAGTGGCGGCCTCTTTCATGAGGTCTATCGAGCAAGTGACCGCGAATCGTGGGCTGACGGCATAGTCGAGGAGGCCCTTGTTTGCACCGTGCCATTCTTTGGCGAGGCGGGTGGTTTCTTCGAGTGATTTGCGACGGGCTTTGAGAGGGTGGGGTTCACCGTAGGAGCCTTCATCCATCATTATTTTGCCGATCACAGCGCGAACTCCTTTCTCGGCCGCGACCTCGAAGGCGAGTGCGGTGCTGTCCTCCCACACGGCGGAGTAGAGGACCACGGTGGTGGTGCCGTTGGCGGCGAGTTCTTCGAAGAACGCTTCGATGAGGGACCGTTGGCCGGGACCTTGAAAATCGAGTTCGGTGGGGAAGATATGGCGTTCGAGCCAGGGGAGCAGGGCGTCCTCGCGGCGGGCGACGACGGGATACTGTGGGAGATGAGTGTGGATGTCGATGAGGCCCGGGACGCAGAGAAGTCGGGAGTCAGCGGGAGCTTCGAAGACGTCGTGTTGCTCCAGCAGAGTTTCGGAGAGGAGATCGGAGGACGCTCCGGCCGCGGCGATGACCCCATGCTCATCGATGATAATGACACCGTCCTCATAATGGCGGAGATTACCAGGTGAAGGTGTATCGAGAAGTGAGGCGCGGATGATCATGGCATCGGAGCGGAAAGCGTGCGGCTTCGCCGGTCATTCAATCATGACCGAGACCCGTCCTTCGCGCAACGCTTCGCAGGGCAGGCCGTCACTCTACGGAAAGGCTGTTTAAAACGGCGATTTCGGGCCGCCTTTGCCACCGCCGAGGCCACCCATGAGGTCGCCCATCTCACCCATGCCGCCGAGCTGTTTCATCATGCCCTTCATCTTGCCTTTGGACTTCATCATCTTGCGCATCATGCCGAACTGCTTGAGCAGTTGGTTCACCTCGATGAGCTTGCGGCCGGAGCCGTTGGCAATGCGTCTACGGCGGGTGCCTTTGATGAGTTCGGGGCGCTTGCGCTCTTTGAGAGTCATGGAGAGGACGATGGCCTCCATGTGCTTGATTCGTTTGGGATCGAGGGCGCCGCCGGGGAGGGACTTCTTCAGCTTGGCTCCGCCGGGCATCATCCCGAGGAGGCCTTCGAGGGGGCCGAGGTTTTGGAGCATCTTCATTTGCTCCAGGAAGTCGTTGAAGTCGAAACGGCCTTTCTCCATCCGCTTCGCGGACTTCATGGCCTTCTCTTCGTCGATGTGCTCGGCGACTTGCTCGACCATGGAGACGGTGTCTCCCATGTCGAGGATGCGGCCGGCCATGCGGTCGGGGTGGAAGATGGAGAGGTTTTCGACCTTTTCGCCTTCGCCGATAAACTTAATTGGCTTGCCGGTGGCGGTGCGCATGGAAAGCGCGGCACCACCGCGGGCGTCGCCATCGAGCTTGGTGAGAACGATGCCGGTGATGCCGACGGCCTTATCGAAGGTTTTGGCGACGGAGACGGCTTGCTGCCCGGTGGCGGCGTCGGCAACGAGGAGGGTTTCCTTTGGGTTGAGGAATTTGTGGAGGTCCTTGAGTTCGTTAACGAGGGCTTTGTCGAGTTCCTGGCGGCCGGCGGTATCGAAGATGAGGACCGAGCCGTTTTGTTTGTCCGCCCACTTCAGCGCAGCCTTGGCGGCTTTAACGACGTTCTTTTCGTCGGGCTCCGGTTTGTAGCAGGGCACATCGATTTGCTCCGCGAGCTTGGCGAGTTGATCGATGGCCGCCGGACGGTAGAGGTCGCAGGCGATGAGAAGCGGGCGTCGACCGTCTTTCTTGAGGCGCAGGGCGAGTTTCGCGGCGGTAGTGGTTTTACCGGCACCGTTGAGACCGCAGAGGAGGATGCGGGCGGGAGGATTGAGATCGAGTGGCTCTTGATCGCCGCCGAGGAGTTCGACGAGTTCGTCGTGGAAGATTTTGACGATCTGCTCGCCGGGCTTGATCGACTTGAGGACATGTTGGCCCTGGGCCTTGTCCTTGACCTTGTCGAGGAAGCCTTTGGCGACGCCATACTCCACATCGGCTTCCAGAAGAGCCATGCGGACTTCGCGGAGAGCGTTGGAGATGTTCTTTTCGGAGATTTTGCCGACTCCGCGGAGGTTGCGGAAGGTCTTGTCGAGGCTTTCGGAGAGAGAGGAAAACATGAGGAAATTTGCTGTGGGGAGGATGCCACAGGGATGGGAGCGGACAAGCGCCTATTCCTGTCCCGCGCCGGCTTGATAGGCGGCCTCGCGGTCGATGAGGAAGCTCCAGCTCATGGGGGCTTCCGGCTTGGGTTCGTCGAGGAGCGACCATTGCACGGTAATCTCGGACACTTGTTGGCGGAGGCGGCGGTTGACGGTCCAGCTGAACCGTTTGGCGACGGGGTCGAAGGTGGCGGGAACGCGTCCGAATCCGGCGATGCGCATGGAGATCGAGCTGGGATCGAGATTTTCGACGCCGGAGAGGTCTGCCCAGATGGTGGGGAGGCGTGATTCGACCATTCCGCCGGGGCCAGGGTAGACCGGATGGGGTGTGGTTTTGAAGCCGATGGAAGGGGCTGAGTTGCCGGTGGCTTGAAAGCTGGTGGCGGAGGTGAAGGATCGCTGGGTGGTGCCGTGGACGATGTAGCGTGGGAGGGCGTGATTGGAGCTGTCCCGCCGGACCTTTCCAGGGACGACGGTGAAGAAGCATTCGTAACCAGCGTCGTCGCCGAAGGGGAACATTTCACTGGGAAAATATCCTCCAGGGTAGGCGTAGGTGGTGACGGGTTCTTTAAATTTGTCCATCAGGAATTTTCGGGAGTCGCCGAATTCCGAGCGCAGGAATTGATGGTATACCTCTGGCCCTTTCTTCGCTTGAGCTTTCCCCTGGGCAGGAAGAGCATGAGAAACCGAGTGACTCCCGATGGTGCATCCATTCTGTTGCATCTCTTTGATCATCGGCGTGGTCAGCGCCCGTCCGCCGCCGTCGACGTAGTTCTTGTAGAGATAGATGGTGAATGGATAGCCGTGCGCCTTCAGGATGGGGTAGGCTTCGGTGTAGACGGATTTCCAGCCGTCATCGATGGTGATGAGCACCGATCGAGCGGGGATCTCTGCGTTTCCGCGTTTCCATTCGAGGAATTGATGAAGAGAGATGACGGGCAGGTTGAGCTCCTTCAGAACCTCCATCTGTTTCTTGAACTCGGAGGGCTTCATCCTCATGAGGGTGGGTTCCTTGGTGGCGGAAAACTCGTGGTAACCGAGAACCGCAACTCGGGCGCCGTTGTCCTCGGGGAGGGGTGGAACCACCGGAGACGCGGGGTCGGGAGCCTCTTGGCCGAGGGCCAGAGGAGCGATAATCAGGAGGACAAGGGCAGGGAGCCGCAACACCCGAGGATTTTAGCCTCCGAGGGGAGAATGGCAAGGGTTGGTGGTG
>JAPKDA010000087.1 GCA_028822695.1 Akkermansiaceae bacterium
AGCACGGGCAGGAGCACGGGGAGTGAGTGAGGGAGCGGCGGACTTCCTGGAGCGGGAGTGATTCGGGCGGCGGAGGGGAAGCCGCCGGACCGCGCGGAGATCGGTCCCTGCCTTTCAGTGGCTACTTTGGGGTGTTGTTGGCCTCGACAGAAGCGATGTGGATGCCGGTGGCGGTGATGAGGAGGTTGTCGGGGCTGGAGTCTTCGGCGACGATGCCTTTGATGATGACGGAGGAGAGTTCCTTCATGCCGCCGAGACCTTTGAGGCCGGTCTTGATGAGTTTGCCGTCGGCGTCGAGGACTTGAACGGTGGCGATGGAGGCCTTGATGACGTTGGGGTCATCGCAGCAGACATCCCAAGGCGTGGCGCAGACGTCGCCGGGCATGCGGTTGCAGGAAGTGATGGTGGTGGGATCGCCGATGGTGAGCATGGCGCGGTTGTCGACGAAGACGTCGACTTTGCCGATGATGTCTCCGGCGATGGTGATCTCGGTGCCGGGTTTGGGGGCCTTGCGTGCTGCGGTGACGGAGAGCGCGTCAGCCGGTGCGTCGGAGAGGAGAAGGTCTGCAAAGGCAAGATTGGGACCTGCTTCTGTCGGGAGTTCGATGGAGGTTTCCACCGAGGTGTCGCAGGAGGCGACGGCGAGAGCTGAGAGGAGGACGATGAGTTTGGTCGGAGTGTTCATGATGTTTATTATACGTTAGTTTGATTGAGGATCCATGCAATGAGAAGGATTTGGGGGGAGGTGAGGAGGGGGAGGGCCAAGGTGGCTTTCCAGGAGCGGGTGGTTTCCTTGAGGGCCATGATTTCGGTGTAGTCGGTGGAGGCTCCGGCCATGAGGAAGGCGAAGCCGTTACCGGGGGCATCGGCGCGGGTGATGAGATCGGCGGCGATGGGGCTGGAGCCCTCCGAGCAGACTTCGATGATGGTGGCGGCGACGAAGGTGAGGGCGAGGCCAAGGAGGCTGGGTCCGAACCAATGGCCGAAGGCTTCGAGGGGGACGAGGGCGCGAAGGGCGGCGGCCATGACGGCGCCGAAGAGGATCCAGCGGATGATCATGCGGGACTCGCGGAGGGCGGTGAGGAGGGTGGTGGTGAGAAATGAGCGGGTGAGTTTGGTGGCGCGCCAGCGGGCTTTGGCTTCGGGGAAGAAGGAGAAGCCTTCGGGGAGGTCTTGGGCGTTTGGGTTTTTGGGGAGGATGCCGGCGGCGACGAGTCGATCGGCGATGAAGCCGGTGATGAGGGCAACGACGGCGGAAAGGATGAGGATGATGAGGGTCCACTTGATGCCGATAAGGGCGACGAGGATGAGGGTGAGGGAGAGGGAGTTCCAGGGGCTGGCGATGAGGAACGCGAAGACTTGGCCGAGAGAGGCGCCGCGTTCGTAGAGTTTCATGCCGACCATGAGGATGCCGTGGTTGCAGAGGTCGAGGAGGAGTCCGGCTCCGGTGGCGCGGAAGAGTCCGGAGATGGAGCCGCCTTTGCCGAGGACGGAGGCGACGAATTCGCGGGGGACGGCGGTAAGAAAGGCGAGGGCGGCGATGCCGACGAGCAGGCCCCACCACATTTTGTTCATGAGCTCGAAGACGCCGTGGGTGAATGAGAAGAGGCGGGGGTGCGGGACGAGTTGGTCGTGGGCGGTGAGGTGGCCGATGTAGGCGGCGATGACGATGATGAGGCTGCCCCAGAAGATGAGGTCGATGCGGCGTTTGGATCCGCAGCAGGAGGGGTCTTCGGGTTCTGGTTGGTGGCAGCAGGAGGACATTTTGGAATGCGGAAGAGGGAGTGGGGAATGCGGAAGTGGGGGGAGGGAGAGGAACCGCGAATGGACGCGAATTTTGGGAGTTGGGAAGTGGGAGTTGGTGGGGTCTTGGGGCCGGATGGGCTTTGGGTCAGCACACGGAGTGTGCTGGCTACTTGGTTTGGAAGGTTTGGATGAGGGTTTGGATTTTGGGGGAGAAGGTGGTGGTGGGGATGTTGGGGTTGGTGCCTTTGCCGAGGAGCCAGGTGACGGCTTCGAGGTCGTCGCATTCGGCGAGGTTGTGGAGGGGGCCGTGGCCGGCGGTGTTGAGGTGGTTTAGATTGGCGCCGTGCTTTTCGAGGAGGCGGAGGATGGGGAGGGAGTCGGCGAAGCTGATGGGGGCATCGACGGATTCGGTGAGGGCATGGACGTCGGCTCCGGCGTCGAGGAGGAGTTTGGCGGCTTCGAGGGAGTCGTTCTCGACGGCATTGTGGAGAGGAGCATTGCCGAAGTCGGCGCGGGTTTCGAGGTTGTGTTTCTGCTGGAGGAGGTAGGGGATGGAATTGCAGGCGTTTGCCTCGGCGGCGAGGTGCAGTGGGGTGACACCAGTCTGGCCGCTGACTTTGGTGTTGGCGCCTTGAGATTGAAGGAGTTGTGCTGCGGAGGGTTGATCGGCGTGGATGGCGGTGAGCCAAGGGCTGCGCTCGAAGCAGTTTTGTTCTTCGAGGGTTTGGGGGGTGAGAGAGGAGAGGATGTTGGGGAGGTCGCCGGATGCGGTGGCTTGGTGGAGGGGGGTGAAGTTTGCGGGGGCGGGGTCGGCGCCGGCGGTGAGGAGGAGTTGGGCGCCTTCGTAGTTGCCGTCGCGGATGAGGAGTTTCAATGGGGACTCGTCGAAGTTGGAGGTGGCGTTGAGATTGGCGCCTTTGGTGATGAGGAGTTGGATCAGATCGAGGTTGGCTCTGTCGCCGGGGAGGGACGCGTAGATGAGTGGGGTGTAGCTGTCTTTGTCGACGTGGTTCAGGTCGAGGCCTTGGTCGAGGAGCCAGGATGTTTTGTCGAGTGCTCCGGTGATGCAGGCGGGGAAGAGGAGGGTTTGGGAGTTGATGAGTTGCTGAATGTCGTCGTTGACGATTTTGGTGAATTCGTCGAGAGAGATGGTGGGGTCGGCGGCGGCGAGGTAGGCGAGGGAGGGGTCTTCGGGTGGGATTTCGGCCGGCGGGATGTTGTCGGGGTCGTCTTCGACGATGGATCTGAGTTCGGCTTCCAAGGCGAAGAGTTGTTTGAGATCCTGGGGGTTGGACAGGTCGAGGTTGCCGAGGCGTTTGACGAGTTCGGCGGGGATGTTCTGTGAGGGGTCGGGCATCGGGGAGGGTCGTTTGGTTGTTGGAGTTTTGTTATGAACTGAGGGCGTGGGGGAGGGAGGGTTTGAGGCAGCGGATGGCGGGGGGGAGGGCGCCGACGATGCCGAGGAGGAGTCCGGAACTGAGGCCGGCGATCAGGACGGGGGGAGTGAGAGAGAGGGTGAAGGTGCCGACGGAGAAGGGGACGGTGAATCCGTCGAGGAGGAGCATGGCGAGGACGGTGGCGAGAAGGGTGCCGGTGAGGGTGGCGAGGATGGATTCCTGGAGGAGGGAAACGAGGAGGGCGACTCGACTGTAACCGACGGCCTGGAGGGTGCCCATTTCGCGGATGCGGGAGGCGAAGGCTGCGTAGAGGGTGTTGAGTCCGCCGAAGACGGCCCCGGCGGCGACGAGGGCGGCGGTGAGCCAGGTCATGGCGCGGATGGGGCGGTAGAAGGCGGCGAGTTTTGCGTAATAGGCGTCTTCGGGGATGGCGACGAGTTCGAGATCGTTGCGTTGGAAGGTGAGGGCGGCGACGTCCTCGAACTCGGCATCGCCGAGGCGGGCGACGACGCAGGAGAGGGAGTCGCGTTGGGTGACGGCGGAGAGGTCGTTGCGGTCGAACCAGACTTCGGACTCCATGACCGTGCCGGGGGCTTCGAAGATGCCGGAGATGGTGAATTCGGTGCTGCCGAACTTGAGGGGTTTGCCGAGGGCGAGGACGGGGGCGGTGGTGCCGAGTTTGAGGTGGGCGAGGCGGCCGACCATCACTTCGCCGGGGTTGGGGAAGTGCCCTTCGAGGAGGCGGACGCGGGGGTGGACGAGGAGGGCTTTTTCGGTGATCCCGCGGAGGCGGGCTTGGGCCTTGATGCCATCGATAAGAGTGAGGGGAGCCATGTAGTGGACCTCTCCGGAGACGGCGGTGATGCCGAGCGTTTCGTGAAGGCCTCGGATGGTGGCGACGGCGGCTTCGGCGTCGAGATGGACTTCGGAGCGCTCGACACTTTCCTCGGAGCCAGCGCCGAGGAGGATGACGTTGTGGGGTGAACCCGTGGCGGAGAGAACGCGGGTCATGCCGGTGTTGAGGGCGAAAGCGGCCATCACCAGGAGGACCACCAAGGCGGATCCGCCGACCGTCTGGAGGAGCCGGGCGGGGTCGCGGAAGAGGTTGCGGATGGCGTAGGTGATGGGGAGCATTGTTTGGGAAGTCGGAGGTCGGGGGTCAGTTGGCGGGGGGGAACTGTTAGGAGGGAGACGAATGGGTGTTTGGAGTGAATTTACTGAAAACTGAATATTGGTCACTGACAGCTAGGCTGCCCTGAGCGAAGTGACAATAGGTTGGCGGGAGGCTTTCCAGGCGGGGTAGAGGGAGGCGAAGAGGCCGAGGAGGAGGGAGACGATGAGGCCGTTGGTGATGATGGAGGCGTCGGGGACGACGGCGAGGGTGAGGCCTTCGTTGCCGAGGGTGAAGGCCTTGTAGCGGAAGAAGCCGAAGGCGGAGAAGACGCCGAGGATGCCGCCGGCGAGGCCGAGGAGGATGCCTTCGAAGGTGACGAGAAGAGAGATGTCGAAGCGGGAGAAGCCGAGGGTTTGGAGAACGGCGGTTTCCTGGACGCGACCGCGGACGACGAGGAGGACTGCGTTGGCGACGAGTCCGAGGACCGCGGCGACGGCGCCGAGTCCGAGCCAGCGGGTGAAGCCGATGAGTTCGATCATCTCGCGTGCTGTTTCGGCGAAGAAGGCTTTCTCGGGGCGGGTGTTGGTGGGTTGGGAATCGGATTTGAAGGTTTCGTCGATCTTGGCGGCAACGGATTCGAGTTGGTCGGCAGAATCGACCTTCACGTTGAATTGAGTGACGGTGCCGAGGCCGATTTTTGAGGCTTGTTGGAGGAAGGGGAGGTGGACGTAGGCGACGTTGTTGTCTTGGGCACTGTCGGAAGTGATGATGCCGGAGACGTAGGTGGTGATGCCGACTGCCTCGAACTTGTCGCCGACTTTGAGGGAGCGACGTTTGGCGAAGTTGCCGCCGATGAGAGCGCCGTCACCGCGTTTGGCCCACTCTTCGTAAGATCCGGAGGTGACGACGAGTTCAGGGTTGTAGCGGTCGAGTTGTTCCGGTGGGACGCCGCGGAAGGCGATGACGTCGAGGGAGGCGCCGCAGTTGTTGACGACGATTTGGAGAGGGATGGCTTCGCGGACGCCGGGGATTTTTTTGAGGGTGGGGAGGTAATGTTCGGGGAGGCGGGAAGTGGCGGGGCAGAAGCGGTTTTCGCGGTAGACGACGAGGGTGGTGTCGTCGGCGCCTTGTTTGGTGGCGGTGGAGAGGGAGTGCTGCATCGTCTCGACGGCGGCATAGAGGAACATGCCCGCGGTGACGCCGAGGATGGTCAGGATGGACCGGAGGCGGTGGCGGGTGATGTTTTTGAGGGCGAGACTGAAGAGTTTCATTGTGGTGTCATGCGGGGGTGGATTCCAAGAGTTGGCCTTTTTCCAGGTGGAGGGTGCGGTCGGCGGCGTTGGCGGCGCGGGGGTCGTGGGTGACCATGATGATGGTCTTGCCGTGGTCGGTGCTGAGGTCGCGGAGGAGTTTGAGAATGGAGGAGGCGGATTCGCTATCGAGGTCGCCGGTGGGTTCGTCGGCGACGAGGAGGTCGGGGTCGTGGACGATGGCACGGGCGATGGCGACACGTTGTTCCTGACCGCCGGAGAGTTCGGTGGGACGGTGGTCGAGGCGGTCGGAGAGGCCGACGAGGTCGAGGGCGGCCTCGGCGCGGACGCGGCGTTCGGAGCGGGAGAGCTTGGTGAGGAGGAGGGGGAGTTCGACGTTTTCGAAGGCGCTGAGGATGGGGACGAGGTGGTAGAGTTGGAAAATGTAACCGACGTGTTCGGCGCGCCATTTGGTGAGTTGGGCGCGGGAGAGGTGGGCGATGTCGCGGCCGTCGACTTCGAGGTCGCCGGAGGTGGGGGAGTCGATCCCGGCGATGAGGTTGAGGAGGGTCGTCTTTCCTGAACCGGAGGGACCCATGAGGGCTAGGAATTCACCGCGGGGGACGTCGAGGCTGAGATCCTGAAGAGGAGTGATGAGATTCGGGCCCTTTTTGAAGGACTTGGAAAGGTTGCGGATGGTGATGAATGACATTGCTTGGCTGCTGTCGGTTATTGGGGGGAGTTTGGAGAGGGGGGAAGGGTGGGGCGGACTAAAGTCCGCGGTCCGAGGGGGGAGGTTAGAGGTCGGTTTGGCGGACGCGTTTGCCTTCGGTGAGTTTGTTGTGGGGGGGGAGGATGAGGAGGTCGCCGGAATGGAGGCCGGAGTGGACGTGGATGTGGTCGTCGCGTTCCTCGACGCCGAGGGAGAGTTTACGGAGTTGGGCACTGTTGTCGGCGAGGACCCAGGCGCTGGCGGTGGCGCCGGAGATGTCGAAGAGGGCGGTCTTCAGGGCGTAGAGGGAGAGGCGGCTGTTCGACTGCGGAGTGCTGATTGCGGAATTCGGAGTGGAGGAGGAACCGGCGTTGTAGAACTCGGCCCGGACGAGCATTTCGGGACGGAGGCGCGGGTGGGGGTTGTTGATGCGGACCTTGGCTTGGAGGGTGTTCCGTTGGAGGTCTGCTTCGCCGACGATGCGGGTGACCGTGCCGGTCATTTCGAGATCGGGGAGGAGGTCGGTGGTGAACTTGACCGGTTGTCCGACGCTGAGTCCGGCGGCTTCGTTGAGGGGGACGTCGATGCGAGTCTGGAGTTTTTGCGGATCGTAGAGTTCGACGATGACCGCGCTCTTCGGGTCGTCCATGCCGAGCATGCGCTTTTTGCCGGGGGCGGCGTGGAGGCGGAGGACGATGCCGTCCATGGGAGCGGAGATCTTGCAGCGGTCGAGGGCGAGTTGTTTCCGGGCGAGGTCGGTCTGGGCTTCGAAGACTTCGTTGTCGATGGCGGTGCGTTCTTTGTGGACCTGCTTGATTTTTGCGGCGAACCGGGGGATTTCTGCTTCGGACTCGGCGAGGGTGGCTTTTTGACGGATGACTCCGAGTTTGGCTTTGGTGAGGGCGATTTCGGAGATGCCACCTTTGTTGACCGACCCGAGGCGATTGGCGGTGTCTTCAAGTTCCTCGAGGAAGGCTTGTTCGGCGGCGACTTTTTTCCGGGCGGCATCCTGTTCGGATTTGAGGACGGGAATGATGGCGCAGTGGGCGATGTTTTTGGACTCGAGGGAGGTGATGCGTTGTTTTGCTTGCTGGACGTCGAGTTCGGCATCGTCGGCGATGAGGGAGGCGAGGAGTTGATCCTTTTTTACCTGTTGGCCTTCGAGGACGTGGACTTCATCGATGACGCCGTCGATGAGGGAGGTGACGAAGGTGACATAGGGGTCGGGTTCGATCCAACCGGAGGCCTGGAAGAGGAGGGGGCCGGTGGGGAGAGCGTTGGGTGTTTGTGCTTCGTCAGGAATCGTGGGGGTAGGGGGTTCCTCCGAGTTGGTGGCACGGATGGTGACGACGGGGGCGGTTTCGACCTTCTGGGCGGGGATGAGCCGGGAGCCGAAGAGGAGGGCAAAAACGAGGAGGAAGCCGAGGGCAAGGCCGACTGGCAGTAGCCAGGTGGGAAGGCGATTGGGTTTCGAGGAGGTCGTGGGACTTCCTGAGGGAGTCTTGGTAAGTTGGTCGAGGGACATGATTGTTCTGAGAGTTGGATTGAGGAAAACGAGTCCGCAGGGGACGCGTGTGGTGCGGAGTCGCGGCGAGGCGACAGGGCAATGGGTGCGGCGTCAGGAATGACGGCGCGGGTTCCTCAATCAAAGTCTCAGAACAGACTGACGGAGATAGATCGGCACTCGGCCGGGAGGGGGGCCGCGGACGGGCTTGGTGATCGTCGAGATGGACGATGCTGTCGCGAAGGAAAGAGGAATGGAAGGGGCGGGAAGGAGGGCGACGAGTTGGTCGGCGGGGGTGAACTCGTCTGCGTTCCAGACGAAGTCCTCGACGTCGAGGTGGAGGTCGATGACGCAGTCTTTGCAGGGCTCCTCGGCGGGAGTTTCGGGTGTCGCGCAGCAGGCGCAGCTTTGTTCGAGGCTATGCTCGTTGCAGCAGGTGGCGGGGTTGGCCACGAAGGCCGACTGGCAGAGACAAAAGCCGAGCACGACGTGCTTCATCACCATGAGGGCGATGAGCGCGGCGGCGAAGCTGGAGCCTGCGAGTTTGCGAAGCATTTCGATTAGGACGATAGGGGATTTGGGAGAGAAGTCAATTCGGGGGACATCTAGGTTGGGGAGCTTGACCGCCGATTTCGCTAATTTCTCTGATGGGAGAAGGGACTGATGGGGGTGAGGGAGTGGCTGCTGGCTATTGGGTGGGAGGGTTCGGGGGAGGGAATATTCCGAGGGATTGTGACGAAGTTGTGGGTTCTAGGCAGTTGTTGTGGGGGGCTGGAATGTGCAGGCTGGAGGCATGATACTGATCTTGTGCACGGGAAATTCCTGTCGGTCGCAGATGGCGGAGGCGTTTTTGCGGGAGGCCGTTGACGGGGCGGTGGAGGTGGCGAGTGCGGGGTCGGATCCTTCGGGGGCGGTGAATGCGGGGGCGGTGGAGACGATGGCGGAGATTGGGATCGATATCAGCCAGGGGAAGTCGGAGCACATGAATGACTATTTGGATCGGGGGGTGCGGGTGGTGATCACGGTGTGCGGGAATGCGGATCAGGCGTGCCCGGTGTATCCGGGGGATGTGCAGCGGTATCACTGGCCTTTTGATGATCCGTCGCATGCGGAGGGGACGGAGGAATTTGTGAAGGGGGAATACCGGCGGGTGCGGGATGAGTTGAAGCGGGTGTTCTCTGCCTACGGTCGCGGGTGGGTGGATGGGGGTGGGGGCTAGCGTCGAGTGATCTTGTCAGTGATTGAGGGGAGAGAGGGGGGGATGTGGCGGGCGAGTCGTCGCCGAGGCGATGACTGGCAGGCTGAAGTCCTCGGTCGCGGAGGAAGATCCGGACCGACGCTTGCGGGTTGAAACCCACGCTCCTTTTTATCTGATCAGCGGGTTCCGGGGGATGCGGATGCGGTCGTCGGTGGGCTTGGGCTTGTTGGGGTCAAAGGGGTCGTTTTCGGGTTCGGGACCGAAGGGTTGGCGTTCTTTTTTGATGATGATTTCCTGTTCGTTGAAGTGTTTGAGGAGGGTGTTGACCCGGTCGGCGTCTTGTTGGGCGATCTTTGACTGGCGGGTGTCGGAGATGGATCTGGAGAGGAGGGTGTATTCGCGGAGCATGCGTTTATAGTTCTCCTTGGAGCGGGTTTTGAGTTCGGAGGCGAGGAGTTTGCGGTGGGCGGCGAGGGCCTGGACTTCGGGGGCGACGGTTGGCTTCTTTTCGAGAGCGGAGCGGGCTTTGAGGAAGGCGGTTTTGTGAGGCTGGTCGAGGAGGGAGAAGTAGGGGCAGGCGCGGAGGTCGAGGAGGGCGACCCAGCGTTCGATGGGGTTGTCGATGTTGCTGAGCTCTTTGAGAGCGGAGGTGGACCAGGTGTTGGCGGCAGCTTTGTGGTCGGTCTTTGGATTTCCGGTGAGGGCGAGCCACTGGGAGAGGGCGGGGGATTCGGATTGAGGGTAGTGGTGGCCGTGATCGTGCCAGGTGTTGAGGGTGGTGGTGGCGCCGAGGCCGCGGTAGAAGGTGATGGCTTTCAGGGCGAAGGGGTAGTTGCCATCCTGGCGGCCGATGCCGAGGAAGACGGGGGTGGGGCGTTTGAACTTGGGGGGCGTTGCTTTGACTTGGTGGACGTGGCCGGCACCCATGATGGCGGCGCCGGCGAGGCCGGGTTCGGCCTGGAGGAAGAGTCCGGAGAGCCAGCCACCTTTGCTGAAGCCGCCGACGTAGATGCGTTTGGTGTCGACGTTGTGTTTGGTGGCGAGGTTGTTGACGACGGAGCGTTGGATGGTGAGTTCTTTGGCGAGGGTTTCGGGGGTGAAGGTGAACTTGCCTTGTTGGACGTAGGTCATGCCGACCGTGAACCAGTCGTCGTGATTCATGTGAGCGCGGATGAGTTCGGTGGTGGGTTTGCCGTTGGTGCCGTGGTAGTAGAGGAAGGCTGGGTATTTTTTGGAGGCGTCGTAGTTGGTGGGGAAGACGACCTGGATGCGGTGGGCGAGGCCGGGGAAGCCGAGTTCGAGGTGTTTGGGTTCGGCGCCGTGGAGAAGGTTGAAGAGGGCGAGAAGAGAGAGAAGGAGGAGGCGCATGACCGGGCAGTGTCGGGGAGGAAACGGTGGGAGTCGAATATAGAAGTGGAGGAGCTCGGAGGGTAGCCGGCTGAGGCCGGGAGGGATTTGATCATGACCGGGACCCGTCCTTCGCTCAAAGCAACGGAGGGCAGGCAGGTCACGCCACGGTTGGTCGCTGGGCGGCGACCTTTCAGGGCTTGGGGGATGGGGG
>JAPKDA010000088.1 GCA_028822695.1 Akkermansiaceae bacterium
GGTGACGATCTGTCGCTGGAGGCCGGTGCCCTTAAGTCCGGGGTGCAGATGGAAGAGGTGTTCAACTGGAGTACGCGGACCACCGCTGATTACCGGTTCAATGGAGCACTGGGTGAAGCAGGGTTGGAGTTTTCGACCTACTACGGGACGGTGGGCTATCTTGAGTCGGGGAGCGATGAGCGCGATTCGATCAGTTACACCATCGGCCAGGAGTTTCGTTACAACCTGAATGACTCCACGGCAGTGTTTGTGGGTGGAGAACTCGGAACCCGGGACTACGAGCGGTGGGATCCATTTGATTCCGACACCTGGCGTGCCTTCGGAGGCGTTCGGACGGATGGCAACGGCTGGACCGCGGATGCCACTGTTGGATTTCAGTCGATTGACTACGACGACCGGGATGATCAGGACGGGTTCACGGCGCAGATCGGCTATACCCGGGATCTGTCGGACAGGCTCCGCTTCGTTGTTGACGCAAAATATGGAACGCAGGAAGTGTTCGCCAATGTCGGCGGGTCTGACCTTGTGGATCCACGCGGCGTCTTCTTTGGATCCAGTTTGGTGGCTGTGATCAATGAGGCGCACCAAGTGGCGTTGACCTGCAATGTCATGGATGTGGATTCGGAGTTCTCCAGTGAGGACTTTTCCCGGGAGTCGCTGGGTATTGATTGGAGCTGGCAGGTCAACGATACATTGACGATCAAGCCAAGTGTTCTCTGGACTGACTATGATGGAGTGGGGACGGATGATTCCATCGCCGCCCGCTTTGGCGTCTATCGGACTTTCTAGGGTGCGCTTCGAAGGATGCGGGCAACTTCGACGGCGGTGTCGTGCTTGTTGGTGGTGCCGTGGTGGGAGCGGATGATCAGCTCGCTTTTGGCATCGGGGAGGTGTGCGCTCGTGTAGGGAACGACGCCGTCGGTTCCGAGGCGGTGTCGGGGGCCGCCGAGATCGCCGATGATGCTGTGGGTCGTCACGTCGGCGCGGAGCGGCATTTTCTGAAGACTCTTGATGGCTGGATTATTCGGATCGAGTTGGGAGACGGAGACTTGTCCGTTGCGAAGCAGGGTGAATGCGTCCGAAGTGAGGATGCCGGGTTCGCCACTGGCGAGGAGTTCGGTGGTGAGGAGGGTTCCTTCGAGGATACGTCCCGGGGTCCTGATCACTTGTCGGGCGACCCATTCCAACGGGCCTTCCGCCAGGCGGCTTCCTTGGTGGGGGGTGGAGAGGAAGATGATTCGCCGTGGCCAAGGGATGGGTTTGTAGAGGAGTAGTTCGGCGAGGCGATTTTTCTGCGGTGTGGTGAGGCGGAGGTTTTGGAGGTCGCGTTGGAAGTAGCTTTGGTAGAGCGCGGTGCTGTTGAGGGACACGCTGGCGCGTGAGATCAGCCCTCCCATGCTGTGGGCCACGAGGACCATGTCGTGGAGGTGGGAGTCGTTGCTGTCCGGGTCGATCGCAGTGATGAGTTCGGTCAGGTCCCGACGGAAGGCGCCGGCTGAGTTGAGCCAAGGTTCTCCGGTGGGATAGAAGTAGAACCAGAATTGGTAGCGCTTCCAGAGTGCCGGATCGCGCTGGAGGTGACTGATGATTTCGCGAAAGGCGAGGGGGCTTGAGGCGAGACCGTGGATGAAGACGACGGGAGTCTTGCTGCGATCGTAGGGGGTGGAGAGGTAGAATCCGCGACGGTTGGCGTAGTCGGACGGAGACAAGAGGCCGCGGAGGCTGAGTAAACTTTCAGCTTGTTCGCGTTTGACGTAGTCGAAGAGGAGTCGATCGGCGCGGGCGAGGGGGCGCCCGCCGAGAGTTGAGCTGACTCGGGGATCGTGGAGTTCGATTCGGAGTTTGTCCGGGGCGATCTGTCGGGCGACGAAGGTGGCGGGTTGGAGGGTGAGTTGATGGGCGTGGGGAGTGAGGCGGACCGAGACCCATTGCGGAGGACCCGAGCCAGCAAGAGTGGGGATGCCGATGGAGTTGGATTGGTGTGGAAGTCGGGTGCGGATCTCATTTCCTCTGATGAGTTGAGTGAGGGAGGGGAGGTTGGGATGGGAATTTTGGAACTCGATGGAGTAGCCATCGATGTTTGAAGCGAATCCCGATTTGCGCCAAGCATGGGCGAGTGCATTGGTCTCCCTGAGGGTGAGAAGGCGCGGCGTGGGGGTTCCGGCGAGGGCTTCTTTTTTCAGGTGCCCGAGATCGGTGCAGGCCGCCAAGAGGAGAGGGAGGAGGGCGATTAGCAGACGCGCGGGCACGTGGGTGTTCTAGCAGCCTGGTTCCTGGAGGGACAGGGAAACAGTTCGGCCCGGGGATGGGAGAATTTTGAGGGTGGACTCTTCTCTGGGGATCGACTCTACCCCCACCCCGTCCGTCAAGCCGGACCCCTCCCGGGCGGAGTCAAGCCTCCGCACTCAGGGTGGTATCAGCAGACCGGGCAGCTGTTGATTTGCTGGAAGAAGTCGTTGCCCTTGTTGTCGATGAGGATGAAGGCGGGGAAATTTTCGACGCGAATTTTCCAGACCGCCTCCATGCCGAGTTCGGGGTATTCGAGGACTTCGAGAGACTTGATATGGTTGGTGGCGAGGAGGGCGGCGGGGCCGCCGGCGGAGCCGAGGTAGAAGCCGCCGTGTTTCTTGCAGGCATCGGTGACCTGTTGGGAGCGGTTGCCTTTGGCGAGCATGACCATGGAGCCACCATGAGATTGGAACAGGTCGACGTATCCGTCCATGCGCCCGGCAGTGGTCGGGCCAAAGGAGCCGGAAGCCATTCCTTCGGGAGTTTTGGCGGGGCCGGCGTAGTAGACGGGGTGTTGTTTGAAGTAATCGGGAAGTTCGCCGGTTTCGTCGAGGCGCTCCTTGAGTTTGGCGTGAGCGGAGTCGCGGGCGACGATGATTGTGCCGCTGAGGGAGATCGCGGTGGTGACGGGGTACTTGTTGAGGGTGGCGAGGATTTGGTCCATGCCTGCGTCGAGGTCGATGGCGACGCCTTTGAATTTCCAGTCCTTGTATTTCTCGGGAATGAACTGGCCGGGGTTGGTTTCGAGTTTTTCAAGGAAGATGCCGTCCTTGGTGATCTTGGCTTTGGCTTGTCGGTCGGCGGAGCAGGAGACACCGAGGCCGACCGGGCAGGAAGCACCGTGGCGGGGGAGACGAATGACGCGTGCGTCGAGGGCGAAGTGTTTGCCACCGAACTGCGCCCCGATGCCGATTTCCCGGGCGATGCCGAGGAGTTCCTCTTCCATCTCGAGGTCGCGAAAGGCGCGGCCTTGTTCGTCGCCGGAGGTAGGGAGGGCGTCGTAGTAGCGGGTGGAGGCCATCTTCACCGTCTTCAGGCAGGTCTCCGCAGAAGTACCGCCGATGACGAGGGCGAGGTGGTATGGGGGACAGGCCGAGGTGCCGAGGCTGCGGAGTTTTTCAATGCAGAAGGCGCGGAGGCTGGCCGGGTTGAGGAGGGCTTTGGTCTCTTGGTAGAGGAAGGTCTTGTTGGCGGAGCCGCCGCCTTTGGTGATAAAGAGGAAGCTGTACTCGTCGCCCTGAGTCGTGTAGAGGTCGAACTGGGCGGGGAGATTGTTCTTCGTGTTGGTCTCCTCAAACATACTGAGAGGAGCGACCTGCGAGTAGCGGAGGTTCTCCTCCTGGTAGGTGTTGAAGATTCCGCGGGAGAGAGATTCCTCGTCGTTGGACTCCGTCCAAACCTGCTCGCCTTTTTTGCCCATGACGATGGCGGTGCCGGTGTCCTGGCAGGCGGGGAGGATTCCGTGGGAAGCGATTTCGGCGTTCTTGAGGAGCATGAGGGCCACCATGCGGTCGTTGTCGGTCGCCTCGGGGTCGTCGAGAATGGCGGCGACCTGCTTGAGATGGCCGGTGCGCAGCTTGAAGGAGATGGCCTTGATGGCCTCGTTGGCGAGGAGGGTGAGGGCCTCGGGGGCGATTTTGAGGATGGTCCGGCCATCGATCTCGAGGGTCGAGACATGATCGCTGCTGATTTTCTCGTATTCGGTTTCGTCGGGGCCGAGGGAAAAGGAGGCTTGGTAGTGGAAATCCATGGAATTGGCGGGCTGGTGGGAGAAATGGTTGAATTAGTGGGGAATCCTAGGACAAAGAAGCGCTCTCTCGGGCCGGATGCACTCCAAAAATCGCCTGAATTTTCGGGAATGGGGCCGATCTGAAGCGCTTTTGGAAGCCTAGTCGGGGGCGGGAAGGAAGATCGACATGAAAAAGCTCTTGAATCTATGGGAGATCCACGTAAATAAACCGCCCTCATGGCAAAGAAATGCTGGAAAGAGCGGAATAGCCGCAAAGCGCGCACTGTCGCAAGATTCGCTGATCTTCGGAACAAACTGAAGAAGGAGAAGGACTATGTCGGATTGAGCATGCTTCCTCGTGATGCAAGCCCGACCCGTCTCGTGAACCGTTGCGAGGTGACCGGCCGACGCCGTGCATTTTTGCGCCGTTTCCGTCTTTCCCGGATTACATTCCGCGAGATGGCTTCCGCCGGGCTTCTTCCCGGCGTGACAAAGTCGAGCTGGTAGGCTAGGGTCTACGGCCTTGGCTTGTGGCGGCGACTATTTCCTCCGCGAGTCGCTCCCCAAATGCCAATCTACGAATATGTCTCTGAGGATCCGGATGAACCGGGTCGAAGTTGCCGTATATGCAAAGGTGGGTTCGAGCTGCGCCGTCCGATTGACCGCGCTCCGTTGGAGGTTTGTCCGCTTTGCAAGAATCCGGTGAAGAAGGTCATCAGCCGGGTGAACACTCCTCGGGTGGCGAAGCCATTCTCCCCGGTCGACGCGAAGAAGGCGGGGTTCACCGTGCTGCAGAAGCGGGACGAGGGTGTATTTGAGAAGCTGTAGATTCTGGGCAATCGATGAATTTCTGTTCTTCAATCGTTCTCGCATCTGCTCAAGCGGACATTCCGACGGATTTTCCTCCGGTGGAAAATCTCTTGCTCTATTTGCTCGGAATCGGAATTTTTCTGACGGCCAACGCGTTCTTTGTGGCGATCGAGTTTGCGCTGGTGAAGGTGCGGAAGAGTCAGTTGGTGGAAATTTCCGGTGATAAGCCCAAGCGTAGTCATTTGGCTCTGCATGCCTTGGCGAAGTTGGAGGGATATCTCTCGGCCGGTCAGTTGGGAATCACGGTGGCTTCACTTGCTCTTGGTATGCTGGGTGAGCCTTTGGTTGCGCACTACGTCGGGCCGATTCTCCTGAAGACGTCTTTGCCTGACTGGGGGATTCGGACGATTTCCTTCATCGTTGCGACAGCCTCGTTTTCCTTTGTGCACGTCATTCTGGGTGAGCAGGTGCCCAAAGTGCTTGCGATTCGCAAGCCGGTTGCCGCCACCTTGCTGCTGATTCAGCCCCTGCACATTTTCTATCGCATCTTTGGCTGGGCGATTGCGGTGATCAATGGATGTGCCAATGCAATTTTGAAGCATGTGTTCCGGGTGGAGCCTGCGGGGCATGAAGAGGTGCACAGTGCGGAGGAGTTGGCGCATTTGGTGGAAGAAAGTGAGAAGCACGATGAAGTCACGGAAATCGAGCGCGAGATTCTGATCAATGCGCTCGAGTTGAATGACATTCGGGTGAAGGACGTCATGACCGCACGCGGCGATGTCATCGCGCTCGATGTGGACGATGGCTTCAAAAAGAATCTGGAGCAGGCCATGGAGACGAAGCACACGCGCTTTCCATTGGTGCGTGGTCATCTGGACGATGCGGTTGGCTTGGTGCACATCAAGGATTTCTTGAAGCTGATGGGTGACGAAGAGCCTGATTTGATGAAGATCAAACGTGAGCTGAAAATGGTGCCGGAGACGATGCCGTTGGACACGCTCTTGACATTTTTCCTCCGGGAACGGGCTCACCTCGCGATGGTGGTGGATGAGTTTGGTAATCCATCAGGTCTCGTCTTCCTCGATAACGTCATCGAAGAACTGGTCGGAGACATTCAGGATGAGTTCGACAACGAGAGCAGTCCGTTCACACCGATCAATGATGGCGAATTTGTGGTGGAAGGTTCGATCTCGCTGAACGAGTTGGAGGACCACGTTCCGGAGTTGGATCTGCAGGGTGGAGAAGTGACGACGGTTGGAGGTTATATTACCCAGCAATTGGGCCATCTTCCGGAAGCGGGAGAAGTGGTCCGGGTCGAGATGTTTGAAGCCAAGGTCACCAGTAGCGATGGCCGTCGGGTCGGGCAGGTGCACTTCCGGCGTTTGAGTGAGGAAGAGCGTGGCACTGGGTCCGGGAACCGGTCTGACGAAGCCGCAGGTTAGCGGTCTTGGTGTGCGGCAAGCTCCAGGAGGGAGTCGATGATCTCGGGGGAGCGGTTGATGGGGAGGGAATAGTGACCTTCGTTCTCGATCCAGTGAGTTTTCGCAGAGGGAATTCGAGCCGCGATTTCGCGGACCATGGAGATGGGAAGGTTGCGGTCCTGTTCTCCGTGCCAGATTTCGATCGGGGTGGTGATGGTTGCGAAGTCGATGTCCCAGTCGCTGGTATAGATGTCGGCATCGCGGATGACATGGGTGCCGCCCTGAATGACGCCTTCGCGAAAGCTTCCCATGATGATCTGCAGGTCTTCGTGATTGTTGATCGCTTCGCGGTCGCAGGGGGAGACCCAGCGAAAGAACCATCGGAGTGGTGCATCGGTGGGATGTTGGCTGGCGATGTAGCGGGAGATAGGGAGGAGGGGGAGCATCACGGCGGGGGCGATGGGGCGAAGTTTCAGGAGGAGTCGATAGGGGAAAAGGAGCGCTGATTTGTCGGGGAATTCGCTGAGTGGCGGAGCGCCGCCGACCACGGTGGCGGCTTCCACGCGGTCGGGCAGCCAATGTGCAGCAGCGAGGGCATAAGGGCCGCCGCCCGAGACGCCCAAGACGAGAAAGCGATCGTGGCCGAGGGCATCGGCGAGATTGGAAAGAAGAGGCGGCCAGTCGCAGAGTTGGCGGTTGGCTTGAGGGGGTGACTTTCCGATGCCGGGGCGATCGGGAGAAATGATGCGGAGGCCTCTTTCGCAACCGATGTCGTGAAGGAGTTTTCCCTGAAGACGGGAGCTGGGCCAGCCGTGAAAGTAGTAAAGCGGACGACCATCGGGGTCGCCATATTCCGCAAAGCAGACCTGTTGGCCTGAGGGGAGGGTGTGAAACTGTGTTTCGAGATCGACCACGGAACTCAAGCGTGTTCGATGAGGATGGTATCTACCGGGCGGTCCTGTTGGAGAGTGTCGGAGACGATGACCAAGGGGGTGCCAGTGGGAATGTCCCGGTGGCTGCGAAGAATGTCGACGGCCTTGGCGATGGTGTCTTTGGGGCGCTTGGCGAATTCGACCTGGAAGGGGCGCACTCCCCGGGCGAGTGACAGGGACCGGCAGACGACGTCGTCCGGGGTGAAGGCGTAGATCGGGGCACGGGGGCGGAGGAGGGCGGTCTGAACGGCTGTTGATCCGCTGCGGGTGAAGACGACGATCAGTGCCTCTGGAATGGAGTCGGCCAGATTGCAGGCGGCGCGGACGGTCTTTTGTTTTTCGGTGAGCAGAATTGCCTCCCGAGCATAGCCGAGGCCACCGGAGCGTTCGATGCGGCGGGTGACGCGGTCGAGGATTTCGAGACAGCGCACCGGGTATTTTCCGATTGAGGTTTCGCCGGAAACCATGAGGGAGTCGGCTTCCTCGTAGCAGGCGTTGGAGACGTCGGTGACTTCTGCCCGGGTGGGCGTGGGGCTGGAGATCATGGACTCGAGCAAATGGGTGGCAACGATGACGCGGCGGCCGATGGTGAGGCAGCGTTTGATGATGCGGCGCTGGAGGATGGGAAGCTCTTCGATGTGGACTTCGATACCGAGGTCGCCGCGGGCCACCATGATGATGTCAGAAGCGGTGATGATGTCGTCGAGGTTTCGGATGGCTTCCTGGTCTTCGATTTTTGAGACGATGAGCGCGTGCCCTCCGGCGTCCTGGATGGTTTTGCGAAGTTCGCGGACGTGTTCGGCATCTCGCACGAAGGATCCTGCGATGAAGTCGGCGTTGCATTCAACGGCGAGTTTGATGTCTTCGTGGTCTTTTTCGGTGAGGGCGGGAAGATTGAGGCGGACGCCGGGGAGGTTGATGTGGCGGCGGGATCCGAATTCGCCGGCGGTTTTAACAACGCAGACGATGCGATCCTTCTGCACGGATTCGACATCCATGATGATGGCACCATTGTCGACGAGGAGGGAGGCTCCGACTTCGACGTCGTTGACGAACCCGTCGTAGTTGACGGTGGTGGAGAGGGGGATGGCGGCTTCGGCCGACTCGAGACGGAACTCGACGCGATCGTCGATTTTGAGGTCGAAGTTATCCTCCAACGTGCCGGTGCGGATGGAGGGGCCTTGAAGATCGAAAAGAATGCCGACGGGGCGGTCTCGACCTTCGGCGAGGTGTCTGACCCTGGCGGCCAGATCCCGCGCCCAGTCGTGCGGGGCATGGCTCATGTTGATCCGGAAGGTATCGGCTCCGGCCTCGATGAGGTCGGTGAGGATTTCGTTGGAATCCGAAGCTGGCCCCAGAGTGGCAAGAAGGCGGGTTCGACGCATGTGGGAAGGTTGGGGCGGGAGGGCTGTGGAGACAAGGCGAATGGAGGAAGCGAGCGATTGTCGGCCATGCTGGCCCGAGTCTACAAAATTTCAAATGGTGCATTTTTTTGCTCAGGCCGACGTATATTCTACTGACCCAATTCCTAATGTTCTTCCGTCCCACTACCGACTCACCGACGTCCACGGCAAGGTCGTGAAGAGGCTGTTGGTGTAGAGTGAGTTCCTCACCGAGGTGCCCCCTGAATTCAATCGGTGGGTGCGGGAGTCCTTGCTTGCGGTCTGCACCTGTACGGGGGATCGTTGGATTGATCATGAAGTATTCCCAGGGAAGACGGCGGTTTTTGAGGAGCACCGGCACGGCGGGTGCATTTCTGGCGGGGGCTGGGCTGGTTCCCGGCCTGCCTGCGGTTGGTGCCGAGGAAGCCCAGGTTGATCCGGCTTCGGTCAGGTTTCGTCCTGAGATCGAGCCCTTGGTGCGGTTGTTGGAGGAGACGTCCCGGGAACGGTTGTTGGAGGAGGTGGCGGGGCGGATCAAGAAGGGGACGACTTACCGGGAGGTGTTGACGGCGTTGTTGTTGGCGGGAGTTCGAAATATCCAACCGCGGCCGGTGGGGTTTAAATTTCATGCGGTGTTGGTGGTAAACTCGGCGCATTTGGCGAGCCAGAATTCTCCTGATGCTGATCGCTGGTTGCCGATTTTCTGGGCGCTTGATTATTTCAAGGGCTCGCAGGCGCGGGATGTGCAGGAGGGTGATTGGACGATGGCTCCGGTGGTGGAGGGAGCAGTGCCGGAGGCGGGCAAGGCGCGTGAAGAGTTTGTGGCGGCGATGGATGGATGGGATGAGGAGCGGACGGATGCGGCGATTGCGGGATTGGTGCGAGGTGTGGGGGCGCAGGAGGTGTTTGATTTGATGTGTCGCTATGGTGCGCGGGACTTCCGGGATATCGGGCACAAGGCGATCTACGTGGCGAACAGCTGGCGGACTTTGCAGAATATCGGTTGGCAGCATGCCGAGCCGGTCTTGCGGTCATTGGCGTATGCGTTGTTGGAGTATCATGGGGGGAATCCGGCGGAGGGAGATGAGGAGGCGGATCGGCCGGGCCGGTACAATCTGGAAGCGCTGAAGAAGATTCGGGGTGATTGGCAGGGTGGGGTGATTCTTCCTGAAGTCAGCGGGCAATTCCTGGCGGTGTTGCGGCAGGCGACTTGGAAGGAGGCCAGTGATGAGGTGGTCAAGCTGCTCAACGACGGGGTCGCGCCACAGGTGTTGTGGGATGCCATGTTCAGCCATGCCGCGGAGATGTTAATGCGGAAGCCCGGGATTATCTCCCTCCACGCGAGCACGACTACCAACGCGTTGCATTATGCTCACCGGCATACCTTCCGCGATGAGACGAGGCGTTTCCTGTTGCTGCAGAATGCGGCGTTTCTGACCATGTTTCGTGATCGTGGAGGAGCGCGGAAGGGGATCTTGATTGATCAATTTGACGCGGCGGACGGGATACCGGAGCTGGGGGAGGTTTTTGCGGAGGTTGGAAAGAACAGGGAAGCCGCGGCACAAAAGGCCTTGGCCTATTTGGACGGCGGGGGGAGCGTTGAGGAGTTTTTGAACACAGCTCAGCGGATGATCTCTCTAAAGGGAACGGATTCACACGACTACAAATTCAGCTCGGCGATCATTGAGGACAGCCGGATGTTGTCGCCGACGGTGAGGAACCGGTACCTGGCGGGATGCACGGCGTGGCTGGAGGGGTCGGCGCAAAAGGATAGCCCCCTGGTGAAGCGGACGAGAGCCGCATTGGGTTGACGGCGTGATTGGGGATGAGGAGATCGGGGCGGGAGCTGCGGCAGCATTACTGCTAGGAATTTGCTTTTGGGGTAGGCCCCTGAGCCAGCCGTTGGGCCGGA
>JAPKDA010000205.1 GCA_028822695.1 Akkermansiaceae bacterium
TGATCGTTTTCGGGGCGAACTTGAGGCGGGTTTTGGTGGGGGTCTGTTGGGCTGGAGTTGTGGGAGGTCTGCTGAGCCTTTGGTTGGGAGGGCAGCTTTGGAGCATTCCGCTCCCGGTGCAACCTCCCGGCCTGCTCCTGTTTCCGTTGTTCGAGTTGGTGCTGGTCGTCGGGATGGTCCTGTATTGGAAGGCTGGTGCAGGTGGGGAAGAAGGGAAAGAGCAGGGAAGCGGGGCTTGACCGAGCACGATGGGATTGCGATGAATCCGCAGCATGAGCGATCAAGACACGCGTAAGCATTCCTCAAAGGTATTGGATGGCCCGGATCGGGCGCCTTCACGGGCGATGTTGTATCCGGTAGGCTTCAAGAAGGAGGATTTTTCCAAGTCCCAGATCGGAGTGGCTTCGACGTGGAGTCAGGTGACGCCGTGCAACATGCACATTGATCGCCTGGCGCGGGAGTCGGCGAAGGGGGTCGACGCGGCTGGCGGCAAGGCGGTGATCTTTAACACGATCACGATTTCAGATGGAATTTCGATGGGGACGGAGGGGATGAAGTATTCCTTGGTGAGTCGCGAGGTGATCGCTGATTCGATCGAGACGGTGATCGGTTGTGAGGGGATGGACGGCGTGGTGGCGATTGGCGGGTGTGACAAGAACATGCCGGCCTGTGTGATCGCGATGGCGCGTTTGGATCGTCCGGCGGTGTTTGTGTATGGTGGAACGATTTTGCCCGGGTGTGCGACGATCAAGGGGGAAGAGAAGGATCTGGATGTTGTTTCGGTGTTTGAGGCGGTGGGCAAGCATGCCAGTGGGGAGTATTCCGATGAGGAATTGCAGCTGGTAGAGGAGTCGGCGATTCCCGGCGAGGGATCGTGTGGTGGGATGTATACGGCGAATACGATGGCCAGTGCGATTGAAGCATTGGGGATGAGTCTGCCGAACAGCTCAGCGCAGGCGGCGGTGAGTGACGACAAGCTGCGCGATTGTTTCGATGCGGGTGCGGCGGTGTTGAACATGCTGCAACTGGGGATCACCCCGAAGGATATCATGACGCGCAAGGCGTTTGAGAATTCGATCACGGTGGTGATTGCGCTGGGTGGATCGACGAATGCGGTGTTGCACCTGTTGGCGATGGCGCATGCGGCCGAGGTGGAGTTGACGATCGATGATTTCACGGAGATTGGGAAGCGGGTGCCGTTGTTGGCTGATCTGAAGCCGAGCGGGAAGTATGTGATGGCGGAGTTGGTGAAGATCGGCGGAACGGTGCCATTGATGAAGATGCTTTTGGGAGCTGGTTTGCTGCACGGCGATTGCCTGACGGTGACCGGGAAGACGATGGCGGAGAATCTTGCGAACTCGCCGTTGGAGTATCGGGCGGGTCAGGATGTGATTCGGCCGCTCGACAATCCGATCAAGAAGGACAGCCATTTGCGGATCCTTTATGGAAATCTCGCGCCGGAAGGTGCGGTGGCGAAGATTACTGGAAAAGAGGGCGAGGCCTTTACGGGACGTGCGCGGGTTTTTGACTCAGAGGAAGAATCGATGAAAGCGATTCTCGATGGGAAGATCGTGGCGGGTGATGTGATCGTGATCCGCAGGGAAGGACCGAAGGGTGGACCGGGCATGCGCGAGATGCTTGGGCCGACCAGTGCGGTAATGGGACGTGGATTGGGTGACTCGGTGGCCTTGATCACCGACGGGCGGTTCTCCGGTGGCAGTCATGGCTTCGTGGTGGGGCACATCACGCCGGAAGCATTCCTGGGTGGGCCGATCGGTTTATTGAAGGAGGGTGATGAGATCACCATCGATGCGGTGGGTAACGAGATTTCAGTGTCAGTTTCTGATGAGGAGATGGGAGCCCGTCGTGCGGCTTGGACGCAGCCGGAGCCACGGTATCGCCGTGGGGTATTGGCGAAGTATGCTGCGCATGTGACTTCGGCGAGCGAGGGGGCGGTGACGGATAAGGGGTTGTAGGGGCGCGCAGGTGACCTGCGGGGGGAAGTTATCTGTTATTGGGTTATTAGGAGGAGAGGGCCTCGGAAGTCGGAATGCGGAAATTTGCCGGCTGAGGCCGGGAGGGGTTTGATCATGATCGGGCCCCGTCCGTCGCTGAAAGCGATGGAGGGCAGGCAGGTCATGCCACGGGGGAGTTAGTTGCTTTGAGGGACTCGGCGGAGGCGGGGTTTTGTTGGGGTGTTTTTGTTGGGG
>JAPKDA010000089.1 GCA_028822695.1 Akkermansiaceae bacterium
GTTGGCTCCCTTGGTGTCGTCCCTATCCGCAGTTGAATGCCCGTCCAGCGAAGATCCTCAGCCCTTGATTTAGGCCTTTTTCAGGCTTGTTGGCGTTCCGAGGATTTCGCTCAGAACGATGGCGTCCCGGGCTGAACTCGGAGAGGAGAGGAGTTCTCTGACTCTCGAGTTCACGGACTGACTCTGGCGTTTGTTCCGTGTGGGTTGCGCTTGGAAGCGGTCCAGGGCGGCTTGTTCGGCGCGGCTGAGGGTGGGCCTGGTAACTGTTCGCTGCCAATTGGGTAGCGGAGGTGGAGCATGGGTTTCCCGTGATGGAGGAAGAGCGACCGGGTTCTTTCGGCGGGTCGTCAGTGGGGGGGGCTCCGGGAGATCAGTCTGCTGCTCGTTGATTTCGCGTCGCGCTTCCTCGTAAAGGTCTTCGAACTCGGAGCTGGCGGCGTCGTCGGCATCTTGGTTGCCCCGCTTGTTCTTGCCCATCTCGCTGAGCTTTTGAATCGCCGCGATCACCATCGCGACGAGCGCGTAGATGACGATCGGGGGGATGTCTAGTTCAGCAAGATACATGGAATCTAGGCGATGGAGTTGCTGTCGTCTCCGCCCTCATCCTCGCCGGCGATGGATCGGCGCATGTCGGTGTCGGCGTTGACGTTCTGATATTTGACGTAGTCCATGACGCCAAGGTTTCCGCTGCGGAAGGCTTCGGCAAGGGCGAGGGGGACCTGGGCTTCGGCTTCCACCACCTTGGCGCGCATTTCCTGGGTCCGGGCGGCCATTTCCTGCTCGGAGGCAACCGCGGCAGCGCGGCGCATCTCGGCCTTGGCCTGGGCAACTTGCTTGTCCGCTTCGGCCTGTTCGGTTTGGAGTCGGGCTCCCACGTTGTCGGCGACGTCGACATCCGCGATATCGATGGAGAGGATTTCAAAGGCGGTGGAAGAATCGACGCCCTTTTGCAGGACGAGTTTGGAGATGGAGTCAGGATTCTCGAGGACGTCCTTGTAGGAGGAGGCCGAACCGACTGAGGTGACGATGCCTTCGCCAACTCGGGCGACGATTGTTTCCTCGGTGGCACCGCCCACGAAGCGATCGAGATTGGTGCGGACCGTGACGCGGGCGCGGACGCTCACGCCGATGCCGTCTTTTGCGACGGCGGTGATCTTGTTGGATCCGGAAGAAGGGTTGGGACAGTCGATGACCTTCGGGTTGATGGAGGTCCGGACGGCTTCGAGGACGGTCTTGCCAGTGTCCTTGGTGGCCAGATCGATGGCGCAGGCGCGGTCGTAGGAGAGAGCGATGCCAGCCTTGTCGGCCGCGATCATGGCGAGGACGACATGGCCAACGTCACCACCGGAAAGGAAGTGAGCTTCCAATTGATCGGTGGTGAAGGGGATGCCGGCCTTCACCGCGGTAACCCTGCTGTCGACGATGTGGGAAAAGGGGACCTTTCGGAGCCACATTCCGATCAAGCTTGCCCAAGTGACCTTGGCTCCGGCCAAATTGGCCCGCAACCAAGTCTTGAAGAACTTGAGGAGAACGATGCCAAAACCGAAGGCGAGGATGATCGCGAAAATTGTGGCGATGAGGGGAATGATGTCTTTCATGTAGATGGATTACTTGGTCTGGGTTGAGCATAGGCGGAGCGATAAGCGATGCAAGCGATGCCTGAGCCGATTTTTCGGTTTTCAGAAGGCGGCGGAGAGCATTGAATGACCCTGATGCCAGACGATCAGCGGACGATAGGGGTGATTGCCGGAAACGGGATTTATCCGGAAACATTTTTGAAGGCGGCTCGGCCCCACGGGGTGCGCTTGGTAGTCTGTGCATTTGAGGGGGAAACCCGCAAGGACGAGGTCGAAGAGTTGGCGGACGAGGTGATTTGGCTGCGAGTCGGGCAGCTGAAGAAGATGATCAAGTTTTTCACCGGGCAAGGAGCGAAGGAGGCGGTGATGGTGGGGCAGATCGATCCGAAGAACCTCTTTAATTTGCGACCTGACCTCCGGATGATCGGCATGCTGGCGAAGCTGAAGGAGAAAAATGCAGAATCCTTGTTCGGAGCCATCGCCGGCGAGTTGTCCAAAGATGGGATCGAGTTGCTGTCGGCGACGACATTCCTAGAGGAGTTTCTCCCGGGTCCGGGGCCGGTCTGTGGTCCGGGTTTGGATCAGAAGGCGCTGGAGGATGCCGCGTATGGATTTCGCATTGCGAAGGAGACGAGTCGATTGAACATCGGTCAGACCGTGGTGGTGCGAGAAGGCACCGTGCTTGCGGTGGAGGCTTTTGAGGGGACCAACTCCTGCATTAAGAGGGGTGGTGAGTTGGGGAAAGGGAAGAACGTGAAGGTGATCAAAGTCACCAAGCCGAATCAGGATTTTCGGTTCGACGTGCCCGTGGTGGGCCCGGAAACGATTCTGACCTGTGTGGATGCTAATATTTCCACGATTGTAGTGGAGGCAGGATGCACCTTGATCCTCGGGGCCGACGAGGTCCGGGAACTTTGTGGAAAGCACCGCGTGAGTTTACACGCGATGTCTGGATCGGATGAGGAGGCTTAGTCCTCGTCAATCATCTCCTTGGCCTCAAGTCCGGCGAGCCGGTGCTGCTCTTCCTCGTGGGAATTGATCTGCAGGGTGACCTTCACGCCTTTGCGCTCCGCGGCGGCATTGAGAAGGCTGCGGATGGCTCCGGCGGTGTAGCCGTTGCGGCCGATGAGTTGCGCCACATCCGGTTGGGCGACGATGAGGCGGAAGCTGAGATGATCGGAATCGAGCTCGGCGACCCGCAGTTGGGCCTGATCCGGTTGCTCGATAAATTGAAGGGCTATATACTGAAGGCAGCCGCGCAGCTGTTCGGTGATCTCTCGCATGCCGCCGTTAATCTATCCGATTTCCCTGACTGTCCAGCTAAAGAAAGGGCCGCCCCATCCCACCGGGGCGACCCATGCTAACCCAACAGCACTTTAGAAATGAATCAGGAGAGCTTGATTCGGCGGGGTTTTGCCTCTTCGCGCTTGGATATCTCCACCTGGAGGATGCCGTCAGCCAGTTTTGCCGACGTCTTTGTGGCGTCCAAACTCGCGTGGAGCCTGATGCGAAGCTCGTAGGCGTCGGGGCGCGGGGTGGCTTGCCGGACGGACCAAGCCTCAGGGACTGAGTCGCTGCGCTTGGCCTGGATCCTGAGGATATTTCCTTCTGCGGAGAGCTCGACACCGTCGTTTTTCACGCCGGGGAGGAGAATCTGAAGATCGACCCCTTCACCGGTCTCGGAACTCCGGTAGGTCGGGCGAATGGTGACGAGATCCGCTTGGCAGGTGCCACCGTTGCATTCCGTATTGCTTGTCATTTGTTCGTTCATAATCGCTTGGATGGTTATTAATTGACGTCAATCCGGATCGACTCCGGAGACTCTGGTTCGGATTTGGGGAGGACGAGCTCCAGGACCCCGTGCTCAAGGCGAGCGGCGATGCCGTCGACCAGGACACCCTTTGGGAGTCGGAGAGATTGGTTGATCTCCGTAGCAATGAGGTCGTTCTCGGAAGCTCCCACAAGGTTCAGGACTCCGTCTTCGACGTTGATGCTCAGGTCTTCCTTGCGGAGGCCTGGCAGGTCGGTGCGGAGAATCCAGGACTGATCGGTCTCAAAGGAGCTGAAATTCCGGGGAAGGGGGCTTGGGCGTCCCACCGTGTGGCGGAACAGGCGATCGAACTCGTTGAAGAGTTCGCCAGCATGGTTTGTGAAACGTCTAGTTAGTTGCATGAGTAGTTCAGAATTTAGGTTCTGACACTCTGTTGCACGGAGCGTTCCAAGTAGCCTTGAACGACCTTCTGCCTATTGATGATTAGTGAGTTAAGTGAGTTGGCACGATGGGCCAAGGCTTAGCGATCGCCCGGAAAGTTGGCACAAAATGACCCGGTCGGGACAAATCGACCGGGTTCATTTGTCGCAGAAGCTGGAGCCGTTGCTCTACCGGACGCGATAGTAGCTATCCGGATTGTAGAGGAAGTAGTAGTCGCGTGGGTTGGAGTGCGGGAGATACATCACCGGGCGACCGTTCTCATCGATTTCTTCCACAAGTCCATGGCTCGCCCGGGTGGGGGCAGAGGGAGTCGCTCTCTTGGCATCCGGATTCTTGAGCAGGGCCGTTTCATGGATGCTGGTGACCACGTTGTTGACCCACTTGAGCCGCTTGGCTTCATCCGCGAACTCGGTCCAGTCGCCGCTGGAGGAATTTTCATACATCTGCTTGATGAAGTCCTCGGTGCTGACACCCATTTTTTTGGCCACTGGGCCAGCGAGGCGTTTCCACCACTTCTGAGACTCGTCGTGGAGTTCCTTCTGCTCGGTAATGTTGAGGTTGGCGTAGGTGATCCGTGAGGAGATCTGGTGGTGGAGGATGACTGCGTTCGGATAGGCGTAGGACTCTTCGGCCAGGGTAAGAATCGTCGCGGCCATTGATGCGGCGAAGGACTTCACGACGACATGGATCGGAGCTTTGCTGCCCTCCATGCTCTTGAGGATCCGGTATCCAGACATGACCGAGCCCCCGGGGGAATCATCGATGACAATGAAAATGGGGAGCTTGGAATTCTTGTTGTTGAAGTAGTTGATCCGTGTCGTGACGTGATCCGCAGTGGATCCCGCGATCGGGCCGTTGAGGCTGATGCGACGGTCGGAAATGACGAGTGTCCCATCCTTTGTGAGGGGGTTTTGGAGGTATGTTGGATCGGCATCAGCATAGCTGGCTCGGGCGGAAACCACTTCTATCGCCTTGATTTCGGCCTCGAGTTTGGCCGTTTTCAGCAGCCACTCGACCTGACGGGCCTTGAGTTCGCTGGAAAGCTTGTCGGCCTGGGCTTTGGCGAGGGAGGCGGCACGAGTGAGCTTTTCCTGCTGCATCTCGAACTTCCGACGCGCCTTGATGGACCCCTGCTTCCGCTTCAGATCCTCAAGGGCAAGTTTTTCGGTGAGGAGCCCCTTCTCGGCTTTCATCTGCTCGAGTTCGGCGTGGAGTTCCGCGGTAGCGCGTTTGGCACGAGCTGAGATGAGGGCGCTTTCTTTTGTGAGGCGTTCAGTTTCGGAAACCTCGTCCGACTTCTTTGGGGTGGGTGTGGGCTTCGGAGTCGCTTTCGCTACTTTCGCAGCGGGGGCCGGTTTGGCTTCCACAGCGTTTGAAGCGCGAGCTTCGGCTTTGGATTCGATCGGATGTGCTAAGACCGGTGGTTCAGCAAAAACGGTCAAGGTGGAGGCAATCAGTGTAAGAGGTAGGAACCTGTGCATCTGGGAACTACGCCCTAGCCAGCTCGAAATATCAAGTTTCCATCCATAATCGGGTGGATGGCTGCTAGAGTTGCTCGGGGCCGCTTGATTTGGAGGCCGCTAGCCTCCGCTTCTTCCTGCCTGCTAGGGCGATGGCAATGAAGAGAACCACAAAGACCGAGGCACAGGCAGCGCTGACAAGGAGGAAGCGGTTGATGTAAGGGGAAGGGTCCTCGGGGAGAGCTGCCATGTCTGCTTCGGCAGCGACGATGCTTAGGACAAGTTGACCATCTTTCACACTGACGTCGGTGAGCCGCTTCAACCACGGCCCAAGGACTTCATCCTCCACATAGCGCTGACTGATGCGGTAAGGCGACATCTGCCCGATGAATCCATCCGGGACGACGGCGTCAGGAACGATGATGCGATCGACTTCCAGCGAGATCTCTTCCCCACGGAGGGTCGGGGAGGCAATCATGGTGCCATTGAGGTAGCGCATCTCGTCGGACATGGGCTTTCCGCGGAGGGGGAATGAAATGGCTATATGGAGTTTTTCGTCCGTGATTTCCAGAATCGAGAAGGTGTTCCGGAGCTCTAAAAACTCGTCGTATGAGGCAATGGCCAGGTTGATGTCCTTGGCGCTCAGTTCCAGAGAGGTGTCCTCGCCATTGCCGTCAGCATCCTTGAAGAGCTGGAGGCGGGACTTGAAGTCGTTGTAGGCGGTGACCTCCTCGATGAGATCCGGGAGTTCGGTGGGAATTGCTTCAGCGGTAGTGAATTTGGAGATCTCCTTGTCCAGTTTGAACAGGTTCCAGATCACAAACCCCACCAGGAAGACCATGGCGCAGATGCCGATCATCACGATGGAGCACCCCGCGAGGGGGGATTTCGTGGACGGAGTGCGCCGTTCGTTTTCAGCCATGATCTGGGGTCGCTGTAGCTGGAAACAGGGGAGGACGAAAGAGGAACATTTCGCATTTGGAAATTCGTCCGGCCCGGGGCTAGTTAGTGACGTGGCTAGAATTCTCGTAGGACTCTCAGGTGGAGTGGACTCCTCTGTGGCGGCAGCCTTGCTTCTGGAGCAGGGGCACGAGGTGGTGGGCGGATACATGAAGAACTGGATCAACGCCGAGGGTTTACCGGGGGACTGTCCTTGGGAGGAGGATCTGGAGGATGCGCATGCGGTCGCCAAGACGCTCGGCATCGAGCTCCGGGTGGTGGATCTGATTGACCAATATCGGGAGCGGATCGTGAATTATCTGCTGGAGGGGTATCGGGCCGGCGTGACGCCGAATCCGGATGTGCTTTGCAACCGCGAGATGAAGTTCGGAGTGTTCCTTGATTACGCTCTATCCCAGGGCTTCGAGGCGGTGGGGACCGGGCACTATGCAAGACGGAGAGAGGGGTCGGATGGTTCGGTTGATCTGTTGAGGGGGGCGGACCCCAATAAGGACCAGAGCTATTTCCTCGCCCTGATGACGCAGGAGCAGGTGCGCAGGGCACGGTTTCCGGTGGGTGAGATGCTGAAGCCGGAAGTGCGTGCTGCGGCAGAAAGGTTTGCTTTGCCCACCGCGAAGAAAAAAGACAGTCAGGGAATTTGCTTTATTGGAAACATCAAGATGAGTGATTTCCTCCGACACTACGTTCCTGATTCGCCGGGAGAAATCGTGGACATCCAAGGAGTTGTTAAAGGTAAGCACAATGGCCTGCACCTCTACACGCTTGGGCAACGAAAAGGACACGGTGTTGCGTCACCCCGCGAGGGAGTGGCCTATGTGGTCGTGGCGAAAGACATCGAGACAAATCGTTTGGTGGTGGGGTATGACGAAGCTTCAAGCGCCGGACTTTACGCGAAGGTCTGCACGGTAGGTTCGCTCTCGTGGGTCAATGAGGCGGTGACCGGACCGACAAAGATCGAAGCGCAGCCCCGCTATCGAGCCCACGCAGAGGCCGTGATGGTGGAGCCGACCGATCGGGGGCTAAAACTGGAGTTTTCGCGTCCTCAGCGAGCCCTGACGCCTGGTCAAATTTGTGCTTTTTACGATGGGGGAACGCTGTTGGGCGGTGGAGTATTTGAGGATGTGGGTGAGAGGGATTAAGCGTGCTGGGCCCGTAACAGGCTAAGGATTAGTGGGGGAGGGAGGTTGCCTTCTTGTTTAAGATGCCCGCAAGACCCACACACCTTAAGATCTTCGATGTCCTAAATCGAAACGTTTGAGAAAGGCATCAACAGCCTAGAGGGACAGGGCCATGATTTCCAAGTTAGTTCACTATTCACCCCTTGCTGACATGTTTACTCTTCGGTGGCATCATTGAAGAGGCCGCTGCGACCTGTTCGCGGCGGTCTGAGAAAGCTGCTGTCTGCGTCGAGGTCATGTGCCGCGCCTGCATGAATCTTATCAAGGAGGACTACGGCATGGTCGCTGCGAACTAATCGTCACCTTTCAGCTCCTGCTGGCGCCGCCAGTGATCGAGTCGCTCTTTGATGCGTTTCTCGAGACCGTTTTCGGTCGGCGTGTAGTAGGTGCGTCCTTCCGGCAGGTAGGCTTGCGGGGTGAAGTTGCCTTCGTAGTCGTGTGAGTAGAGATACTGCATGGCTGCGACATCGGCACCGGACTCTGCGGCAAGTTTCTTGCGGAATTTGGTCCGGAGGTGAGTCGGAACAGCGAGGGTGCGGTTTGACTGCACATCCTCCATCGCTGCTCCCAGTGCGGCATAGGCGCTGTTCGATTTCGGCGCGGTTGCTAGGTAGACGGTGGCGTGCGCCAGCGGAATTCGGCCCTCGGGCATGCCGATGAAGTCGAAGGCTTGCTGCGCGGAAAGAGCAATGCGGAGTGCGTTGGAGTCGGCCAGGCCGATGTCTTCCGAGGCTGAAATCACGAGGCGCCGGGCGATAAAGCGGGGGTCCTCACCGGCCTGTAGCATTTTGGCCAACCAGTAGAGGGCCGCATCGGGGTCGGATCCGCGGATGGATTTGATGAAGGCGGAGATGGTGTCGTAGTGTTGATCGCCATCGGAATCGTAGAGGACCGCTTTGTGTTGGATGGATTCCTCTGCGACGGCCAAGGTGAGGTGGACCGTGCCAGCCTCGTCCGGTGGTGTTGTTACGATGGCGAGTTCGAGGGCCGTGATCGCTTTCCTGGCATCTCCATCGGCTTTATCGGCGAGGTGGCGGAGGGCATCTGGCTCGACTTCGGTCGTGAGCGCACCGAATCCACGCTCCGAGTCTCCCAGAGCGCGATGCAGAAGGATGAGAATGTCGTCTGTTTCGAGAGGTTCGAGTTGGAAGACCTGAGAGCGCGAGACGAGGGGGGAGTTGACGTAGAAATAGGGATTGTGGGTTGTGGCTCCGATGAAGCGGACCGTGCCTCGCTCGATGTGCGGAAGGAGGACATCCTGTTGGGCTTTGTTGAAGCGATGGATTTCGTCGATGAAAAGGACCGTGCTCTGATCGCGGAGCTTTGTGTAGGTCCGGGCGGCCTCAATTTTGGTGCGGATCTCGGCGACGTTCGACTCCACGCCGTTCAGGGACTCGAATCTCGAGCCAGTGGTATTGGCGATGACGGCGGCGAGGGTGGTCTTTCCGGTTCCCGGCGGCCCGTAGAAGATCAGGGATGTGAATCGATCGGCCTCGATGGCCCGGCGGAGGAGTTTGCCTTCGGCAAGGATGTGGCGCTGTCCGGCCACTTCGTCGAGGGTGCGGGGGCGCATCCGGGCGGCGAGGGGTTGGGATTGATCGATACCACGGTCAGCCGTTGGTTCGGCGGGTTCGTGAAAGAGCGAATCCATGTGAATTTCTACGCTGGGGAAGGCGATCCGCCGATTGTTTTTTCCCGGACTGGATTCTCCAGCTTGCCGCGTCGGGGATTGCCAAGTAAAAAGGGGCCGGATGGAGAGCTTACCGGAGTTATTTGAGAGTAATCGTCGCTGGGCGGCAGCGATGATTGAGCAGGATCCCAAGTTTTTTGAGCGTCTTGCCGAGCAGCAGGCGCCCAAGCATCTCTGGATTGGCTGTTCCGACAGCCGAGTTCCCGCCAATCAGATCACGGGACTGATGCCTGGAGAGATCTTTGTGCATCGCAATATTGCGAATGTCGTTGTTCACACCGATTTCAATCTGCTCTCCGTGGTGCAGTTTGCGGTCGATGTCCTCAAAATCGAGCACATCATCGTTTGTGGCCACTATGGTTGCGGTGGGGTGATGGCGGCCTTGGATAACTCCAGGCACGGCCTCGTCGACAACTGGCTGCGACACATCCAGAACCTCGCCCGCCGTCGGTCCGAGGAGTTGGCGGAGCTCTCCCCGGGAGATCAGTTGGATCGGCTCTGCGAGATCAATGTTATTGCGCAGGCGGAAAACCTGAGTCGGACGACCGTTGTTCAAGACGCGTGGGACAGGGGGCAGTCGATTGATATTCATAGCTGGATTTATCGGCTCAGTGACGGGCACTTGAGGAATCTTGCGGCACCGATCAATGGCAAATGATCCTCCTCAGCCAAGTTCCCGATGAAGAGCAGGGGATAAACCGGATCTAGTTGCGGAGTTGAAGGCGACCATCAAGGAGGCTCACAAACCTCAGCCCAAGTAGGTGATCTCGTGGTTTCCGCGACCTGACTGGGGGCGGGGGAGTCCGATCCGAGGAATTCATGTTGAATAAATAGATTTTCCGGTGCATCTTACCGGCGCTCCGAGAAATACGGGGGCGCCACGGTTTCGACTGAAGGTTAGAAACGCAGGCTGCATGTGGAGGTTGATCGGTTGGCCTCCTTAAAAGCCGATCAAAAACAATAAATGCAGACTCTAACGAGCTCGCACTTGCTGCTTAATTGACAGTGACGTTCAGCCCCCGACGCCTATTGAGGGGATGAGCGACTATTTAGTAGGCTAGCGGGAAAGCCGGGGAACCGGGCCTACCGCGAAATTAAACAGGTTTCTCGGATCTTTGGACGGGCTGGTCGAGGCCCTTAGATCTTAAAGCAGCAAACGACCAGCTACACACGTAGACGCCTGCGCGAAAGGTCTCCAGGACAGGGGTTCGACTCCCCTCGCCTCCACTTTCTTAAATGACATAAGTTAAAAGAG
>JAPKDA010000090.1 GCA_028822695.1 Akkermansiaceae bacterium
CTGCGGCGGCTTTATCTGCGGCGGCTTTATCTGCGGCGGCTTTATCTGCGGCGGCGTCAGCTCCTTCGGTGACCTTCTCGACGGCTTCTGTGGCCTCGGCTGGGGCTTCGGCTTCTTTTTCTTTGCAGGCGCCAAGGGTGAGGGCGGCGACGAGGGGAATCAATGTGGTGGTTACTTTCATGGTGTGTCTTTGTCTGAGTTCATATCGGTTTTTCCCTTGGGGGGAGACCGTGTGTTAAGAAATTGTTTGAAATGGGCAAGGAAAGCAAGGGAAACTCGCTTAGACGCAAGAGCTTAGTGATGCCAATCTTTCCAGAAGGATGAATGAAGTAACCTGTCCCAGCTGTTTTGAGGTGGTTTCCGTGCCGGCCCCAGCGGCGGAGGATTGCCCCGGAATGATGGATTATGACTGCGAAGTTTGCTGTCGGCCGATGGTCTTGATAGTGGATGAGAGCGGGTTTGTGGAGGCGCGGGGGTTGGATGACTGATGCCATGATGAAGCCCCGGCTATCAGTCATCGTCCCGGTGCGGGATGCGGAGAGGACTTTGGGGGAGTCGTTGGAGAGTTGTTTGAGCCAGTCCTTTGGCGAGTTTGAGTTGGTCGTGGTCTTGAACGGCTGCAGTGATCGTTCGGCGGAGATTGCGAAGGGATTTGCGGATGGCGATGGGCGTGTAGTGGTGATGGAGTCGTCGGAGGAGGGGGGAGTCACCGAGGCGCAGCGGGTGGGGATCGCGGCGGCCCGGGCGGATGTGATCGCCAGGATGGATGCGGATGATCGTTCCCATCCGGAGCGCTTTGCGAAGCAGTGGGAGCTATTGCAGGAAGATGAGTCGCTCGGGGCAGTGGGATGCGGGGTGCGTTTGATCGAGTCGCAGGGGGAAGGGATGGGGCGTTATGTGGACTGGGTGAACAGCTTGGGGACGCCGGAGGCGATTGCGCGGGAGCGGTTTGTGGAGTGTCCGGTGATCCAACCTTCATTGATGATGCGCCGTGAGGCTTTGGAGGCGGCGGGTGGGTATCGGGTGAGGAGTTGGGCGGAGGATCACGATCTGATTTTGCGGATGCTGGGCCGGGGAGTGCGGATCGGGAAAGTGCCGGAGGTTTTGCTCGAGTGGCGGGACGGGCCGTCGAGGCTGACGCGTTGTCATCCGATGTATGCGGAGGAGCAGGTGTGGTTGATGAAGGCGGAGTATCTGGTCGGCCTGGAGCGGATCCGGGAGCGGGGAGTGGTGATTTCCGGGGCGGGGCCGATTGGAAAGCGGCTGGGACGGCATTTACGTGGACTTGGGGTGGAGATGCATGGTTTTTTCGAGGTTTCGGAGCGGAGAATCGGGCAAACGATCGGAGGGGTGCCTGTGGCGGGGGCTGATGAGGTCGGGGTGCGCTGGAGGGATGCTGTGTTGATTTCTGCGGTGGGAGTCCCGGGTGGGAGGGGGCAGGTGAGGGCTCTGGCGGAGGCCGCGGGCTACTTGGAGGGGGAGGACTTTTGGTGTTGTTGCTAAAATCGGCAAACCCGGGTGATTTGCGACTTGATTGCACGGGACTAATCAAAGACCGTCCCCCCGTTCTCGGAAACGGGGAGTAGCTCAGCTTGGTAGAGCGCTGGTTTTGGGAACCAGATGTCGCAGGTTCGAATCCTGTCTCCCCGACTCCGTGAGAACATTTCCAGGCCCATCGGCCAATCATCCGCGTGATGCCCCTCCGCAGGCCTTTTGCCGGGAGACAGGATGAGAGCCTGTGCGGAGGGAAACGACGCCTATAAGGTTTGAACGCCCTCTTGCTCCCTGAGCAAGAATTTGAGATCGGCGAGCGGCGCGAGCGACACCGCGTGGACGGAACAGAGTGGAGTCAATCCTGTCTCCCCGACTCCGTGAGAACATTTCCAGGCCCATCGGCCATTTAACCCCGTGATGTCCCTCCGTGGACCTTTTTTCGGGAGACAGGATGAGAACCTTTTGAGGCCTGAGGTGGGATGATCTGTGGTGAACTCCATCATGGGCTCCAAGGTGAACCTCGAGTCCACTCTTCGAAATTTCCACGATCCAATTCCCAAAAACATGGGAGCATAAGCCGTGCCGAACACCCTTGGCTGGAAGCCCGCGCCACGGTTTCGCCGGCTGGAAACCGAGGCTACTTTTGGGGCAGGGTGAAGTAGATCTGCTCGAGAGTGAGGACGACGTAGGAGGTGACGAGGATTGAATCGTTTTCCCACCAGCGGGAGTTCTCGTTGATCCATGAACCGTCGGGCTTCTGGTTGGAGACGAGAAGGGTGGCGATGTCGCGGCGCCAATCGGCCTCGGTGCCGTCGGCGAGGGGAAGTTTATCGACGCCGGCGGCGGCGAGGGCTTTTGCCATGGTGTGGTAGTAGTAGTAGAGGCCTTGTTCGCCGAGTCCGGGGTTTTCCTTGATCGTGTAGTTCTTGCCGAGCCATTCGAGGACGGCGCTGACCCGAGGATCGTTTTGGTCGAGGTCGGCGTAGACGAAGGAGAGGAGTCCGGCGTAGGACATCGAGCCGTAGGAGCGGAGAGCGACCGTGCCGTCGGGAAGTTCGCGTTCGCCGGCTTTGCTGTCGCCCGGAAAATAGATCAAGCCGCCTTTGTCATCGGGGTTGTCGCTGGCCCAGGGCTGGTCATTGGTTTCTTCGAGGTTCTGGCAGCGGGAGACAAAAGTGAGGGCGCTTTTCCAATCGAGTTCTGGTTGTTCGCCGTGTTCGCCATCTTTGGCGATCTGACGGGAGTGATAGGCCGCTTCGAGGGCGAGGTAGGTGTTTGAGAGGTCGGAGTGGGCGTAGGTGCCGCCGTAGCCGATGCCTCCGTCGTGGGGTTTGTCATCTTCACCTTTCTTACCCCAATCGGTTTGTTGATCGATGAGGAAGGAGCGGGCTTCGAGGATCGCGGGTTCGTCTGCTTTGCGCCCGCGGGCGACGAGGGCCATGATCGAAGAAGAGTTGTTGTAGGAGGCGAGGCCTTTGCCGTAGATGCCGCCGTCGTCCTTTTGCTGGGTCAGCAGCCAGTCGAAACCTTTCGTGGCGTAGGCGGGTTCCTTTGCCTTGGGATCGAGATTGGGATCGCGAACTCCAGCGGCGAGGGCGAGGGCGGAGATCGCGGGGATGGTGGAGTCGCTCCAGTATCCATCGGCGTGTTGTTGTGATTTCAGGTAGCTGTTTCCTTTCCTGATGGTCCGCTCCATTTCGAGGAGGAGGGAAAGGTAGGGGTCATTCTCCTCGGCAGCGGGGAGAGAGAGCGGGGGGAGGGCGGCGGCAAGAAGGATGGAGAGGATTTTCATCAGTGGGGAGGTTTGGCGGTTTATTTCTTGAGGGCTGGTTTGATGGTGACGATGACCGGAGTATCGACGGGGGGCAGGCGCTTCGGCGTGGGGATCCAGACGGTGTCCAGGCCGCGGTCCTTTCCGGGGTAGTTGAAGAGTGCTGCGTAATTGGTGAAGATTGCGCCGATGTCTCCGGAGCTCTGTGCTTGGAACACGCCCTCGTGAATGTAAGAGCCATTGTAGATCCAAGGCATGGCCGGGATGGGGGCCTCTGTGACGGTGTGGGTGATCCAGTCGCTGAGGGAGGCCTCGCCTTTGGAGCCATCTTCCTTCTTCCAACTGAGGAGGATTTCGACACGGGCGGCGGCTTTGACTGATTCGGAGACGACCGGGTATTCCTTAGTTGGGACAAAATCCTCGTCGAGGATCGGGAAGAGTTCTTCGGAGGGTTTGTAGCTGAGAAGTCTGAGGGCCACGTTGAGGTGAAGGGGGCTGATGTCGGTCACGAGGAGGGATTCGTGGATCTTGCCATTTTGTTGGACGATGGCGTATTCGAGGAGGCCTTCGATGAGATTGACCCGTGCGGGGAAGCTGATGCTACGGTTCTTTTTTTGGAAAGTAATGTCACCAACGGAATACTTGCCGTCGCCGAGATCCTTGATGGTTGGCTTCTCGACCGGGGCCACGGTGTCGGGGGATGGCGCGTTGACTGGAGTGTCGGGGGCACAGGGCGGGGCGGTGCTGTCCTGTGCGGTGAGGATGCCGCAGGAGAGAAGGACGCTGGCGATGATTTGGCGCATTGTGATGACGATGGAGCGAACAGGGGCAGATGTCAAAGCGCCACCGTGCCCGGTTCATGATAGATAACGGTCTGGCGGCGTCGATTCTTAGGAGGGAGGCGAAAAATCAGTCAGGCTCCTCGCTTTCGGTTTCCTCCTCGAGGTCCAGGCGTTTGAGCGTTTTTGGAGGGGTGACTTCAGGGAGTTCGCTGAGAGTTCTGGCGAAATACTGCCAATGGAGTCGCGTCAGCTGCTGTTCAAAGTCCAGCTCCGGCTGATCGGGGTTGGAGGCCGGGGCGGGTGGGGTGAGGCTGCCGAGGCTGGTCAGGCGCTTTTCGATGAGGGAGTAGATCGTCGTGAGCATTTCGCGACGCAACGATTCGGGGTCGTTGACGGGTGGATTGATCGAGATGAGGTCGCTTTGATTTTTGGTGTTCTCACCGGTTCCCGAAAAGTAGAGAGCGATGGGAGATTGATCCGGGACACCTTTGATCTGGGAGGTGGTGATGAGAGGCGCGAGGGAGACGAGGTCGCTGGATTCCTTGCGGAGAAATTCGGCGACTGCTGCGGCGACTGGATTGATTGCTCCGTCCTTTCTCCTGGTGGTGCCGAATTGGAGGAGCAGGGAATACTCTCCATTCGGATCGATATTCCATCGCGGCAGGGTGGGGCGGAGGCGTTGGATGGAAATGCCGACGAGGGCACGTTCCTGCGGGGTCGGATCACAGGTATCGAGGATGCGTTCCCAGGCGAGGTGGGCCCTGAGGAATTCGCCGCGCACTTCCAGTTCGGTGGCGGCCTTGATGAGGTGTGCCGCGCCCAGCGAAGCGAGTTCGCTGTATTCTCCGAGGCCCGGAGCACTGTCGAGGTCGCCGAGGCGGAGCGGGTCTGGTTCCGGTTCTTTGGATAGAGCGGTCTCCGGTTCGTTGGAGATGGCCGAGCGGGAGACCGGGTCGGGGAGGAGGGAGGGTTCCGCGTTCTCGTTGCCCGGGAAGATGAAATTTGGCCGGGGATTTTTGATGCCGCGGGACGACATGAAATCCATGTCACGGGTGCGTGACCACCACGTGCCGGCTACCAAGGCCAGGCAGAGGAGGACGACAATCTTATAAGGAACTCGCACCGGAGTGGGAGAGTTCCCCGTCAGAGGACGATTGTCAAAAGACAATCAGTGAGAGGGGGGCGACTAGCGCCGGTCCGCATTCTTCACCTGGAGGGCACGCTTGCCGACGCGTTCGCGAAGGTAGTGCAGTTTGGCGCGACGAACTTTGCCGCGGCTGGCCACCTCGATCTTGGCGATCCGGGGGGAGTGAATCGGGAAGACCCGCTCGACACCCTCGCCGTAGGAAATCTTCCGGACGGTAAAGGCACGGTTCAATCCGCTGCCTCCCATGGCGATGACGAGTCCGGTGAAAATCTGGATACGCTCTTTTTCGCCCTCACGGACCCGGCAGTGCACCTTGACGGAGTCACCTACGTTAAAGGGGGCAACGTCTTCTTTCAGCTGCTCTTGTTCGATCTTGCGAATGATGTCCATGGTTCGGGAAATTGGCGTTTTGGACCCGAGCTACCTCGGGGGGCGGGATGGCTACACTCAGCCCCTAGCTTATGCAAATGTTTTTTGAGGTCTGGAGGGCTATTCGGGGTAGAGAATTCGGCCGCAATTCTCGCATTGGACCATCTCTTTTTCCCCGCGAACACGGGCCTGGATGGAGGAAATTGCCTTTACGTGGCAGCCTCGGCACTGGCCATCGTCGCTGAGAGCCACTAAAACAGGGACTCCGCGGGTCTTGAGGAGTCTGGAATACATGGAAAAGAGGTCCTCATCAGTTTCTGCGATCTTGGCCTCCCGCTCGCTCTCCAGCGTGATTGCCTCGGCCTCGAAGGTCGTGACGCGCTCATCGAGCATTTTGACTTCCTCATTCACCGCTCCTTGGATCTTGGCCAGAGCTGCGGTGGCGTCTTTCAGGACCGAATTGAGAGCGTCGGCTTTCTCCATGAGCTCCAATTCCTGGGTCTCCAGACCGTCGACGTCCTCGGTGTAGCGCATGATTTCGTGCTTCAGGGCGTTAAATTCCTCATTTTTACGGGTCTCGAATTGCTGGGTTTTGAGGCGATTGATCGTTTCCCGGCGGGTTTCGATGTCCAGTTCAAGGGTTTTGATGGCGACCTCGTTGTGCTGGCCAGCGGACTTGGCGGCTTCCACTGAGGCCTGATTGTCGGCGAGGCGGGTGGCGGCGAGGCTTTTGTCCTCCGGGATCCGCTCCAACTGGGTCCGGATGTCCTGCAGTCTCAAATCCCGCTCCTGAATAGTCGCTAAAGTCACATACTCCGTTCGCATGAGGATTAGCTATCTGCTTCCCGGACATTTCGCAAGGCCCATGAACGGTGGGAAAAGTCGAACGGAATGTATTGAATTGAGGCCCTTTAATGAGGAGTCTCTAGCGCGCCCTACGCCGCCATCCTTATGAGCCTTCGTATTCAATGCCCCTCCTGTGACCGGCAGTTCAAAGTGAGCGAAGATTTGAAGGGGAGGACTGTGGAGTGCGGGGCCTGTGAGCATCGTTTCAAACTCGATGATGAGGTCGTGGTCCAGAAGCGGGACAAGTTTTACCCCGGCGAACAGGCCAAGAAGGGGCTGGAGCGTTATGGCAGCGCCCCTTCCGCCGCGGATGCTTCCGCTCCGGTGAAGTTTCAAGTTGCCGACTATAACCAAACCTCGGACGTGGCGAATGTGACCCCGATGTCTCCACAGGAGTGGTTTTCGACGATGATGGGCGGCTGTATTTTGGTCTCTTCGATTTTGATCGGGATTTGGGGGGCCCAGCCGGGGGGTCTGCTTCAGGACATGGAAGTGCTGCGGCGTGCTGTTCTAGCCGGCTTCATGGTGTTCGTGGCGGTCTTTCTGATTGCCTACGGCTGTGGTCACCGTCGAAAAAAAGGGCTCATGTTGGGGCTACCACTTGCCACTGCGGCGATCTCCCTCGCGCTCTTCATGCCCGTGCATCGGACCCTGCCTGAGGATGGAAACTACGATCCGGAGAAAGAAAAGAAAGAGGCGGTGGTTGATCCGACGGAGTTGCGCAAGTCGAACGACAAGGTGAAGGAGTTGATCAGGTTTGCGACGGTGGAGAGAGCGATCGCAGCCCACAAGGATGACCCGGGTGATCCTGCCGATTATGTTTCTGTGATCTGGGTTCCGGTGATGGAGGAGCGCTATAAGTTTCAGATCCTTCGCTACCTACAGCGTAAGACGGCGAGCCATGATCGTCCCGGGTTTTATCCGCGCGGGGACGGCGCGATATTTGTGATCGACGGTCCCAAGATCACCATCGCCGAGGTCGTTAAGCTGGCGCAGCGCTTCGGCAGGGTGGTGGAAGTTTACCATGACATCAGGGTCGTGGAGGTCGTCTTTGAGGACGAGCGGATGGGCAATACCAGTGAAACCACCCTCACCGATCTTACGAACATCCAGCATCCTGCATTCTACGACCGGAACAGGAGAGAGCTGAAGCACATCGATTTGGAGCGAGTGAAGGGTGCGGTGCGCCGTCTCTCGACCGTCGAGCCCACGAGGTTCCGGGTGGAGATATCGCGCTTGATGCTGGACCTTCTTGACGAAGAGGACGATGCCGAGTTGCGTGAGGTGATTTGCAAAGCGCTCCAGACCTGGGCCGGGGAAGATGGAGAGGCAGATGCGGTTGTGGCTATGGTGGCCCGCCGGATGCAGAAACGGGAAGAGAGGTTGCCACGCAGCATGATGGAATTCCTTGTGCAGCGGAAGTCGCCCGAAGCGGTGGCCATTTTGGAACCGCGCTGGGTTGCGAAGCCGATCGATTGGGAGCCGCTCATGGTCGGCATTGGTCCCGCCGCAGAGGATGCCATGCTCCGTCACTTGAACGGCGACGAGCGGGGCTTGCAGCAAAGTGCGATCCGCATCCTCAAGCGCATCGGCACTGAGCGATGCCTTGGTCCTCTCAAGGCGCTAGGCGACAACGTCGATGACGAGACGAAACTCTTGTTGAAGGAAGTTATCGAAAGCATCGAGCGCAACCCTTGAACCTCGTCAAGGCAACCCGATGTATTACTCTCATTCCACACTCTCAAAAAGCCGCCGTGGCGGAATTGGTAGACGCGCCGGACTTAAAATCCGTTGACCGCAAGGTCGTCCCGGTTCGATTCCGGGCGGCGGCACTTTTGAGAAGAGGAGAGGGGCTTTTGACGTATTGGGGGACCATTGCAGTTGGTTACGCCAAGATGAAGGAGGAATGGGCGTGTGCGGTTCTTGGTTTTCCCCTGATGTTTTATCCCTACGTTTTTTCTAGTGGGATTGGATTTTGGGTCGTCGGGACGATCCTCTCCGTTCTGTTTTTCATGCCGAAGAGGATTCTGGGGTTCTGAAGATCGAATTCTAAAAATATGGAAAGAGGGTTTGTGGACCGATTCTTTCTTGGGGAGGAGGGGCCGGGGGCTCCAATTGAGAGGGTGATCCTCCGGGCGGTTTGTCGCCAAAGCGGGTTGAAAACCCACTCTCCCTATTGGTCACCAATCCGGCTTTGATTTGAAGCGCATCGCTTGGCCGGTGACGGGATGGGTGAAACCGAGTTCGCAGGCGTGGAGTTTCATTTCGCCGGGGCCGTTGCCGTTGCCGTAGAAGGGGTCGCCGACGATGGGGATGCCGAGGCCTTTTTCATGGGCGGAGTGGAGACGGAGTTGGTGGGTGCGCCCGGTGATGGGGACGAAGGAGATCCGTGTGAACAGTCCCTCGATCGCAATTTTTTCCCAATGGGTCGTTCCCATTTTTCCATGAACCTCGTCGTATATCTGCAGAGGTCGGTTGTCCAAGTCGAGGCGGAAGGGGAGTTCGAGCGTGCCGCTGTCGCCGTCCAGGATTCCTTCCAGCAAAGCAACGTAGCGTTTCTGTGTCTCTCGAGCAGTGAACTGCCGTGACAGTTCGCGATGGGCCTCTGTGGTTCGTGCCACGACAAGGAGGCCGGACGTGTCCATGTCGAGGCGATGCACGGCCGGTTGCTCGATGCAGTCCGGATACATCTGCCTCACCCGATAGGCGACGCTGTCGAACTTGTGATCCCCGCGTCCTGGGACGGACAGCATCCCGCTCGTCTTGTTAACGATGACGAAGGCCGGGTCCTCGTGGAGGATTTGCAAGAGTGGTTCTGGAGGCATGGAGTGGGACGAGTGTCGGAGAGGATGAGTGAATCGCCAAGGCGCGATGTGAGCGCAGAAAAACGGCGGCACCCTTTGCAGGATGCCGCCGTGGGAAAAAGAAACAGGGCTTAGTAGCGGCGTCCGCCGCCACCACCACCACCACCACCACGCTCTTCGCGGGCTTGGGCTTCGTTCACCTTGAGGGTGCGGCCACCAACGTCTTTACCGTTGAGGGCTTCCATGGCGGTGTTCATTTCGCCTTTGGAGCTCATTGTCACGAAAGCAAAGCCACGTGGCTGTCCGCTTTCGCGGTCCACAGGCATGTGCACGTCCGTCACGCTGCCGTGCTCGGTGAAGAGGGTTTCGAGATCTTGTTTGGTCGTATCAAACGACAGGTTGCCAACATACATTTTCATCTTAGTAGAGTGGTTCACACACTGTGCTTTCACTTGAGACTGTTCCCGCTAGTCGGGTTTCAGATCGCCACCGAGTCGTTAAACTCATCTGACAACACTCCAGGCCTTGATCCTGCCAAGTCGTGAACCGAACCCGGGACATGGGGTCGGGGAGCACAATAAGCGATCTATTTCGCGCAAATGATCGCTGTTGGAGGTGAAATTGTTGCTGGAACGGGGGTAGGAGGGGGATTTTAGTGCTTGCCGAGCTCCTCTGGTTTGTATTCGCCGCGGGATTTAATGAAGAAGATGATGAAACACGCTCTTTGCACGACTGCTCTCCTCATGTCCCTGTTTACTGCAGTCTCCGCCGACGAGGGTAACAAAACGATCGACTACGCCGGATTTGCCAAACTCACCAGAGAACTCAACGGGGTGCGGCAGAGTCGCCGTATCAGCGAGGAGAAGTTTTTTGAGCACTCCGGTCGAGCAGAGGTCGTGATTCTGGATTTATGAGGTGAGACGGGAGATCGGCGTGAGGTTTTCATTGGAAGGACGCTGGTCGCAGGTCGGGGAAGAGCATGTGGAACCAGCCTGCTACGACTGGGTTGAGCGGTTTGAATTGGACAGGAGCGTCGAACCTAATTGTTAGATCGTCCAAGCGTTCGACGATCCGATTGAGGGTGGTCGAGCGATCTGAATGGAGCGTGATGG
>JAPKDA010000091.1 GCA_028822695.1 Akkermansiaceae bacterium
ACACCACCAGCTTCGGAGCTTCACCCACCACTTCAGCAGCAGCCCACGGCTTCGCAATCCCCAACCAAATCCCACCACCCAACACCAACACTCCAAAAAATACCATCCCCGCCGCCATCCCCGCCTTACTCTTCTTCGGCGCACGGTAAATCCGATGCGCCGCAGAAATCGCCGCCGCCTGGGCCGGACCAGCCGCCCCCGTGGTCTGCAATTGCCTCTTCGGCGCCGCGGGCGTCTCCGGCACAACCTCCCCCGTCCAAACACTCCGAATCTTCACCAACTCGTTGTAAGCCTCATCCACCGACCAAGAACCTTCCTTCGCCTGCCTCACCCAACCACCAAGACCCGCCGCCGCCTTCGGAATCACGTGCCCCTCCCATCCCATCGCCAAATCCATTAAAAAACCCATTCCCTTCACCCCACCTTCCCGAGGTGCCACTCCCAACACCTGCAGAGGACAAATCGTGAAACTACACACCCCATTCTCCTCATTCACCAACACCGACGTCGCCTCCATCTCCAACCATTCCGCCACCTCCCCGAATTTTTCCCGCAACACCACCAAGACCTCCATCGCCTGGCCCGCCACCGCAACCGCCTGCTCCGGCACCAATGGCCCCTCCTCCAATATCTCCGACAAGCGCTTGCCTTCCGCCCACTCCGTCACGAGATACGGAATCCCGTCTACCTGATCCACCCCGCCATCTAAAACCCCACACAACGACGGATGCCGCAACTGCTTCAACGCCTCCACCGTCCCCGCAAAAGCCGTGATCTCCTCCCCCTGGAATCCACTCCCCGAAGAGGACCCCGGAAAGAATCTCCGCAACGCCACCGCCTGATCATTCTGCCGATCCCTGGCACGGAAAGTCACGCCGGACTCATCCTGCACCACCAAATCCTCAATCTCGTAGCGGTCACTCAACCCCACCCAACTACCAAAGCATCCCCCTCATTCCAATCCCCACCTTTACCCCAAAACCCAATCTGCGAAAATCTGCGCAATCTGCGGACAAGCTCCCCTCTCTCACTCCGAAATCAGAGAAATCAGTGGTCAATTCCCCCCTCCCCCTCGCAATTCCACCACTTTTCCCAGCAATCCCCGGATTCAGGGTTCATATTTCCCCGAAATCGCGTATCCCAACGGCCCCAAACCGCATGTCCATCGAGCTCACCAGGAACTTTTCCATCATCGCCCACATCGATCACGGGAAAACCACGCTCTCCGATCGACTCCTCGAGCACACCCAGACCATCACCGAACGCCAGCAACAGGACCAACTCCTCGACTCCATGGAACTCGAGCGGGAAAAGGGCATCACCATCAAGTCCCATCCCGTCGCCATGAACTACAAGGCGAACGACGGCATCACCTACAAACTCAACCTCCTCGACACCCCCGGGCACGTCGATTTCTCCTACGAGGTCTCCCGCTCCCTCGCCGCATGCGAAGGCGCCATCCTCATGATCGATGCCGCGCAAGGCGTCGAAGCACAAACCGTCGCGAACGTGCACCTCGCGATGGAGCAGAACCTCGCCATCATCCCGGTCATCAACAAAATCGACCTCCCCGCCGCGGACGTCGACAAGTGCCGGCAACAACTCGAAGACATCCTCGCCCTCCCCGGCGACGAAGCCATCCCCGCCTCCGCAAAAATGGGCATCGGCATCGAGGAAATCCTCGAAGCAGTCGTCGCCCGCATCCCCGCCCCCACCGACCACGCCGATGACGGACTCCTCCGCTGCTCGGTCTTCGACTCCATCTACGACAACTTCCGCGGCGTCGTCTCCTACGTCCGTTGTTTCTCGGGTTCCATGAAGAAGGGCACCCGCATCAAACTCTTCCACACCCCCAAGACTTACGAGATCAAGGAAACCGGCGTCTTCCGGCCGGCCATGACCGCCGTCGGCGACATCTCCTCCGGTGACGTCGGCTACTTCATCGCCAACATGAAGTCCGCCGCCGAGGTCAAGATCGGCGACACCGTCACCGAATCCAAGAACGCCTGCGCTGAACCTCTTTCCGGCTACAAGGAGATCCAACCGATGGTCTTCTCCGGCATCTACCCCATCGACAGCAGCGACTACGAAGCCCTCAAGGCCGCCATGGCCAAGCTGCAGATCAACGACGCCGCCTTCACCTTCCAAGCCGAATCCTCCGTCGCCCTCGGCTTCGGCTTCCGCTGCGGATTCCTCGGCCTTCTCCACATGGAGATCATCCAGGAACGCCTCCGCCGCGAGTTCAACATGGATGTCATTTCCACCTACCCGTCCGTGATCTACGAAGTCACCAAGACCGACGGATCCGAGATCGTCATCGACAACCCCTCCCTCCTCCCCGAGCCCCCCGAGATCCAGGAAATTCGCGAACCCATGGTCCGCATCTTCATCATGATCCCCGCCGAATTCATCGGCGACGTCATGCAACTCCTCATGGACAAGCGCGGCATCCTCGAGAATACCGAGACCATCGATGATAGTCGCGTCATGCTCACCGGCACCGTCCCCCTCGCCGAAATCCTCGTCGACTTCAACGACAAGCTCAAATCCATGACTCGCGGCTACGGCTCCATGGACTACGAGCACGCCGGCTACCGCCCGGAGAAGATGGTCAAGATGGACATGCTCATCGCCGGCGAACCGATCGAAGCCTTCTCCACCATCGTCCACACCGACAAAGCCGCTCCCTACGGCCGCGACCTCGCCAAGAAACTCAAAGACGTCATCCCCACCCAGATGTTCGTCGTCGCCATTCAGGCCACCATCGGCGGAAAGATCATCGCCCGGGAAACCATCTCTGCCATGCGCAAGAACGTCACCGCCAAATGTTACGGCGGTGACATCTCCCGAAAGCGCAAACTCCTCGAGAAGCAGAAGAAGGGCAAAGCCAAGATGAAAGCCTTCGGCAAAGTCAGCATCCCCCAAGACGCCTTCATCCGCGTCCTCAAGTCCGGAGACTAAAGGAGCGTGGGTTTCCAACCCGCTTCCCCAACCCCGGTCCCATCGGCAGGAACGCCTCGCCCATCTGGATTCCGAGCTCCTCCCCCCATCCCCAAAATTAGAGCAATCAGCAAAATCAGCGGTTAAGTTCCCCTCCCCAACCTTCGTCCTTCGACTTGGGACCTTCCACCAGGCGCCCCGCGCCTAAGGCGGAAACCCAAACCCCATCTTCACCGCCGCATACTCCGGATGCACCGACCCATCCTCCCTCCGAATAATCAGTTCCGGCTCCTCCCAAGTTTTCCCCCGCTGATCCTCCGGCAAATCCTCATCCCGCATCATCACAAACACCCCGATCAAGGGCCGCTCATTCTCGCGCAGCGCAATGTGCCTTTTTCTAACAATCGTCATCCCCGCCGCCTTCGCCCCCGCTTCCACTCGCCGTTCCTGCTCCACTGGCGCCACCGGAAACACACAGGCAAAAATCCCCCCGCGCGTCATGTGCTTCACCGCCCTCTCACAATAATCCGCCACCGTCCCCCGCACCTCGAAGCGACACGCCACCTTCTGCGGATGATCCCCCTCCGGTCCTGACCCCAACGGAAAATACGGCGGACTCCCCAACACCAAATCAAACTTCTCTTCCGCTCCCAACACCTCCTCGTCCCGCAAATCTCCCTCCCGGACATCAAACCGCTCCCCCAGCCCGTTATACGCCACCGACTTCCGCGCCAAACGCACACTCTCCTCCTGCGCCTCCACCGTCACCACCTTCGCCCCCGGCAACCTCCACGCCGCCACCATCGCCACCGTCCCGATCCCACTCCCCAAATCCAAAATCGTCTCCGCCCTCGGACACCACGTCGATCCATACCACCCCGTCAGCACATCATCGGTCGAAAACCGATGCCCCTTCTTCAGCTGGAACATCCGATACTGCCCACAAAGCGCATCCAACGATTCCCCTTCCTCGACCTCCGGCCCCTCACCCAACGTCCCCGGCACCACCGGCCCCGGAATCCCCCAACCTCTAAAATGCGTCTTCACAAGGCGACTATCGCGATCCAGCCCCCCCCCGAAAGCCCAAACACCAAGGAGCGCAATCTGCTGACAACCTCTCCCCCCTGCCCCCTCCCTCAATCAGTGGCAATCAGTGAAATCAGCGGTCAAATCCCCTCCCCGGGCTCTTCATTCCAGCTTCCGGGCTCTGCCCCTTCTCCCAATCAGAGAAATCAGCGGTCAAGATCCTTTCCCCGGGCTCTGGGTTCCGGGCTCCCCGCTCCCCACCCCACAAAAACCCGTGCAAAACCCCCGAATCCGGTGTTTCCTCCCCCCCGACCACGGTCCATTTCTCATGTTTGCCCCCAAGTGGAAAAAAGAAGCCAAGCTCCTCTACAAAGGCGCGAAGAAATTCGTCAACTACAAGCGCGACATCCTCGACCCTGAGAAACTCGCCGACATCGAGACCAAACGCGCCGACCTCCTCGCCGCCATGAAAGCCGGCGATCAAAAAGCCTGCTCCGCCGCCGAAAAACTTCTCACCAGCGCCTGCGACCGCTCCCTCCCCGGATACCCACGCCAGGGATGGATCGAGGAAAACATCGAAGTCTTCTTCGTCGCCATCGTCGTGGCCCTAGGCATCCGCGCCTACTATCTCCAACCCTTCCGCATCCCCACCGGGTCCATGCAACCCACTCTCAACGGCATCACCGGGATCCCACTGGCCAAGGAAAAGTTCCCCGCCTTTCCTGTCCGCTGGACCCAAAAAGTCATGCGTGGCCGCAGCTACGTCTACGAAGAACTCCAAGGCACCCGGACCTTCCGCTCCCGCTTTCTCGACGAATCCGTCGTCCAGGTTCAGAAGTTCAACTTCTTTACCTACACCGAACTCCGCTTCGCCAATGGAACCAAGATCTCCATCCCCGCGCCCCGAAACGTCGTCCTCGAAGAGTTCGGCCTCAGGCACAAACTCAACATCGGGCAAGAGACTCGCAGGAGCAAAAACGGAACACTGGTCAAGGCCAACACGATCAGAAACATGACCCTTGAAAAGGGAACCGTCGTCGCCTCCGGCTTCGTCGACACCGGCGACCTCGTCCTCGTCGACAAGGTCTCCTACAACTTCCGCCGCCCCAACCGCGGCGAAGTCTGGGTCTTCGACACCCGCGGCATCGAGGAAATCCACCTTAGCTCCGGAGCCCAGGGAGCCGGATCCCACTACATCAAACGCCTCGTCGGCGTCCCCGGAGACACCCTCCAACTTCAAAAGCCCGACCACAAAAACGCCAAGTTCTACATCAATGGCAAACTCCCGCGGGAAAAGACGCTCCTCCAGGTCATGAACAGCGGCGGCCCCTACAAAGGCCAACCCGGCTACCTCCTCGCCGACCCCCGCACCTACAAGTTCGACCCAGCCCTCTCGAGCGGAGATCAAGTCATCGACCTCAAATCCGAAGCCCCCATCGGCGAACGCGAATACTTCTCCTTCGGCGACAACACCGACAACTCCCTCGACTCCCGTTACTGGGGTCCCGTCCGCGAATACAACGCCGTCGGTCCCGCCCTCTTCGCCCTCTGGCCCTTCACCACCGGCCACTGGGGATTCATTCACTAGAGCTTTCACCCGCACCGTTCGTTGAGCTCCTCCTCCGCCGAGATCACCCGCAAGGCAAAGTCCAATCTCGCCTTTGCCTTGGGCTGTATGCCCAAGGAACGCCGTGACGACCTCGTCACCTTCTACGCGTTCTGCCGACTCATCGACGACATCGCCGATGACCTCGGGCACACCCCCGAAGAACGACGCAAGGGCCTCGAGGAATGGCGCAAGGCCATGAACGAACCCTACCACGGCGAACCCCACCTCGCCGCCGAAGTGCGCAGCGTCCGCGACCGCCGCGAAATCGAACCCCAACTCTTCCACGACATCATCGACGGCTGCGAATCCGACCTCCACCCACAGCGCTTCGGCACCTGGGAGGACCTCCAACAATACAACTACCGCGTCGCCGGTGCCGTCGGCCTCGCCGCCCTCCCCATCTTCGGCGCCTCCCCCGATTCCCGCGAATACGCCATCACCCTCGGCAACGCCCTCCAACTCACCAACATCCTCCGAGACGTCGGCGAAGACCTCTCCAACGGCGTCCGCATCTACCTCCCCCTCGCCGACCTCGCCCGCTTCCAATACACCGAGCGCGACCTCATCGGCCGCGTCCACGACGGCCGCTTCTTAGCCATGATGGCTTACCAAGCCGACCGCGCCGACGAGCTCTACCAAAAGGCCGCCGACCTCCGACCCGCCGGACAACGACGGCCTCTCGTCGCCCCGGAAATCATGCGCCACATCTACCACAGCATCCTCAAGAAGATGCGCCGCAACAATTTTCGCGTCTTCGACCGGCGCTACTCCATCTCTAAGTCACACAAGGTCAGCCTCATGCTTCGAGAAATCATCTGCGGAAAATTTAGCAATTCGTAGTGGGAAAACACATTCGGGCACGTATACTTCGAATACCTTAATTAATTAAGGCGTCTCCAACGAAGCCAATGAAAACATCACTGCACCTTCTCCGCATCGCCGCACTGGGCCTCACCAGCGCAGCAGCTCTCACTTTCTCCTCCTGCACCCCAGTCCAACAACAAGGAGCCGGCATCAGTGCCCTCGGAGATGGTGCCCTCGGTGCCATCTTCGGCGATGACAGCGATGACGTCGTCCGCGCAGCCGCCATCAAGGAAAGCAACGATCGCAAAGCCGGGAAATACAACCGCGGAGGCGACCAACTCGCTCCACCTGCTCCAAAGCCGAAGAAGACCAGCAGATACCCTCTCGCCACCCCCATCGCCGGAACCACCAATCAGGTCATCAGCCCTTACCCGCCGCACAACGTCATCGACGTGAAAGGCTTCAGAACCGGCCAACTCGCCCGCGACCCCTCCACTGCCCCCATCGGCCCCGACGGCAAACCCGACATCTCCAAGGCCAAAATCTTCGAGATGCCGTGATCGCGTAGCGATCCGTTATCAGGATCAAAATTTCCCCAACCCCACCGAGCCTGTCTCGCGTGGGGGTTTTCTTTGAGAGTAGTGTCGGCTTCCAGCCGGCAAAAGGTTCCCGGGGATTCCCATCCCGCACCCAACGCCCTCCGACCCGTGGCATGATCCGTCTCGGTCATGACCAAATCCCTCCGGCGCAGACCCACTTCCCTCTGACTCTCCCTCCAACCTCCAACTTCCGGGTTCCTGATAACCAGCCGCGCAGCGGCTATACTTCCCCCCGCTCCTCCCGATCCAACTCAATCCGATCATCCAAATTCCGAGCCTTCACCTTCCGGTTCCGCTTCGCCCACCGCTCCGTCGCCATCTGCCGCTTCTTTCTCCGGAAATTCAACTCCGCAATCTCCTCCTCCAAACGTAAGTAACTCTCGTAGCGCTCCGTATCCAGCGTCCCGTCCTCCACTGCCGCCCGAATCGCACATCCCGCATCCTCCTGATGCTTGCAGTCGCCGAATTTACACTGCGTCGTCAACTCATCCACATCCACAAAACTCTCCCGCAACGTCGACTCATCCGTCCACATCTGCACCTCCCGCACCCCCGGATTATCAATCAAAATCCCCCCGTCCGGAAACACCACCAACTCCCGCGCCGTCGTCGTGTGCCGTCCTTTTCCAGTCACATCATTGACCTCCGCCGTCCACTGCCACTCCTCACCCAGCAACTGATTGATCAACGTCGACTTCCCCACTCCACTCGACCCCACCAGCGTCAAGGACACCCCCGACTTCAAGTAATCCTTCAAGACCGCCACCCCTTCCGCATTCATCGCACTCGTGATGTGCACGTCGGCCGTTGCACACAAACCCTGGATCACCGCCGCCGCCTCCACACTCTGCTCCTTCGGATAGAGGTCCGCCTTGTTCACCAACACCACCGGCTTCGCCTTACTCTTCTCGATCAACATCAAGTAGCGCTCCATCCGCCGCGGATTGAAATCCGCAGCAGCATCAGTCACCACCACCACCAAATCCACATTCGCCGCGATCACCTGCTCCTCACATCCGTTGCCCGGAATCTTCCGCGAAAACTTCGTCCGCCTTGGCAAGCTCGCCCGAATCACAATCTCATCACCTTCCCCCCCACGGTCCAACGCCACCCAATCACCTACCGCCGGCAAATCCGCATCGCAGGTCGCGTCATGCCAAAGCTTCCCCGCCAACACACAGTCCACTTCCTCCCCACCATCCAACAAAGTCGTGAAGTTGATCTTCGTCTCCCGGATCACCCGACCAGGCACCCACCCACACTTCGCATGCCGGGAAAATTCCGCCGCAAAACCCTCATTCCACCCAAGGTCCTCCAAAGTCACTCCACCGTCCTACCCCCTATCCCCCAAAATGTGAAACCTCAGTTCGTCTAATGATCCCCCCGGCACCAGCCGCACTTCCCCCCCCAACCCCATAATCGTTTTTTAGCCTAGGCCCCCAAAGCCGCCAGCTCCCCAAAAACCCCTCATTCCGCCCATCCTCCCCCCAACCTCCACTCGACTTTTCCCACCCCCCATCCTATATCCCCGACCTCACCTATTTTTTACCATGAGCTTCCTTCCCGAACCGTTCTCCCATCCCTACGAGGTCGATCCTAGGTTCAACACCAGCGTGGCCTACTTCTCCATGGAGTTCGCTATCGACCAAACGCTCAAAACATACTCCGGCGGACTCGGCTTCCTCGCCGGCTCCCACATGCGCAGCGCCTACGACCTGAAGCAAAACCTCATCGGCATCGGCATGCTCTGGACCTACGGCTACTACCAGCAAACCCGTGGCGAAGACCGCGAGATGGCCGTCCAGCGCCGCAAAAATTTCTACCACTTCCTCGAAGACCACGACATCAAGTTCCAAGTCACCGTTCACGACCACCCGGTCTGGGTGAAAGCCCTCTACCTCCCCGGCGACGTCTTCGGCAACGCCCCCATGTTCTTCCTCACCACCGACCTTGAGGAGAACGACCCCATGTCGCGCTCCATCAGCATGCGGCTCTACGACTCCGACTTCCTCACCCGCATCGCCCAATACATCGTCCTCGGCGTCGGCGGAGCCAAACTCCTCGACGTCATCGGCGTAAAACCCGACGTCTACCATCTCAACGAAGCCCACGCCCTCTCCGCCGCCTTCCACCTTCTCAGCACCAACGGCAAAGACGTCCAAGACCTCAAGAACCGCCTCGTCTTCACCACCCACACACCCGAAGCCGCCGGAAACGAACAACACGAACTCGACCTCCTCCACAAGTTCAGCTTCTTCAGCAACCTCAACCGCGAAGAAGTCCGTCAACTCACCGGCATGAAGGGAAACACCTTCACCCACACCCTCGCCGCCCTCCGTCTCAGCCGCATCTCCAACGGCGTCTCCAAACTCCACGGCGAAGTCTCCCGCGACATGTGGAAAGGCAACAACGACATCTGCCCGATCATCCACATCACCAATTCCCAGAATAAGAAATACTGGGTCGACCCCGATCTCGAAGCAGCCCGCGTGAAAGGCTCCTCCACCTCCCTCAAAAACCGCAAACGGGAGCTCAAAAAGAAACTCTTCCAGCTCGTCGCCGACCAAACCGGCTGCCTCCTCGACCCCGACGCCCTCACCATCGTCTGGGCACGCCGCTTCGCCGGATACAAACGCGCCGACCTCATCCAACGCGATGTCGAACGGTTCAAGAAACTCGTCACCGACACCGACCGCCCCGTCCAAATCATCTGGGCTGGCAAACCCTACCCGAAGGACCAGGGGGCCATCGACATCTTCAACCACCTCGTCCACGCCACCGAGACCTACAACAACGCCACTGTCGTCGTCGGATACGAACTGGCCCTCTCAAAACTCCTCAAGGACGGCTCCGACATGTGGCTCAACACCCCCGTCGTCACCCGCGAAGCCTCCGGCACCAGCGGCATGACCGCCGCCATGAACGGCTCCGTCAACTTCTCCACCTACGACGGTTGGATCTGCGAGTTCGCCCGCGACGGCGAAAACTCCTTCATCATCCCCCCCGCCGCCGAGGGCCTCTCCCCCGAGGCTCGCGACCAACACGACATGGACGGCTTCTATCACATCCTCGAGAACAAGGTCCTCCCCATGTATTACGACGAGCCCAAGAAATGGTGGAGCCTCGTCCACCAATCCATGAACGACGTCGTCCCCTTTTTCGACTCCGACCGCATGGCCGCCGAATACTACGAAAAACTCTACGACGCCAGGTAGCCCCGTGGCCTGACCGTCCCGGTCGCCTCTAAGCCCCTCCTCGCCCCAGCGAGCAATTCCCCTCTCCCGT
>JAPKDA010000015.1 GCA_028822695.1 Akkermansiaceae bacterium
GCCCACCGAGTTCGTGCCGCAACGCTTCGCCTACAATCACATCCTGCTGCATCCAACCAACCGCGCAGATGGAAAGCCACACAAGATCAGTGTCACACTGCGAGGCAAACCGAATGCAGACGAGAGCGCTGATTGGCGCTTCGGTTTCTGCGTAATCACCAGTGACGATCAGCCGCGCTATGTCAGTCCCGCAACTGATGGAAAACGCGCAACCGTCAAGCTGGCCGCGAACGACAAACGGGTCTACCTGGTCGTCATGGCCACGCCGGACAATCTGCTCCCATTCGACGTCCTCGACCCGAAGGAGGAAGATGTCCCACGCTATCCCTACACAGTGAAGATCCAGGGAGCCGTCCCGGACCAGGAGACTGATGATTGAACCCATGCGAACGCGCGCGGCTGCTAGGAATTTGCTTTTGGGGTGGGGCGCTTGGGGCGCCGTTGAGGGGATCGGAGAGGGGTGAAAGGGGGTTGTTCGTTACACTTGAAAAATAACAGTTATGAGAAAATTCGGAATGAATGGCGGCGCGAAAGGTCTTTGGATTGCGATCCTCGGACTTGGCATGACGGTTGCATCAATGGCTGATCTCACCGAGGTGGATCTGGTCTACGACATTGTCGTGTATGGCGACTCATCCGGCGCGGTGACGGCGGCGGTTTCCGCGAAGCGGCAGGGGCGCTCGGTGATGCTCGTGAACCCGACCGGCTTTCTCGGCGGGATGAGTGCGAGCGGCCTCGGCGCGACGGATTTCCTCGGCAGGCGAGACACCTTCGGGGGGATCGCCTCGGAGTTCTACGATGCGGTCGCCGCAGCGTACGGGCAGAAATATGTGCGCAGCTTCGAGCCGCATGTGGGGCAGGGAGTTTTCGCGAAACTTATCGCAGATGCAGGCGTGGATGTCGTTTTCAACGAGAGGCTGAACCGCGAGCCGGGCATGGGGGTGAAAATGGAAAACGGGCGCATCGTTTCCATCACCGCCCTCAGCGGGAAGACCTATCGTGGCAAGATGTTTATCGACGCGACCTATGTCGGAGACTTGATGGCCGCCGCAGGAGTGACCTTTACCGTCGGGCGCGAGCCGGAGAGCCAATACGGCGAGAACCTGGCCGGAGTCCGACGCGGCGATACCAAGCCCCGCGTCCACTACACGCAGCGCGACAAAGACCATTTCATCAAGGATGTGGATCCCTACGTCGTCCCCGGCGATCCGGCGAGTGGACTGCTGCCGCAGGTGCAAAATATCGAGAGCCTCACCAACGGTCAGAGCGACAAAAAGATCCAAGCCTACAACTACCGCGTCTGCCTGACAACGGATCTAAAGCTCCACATTCCCATCGAAAAACCCGAGGGCTACCGCGCTGTCGACCATGAGCTTTTGCTGCGGAACTTCGAGGCGGGAGACAAACGCTTTCCCGCCTTGGTTGAGCCGCTGGCCGGAACCGGATCGAAGGTGGACTGGAACCACATGCACGCGATCGGCTCCGACCACCCGGGTGCGAACTGGGACTATCCGGAGGCGAGCTACGAGAGGCGGCGGGAAATCGAGAAGGAGCACGAGACCTACATCCGCGGGTTTCTCTGGACCATGTCGAACAGCCCTCGGGTTCCAGAGGCGCTGCGCAAAAAGGTCACGGCATACGGCCTGCCCAAGGACGAGTTCAAGGACAACGGCGGCTGGCCCTATATGATCTACATCCGCGAGGCGCGGCGCATGGTTTCCGACTACGTGATGACCCAGCACAACTGCGAAGGGAAGCGGAAGGCGGAGGATGCTGTCGGGCTTGGCTCGTTCGGCATGGACTCGCACGTGGTCCAGCATTTCGTCACCGAGCGGGGCTTTGTCCGGAACGACGGGACGATCTGGCGCGTCCCGCCGAAGCCATACGGGATTTCCTATCGCTCCATCATCCCGCGCAAGAGCGAGTGCGCGAACCTGTTCTCGCCCATCTGCCTATCGACATCGCACGTCGCTCATGGATCGATCCGGATGGAGCCGGTGTTCATGGTGCTTTCCGAAAGCGCTGCCATCGCGGCGGGGCTTGCGATCGACAGCGGCAAGGACGTGCAGGAAATTGAATGGAAGGAACTGCGGAAGCGGCTGCGTAGCAATGGGCAGAAGTTTTGAAATTTTCGACCAGAGAGTTTATGAGAGCGATACGAATCACATCGGCCTTCGTGCGGTTCACTTGCATCGCGGGCGTTTTTTCGGTGCAGGGGAAAAGCTCATCCCAATACAAAGTCACCGAGTCCTTGGACATCGCCGAGGTTGTGTCGGATTTTTGCGTGGGCTTCCGCTTGAGCTGCTAGGAATTTACTTTTGGGGCGGGGCGCTTGAGGTCGCCGTTGAGGGGATCGGAGAGGGGTGAAAGGGGTTATCCATTGGGATGGGATCGGTGGGGAGGACTTTCTTGCCCTCCCAGATGACTTCCTTGGTTTCGGAGTCGTAGGTGAGGATGCGGGAGTGGCTGCCGGGGGCGGGTTGGCGGCTGACTTTGGGGATCCATTTTTTGCGTCATGATCGATGAGAGAATGGACTGTGGTAGCCTGATGTTTGCCCCGCGTTACCTTTTGGGCTGCCGGGGATGTCAAAATTGGACGAATGATCTTTTTTTGGACGCGTTGATTAGCCGTTTCATACGGGTCTTCACTGACCACCCGGGCGATGGTGATCTCGTCGAGCGGGAAGGCACAGGAAGTGTTCATAAAAGCACCATCTACTTGGGGCAAGGTTCTCCGGGTTGGGATGGATGGGGAGGGTAGGGAGGTCGTGGGAGTTGGAGCGAAAGCGGTGTCGCCGGTCGTTCCTCCCCCTGCCTCCGCAGTCCAAAAGGCTTCGGCTCCTGCCGCGCCTTGCGCCCTTTCCTGTATGGTGTAGGACTTCTGGGCCGTAAGGACGGGGTTGAATTGTGATGAGCACTGAAATTTTGGAGAGCAAGGGGGCGCTGGATGCGCATACGCGGGAGATGGTGGCCTGGCATTTTTCGGGGGAGACGGGGTGTGCGTATTGGTTGGAGAGGGCGAAGGGGTTTGATTTTGATCCGTTGAAGGACATCACCTGTTTTGCGGATATGGTGAAATTTGACCATTTCGACGATGAGGTGCTGCGGAAGGAGGATCCGGCGCGGTTTGTGCCGCAGGCGTTTGCGGGGAAGCCTTACAATGTCTTTGAGACTGGTGGGACGACGGGGATGCCGAAGCAGAGGATTGGGTGGGAGGATTTTCGGACGGATTATTCGGAGTTTTCGGATCACTATCCGGCGGACTTTTTCCCGCAGGGAGCGAATTGGTTGATGGTGGGGCCGACGGGGCCGAGGCGATTGCGGATGGCGATCGAGCACCTCGCGAATCGGCGGGGTGGGGCGTGTTACTTTATTGATCTGGATCCGCGCTGGGTGAAGCGGTTGATCGGGATGGGGGAGATGAAGATGGCGAAGTTGTATCAGGAGCACGTCATCGATCAGGCGGCGACGATCATTCGGCATCGGGATATTGGCTGTCTGTTCACGACGCCGAAGTTGTTGGAGAGTTTGGCGGAGCGGATGTCGCTGGTGGATGCGGGAATTAAAGGAGTGTTTGCGGGAGGGACGACGATGACGCCGCAGTATGTGCGGTTTATTGAGGAGGAGGTGTTGGAAGGGAAGATCAACTATGCGCCGACTTACGGGAACACCTTGATGGGGTTGGCGATCAGCAAGAAGCGGGAGCCGGGTGAGTATTCGCTGACTTACTACGCGCCACAGCCACGGGCGATGCTGCGGGTGGTGAATCCGGATGAGCCGGATGAGTTGGTTGGCTACGGCGAGTATGGCCGGGTGGAGTTGACGACGATGACGAAGGAGTTCTTCATGCCGCGGTTTTTGGAGCGGGATGAGGCGATACGAAGGGAGCCTTGTGCGGAATTTGCTTGGGATGGGGTGGGGGATGTGAGGCCGTTTCAGTCTGATGGGAAGGCGGTGATTGAGGGAGTTTATTAACGGAGGTCAGTGGTCGGAGGTCAGCGGAGAAAGAGATTATGAGTAAGAGAAATGAAATACCGATTTTGAGGTTGGGGGAGACTTATCGGTCGATGGACCAGGTGGAGCTGGATTTGGGGGAGAAGGGGACGCTGGTGACGCATACGGCGAATCCGGGGCTGATTCGGAGGGATCTGCTGCAGATCGGGAAGGCGAAGGCGGCGTTGGATGCGATTCCGGCGGAGACGTTGGCGGATTATTGTGAGGAGGCGGCGGGGTTGTTTTTGGAGGGGGATTTGGAGTGTGGGGTGGAGAGCGGGGACGATGCGGGGACTGGGGCTGGGGGGCGGGGTTGTGGAGGCGGGTTGGAAACCCACGCTCCTGTAATTCAGTCGCCGCAGGATTATGTGGAGTCGTTGTCGGCGTTGACGCGGTTGCCGCATACGTTGGTAAGGATGAATATGGGGAAGATCCATTCGGCGATGTCGGAGATCCGGACGGTGATCGGGGGGCTGACGCGGAAGATGCCGCTGGAGATTTTTGATAAGGGGCTGACGCGGGATGGGGATCTGACGATCAATTATTTTCCGACGACGACGTCGCTGGGGGTGTCGCTGCCGAGTAATGCGCCGGCGGTGAATTCGTTGTGGATTCCGGCGCCGGTGATGAAGATTCCGGTGCTGTTGAAGCCGGGGCGGGAGGATCCGTTCACGCCGCTGCGGATCGTGCAGGCGATGATTGCGGCCGGGTTTCCGAAGGAGGCGTTCGGGTATTATCCGACGACGCACGAGGGTGGGGACACGCTGTTGACGTCTTGTGGGCGCGGGATTTCGTTCGGGTCGGATGTCACCGTGAAGAAGTATGCGCCTTACCCGAGCATTTCGGTACACGGGACGGGGCGGTCGAAGATTTTGATCGGGGAGGACATGATCGATCGGTGGGAGGAGTTTGTGGATGTGATGGTGCAGTCGATTTCGGCGAATGGGGGGCGGTCGTGTATTAATACGTCGGCGATTTTGGTGCCGCGGCATCGGGAAAAAATTGCGGAGGCGGTGGCGAAGCGCTTGGCGGAGATTGAGCCGTTGGCGCGGGATGATGAGAATGCGTTGTTGTGCGGCTTTGCGAATCCGGCGATGGCGGAGGGGATTGATGGGATGATTTCATCGCAGTTGAAGGGGGAAGGGGCGGAGGATGTGACGGCGAGGTTTCGGAAGGGGGAGTTGAAGGTGGAGGCGTTTGAGCAGACGTATTTGTGTCCGACGTTGGTTTCGTGCACGGATCGGGATCATGCGCTGGCGAATACGGAGTTCATGTTTCCGTATGCGAGTATCGTGGAGATGCCGCAGGCGGAGATGGTGGGGAGTATCGGGGCGACGCTGGTGGTGTCGGCGTTTACGGAGGATGAGGGGTTTATCGAGGAGTTGTTGTTGAGTGCTGATATTGAGAGGCTGAATATTGGACCGTATCCGACGAACCGGGTGCAGTGGGAGCAGCCGCATGAGGGGAACTTGTTTGAGTTTTTGTATCGGAGGCGGGCGATCCAGGGGGATACGGCGGGGTTGGCGTAATGCAGAGTTTTGAAACCAGATCGACGCCGCGGTTGGTGGCTGGTGCGGGGGCCTTGGCAAAGTTGCCGGACTGTGTGCAGGGCGTTGGCGGGACGCATGTGTTGTTGGTGACGGATGCGGGGCTGATTGAGGCGGGGCATGCGGGGCATGCGATCAAGTTTCTGGAGGATGCGGGGGTGAAGGTGACGTGTTATGATCATGCGCATGTGAATCCTTCGGAGTCGGATATTGAGGCGTGTCGGGAGTTTGCGGCGGGGGTGTCGGTAGATTGTATTGTGGGGTTTGGTGGGGGGAGCAGCATGGACACGGCGAAGGGGTGTAATTTTCTGCTGAGCAACGGGGGGCGGATGAGTGACTACAAGGGGTATGGGCTGGCGAAGGAGGCGATGTTGCCGTTCATTGCGGTGCCGACGACGGCGGGGACGGGGAGTGAGTGTCAATCGTATGCGGTGGTGAGTCGGGATGGCTCGCATGAGAAGATCGCGTGTGGTGATCCGAAGGCGTTGGCGAGGGTGGCCTTGTTGGATCCGGAGTTGACGGTGTCGCAGCCCTTGAAGGTGGCGTCGCTGACGGCGCTGGATGCGCTGTCGCACGCTTTGGAGGCGGCGGTGTGTACGCGGAAGAATCCGGTGTCGGCGATCTACGCGAAGGAAGGGTTTAAGAGGATCGCGTCGGGGATCGAGATGGTGTTGCAGGATGCGGCGCTGCTCGAGCATCGGGCGTCGATGCAGATTGGGGCGGCCTTTGCGGGGATGGCGATTGAGAACAGTATGTTGGGAGCAGCGCATGCTGCGGCGAATCCGTTGACGGCGAAATTTGGGGCGGTGCACGGTCATGCGGTGGCGCTGATGTTGCCGGAGGTGATGCGGTGGAATCGGGAGGAGCGGTCGGCGACAGCAGTGTATTTGGAGTTGGCGGGGATGATCCAGGAGCCGTTGGTGGAGTGGGTGGAGCAGGTGATTGGTTTGGCGAAGCTGCCGGATCTGGCGGGGTGTGGGGTGACGAAGGAGGCGATTCCGGACTTGGCGGCGGATGCGGCGACGCAGTGGACGGGGCAGTTTAATCCGCGGCCGTTGACGGAGGAGGATTTTGCGGGGTTGTATGGGAGGGTGTTGGGGTAGGGGCCGAAGGCCCGTCGGAGAGAGGGCCTGCTGCGAGCCGCAGCAGGCACGGGTTTGGAATGGGAGTGGGTCGCCGAATTGTGACCTCGGCCTTGACGAAGTGCTGGAGCGGGGCAGGGTTTGGGGCGAGATGAACGGGATGAGATTAGTATTGGTGGGGTTGATGGCCGCGGCCTTGTTGGGGTGCGAGAGGGAAGCTGTGGTTGAGAAGGAGCTTGAGGAGCAGGGGCTGCAGGCGGCGGGTGGGGGGCGGAAGGATTGGACGGGCCCGCGGGGTGGGCTGGCGATGCAGGGGCGGGTGAATGAGGCGGTGCCGAAGAATGTGGGGGAGGCTTGGACGTTTACGGCGGATGCGGGGATCATTGCGCCGGCGGCGATTGCGAATGGGGTGGTGTTTGTGGGGTCGGTGTGGGGGACGCTGTTTGCGCTGGATGCGAAGACGGGGGAGAAGATGTGGAGTTTTGAGGCGGAGGATACGATCGAGGCGGCGCCGACGGTGTCTGAGGGGAAGGTGTTTGTGGGGTCAAACTACGGGACGCTGCATGCGCTCGATGTGAAGACGGGGAAGGAAGTCTGGCACATCACGATCGCGGACAAGGTGTCGGCGGCGGTGAATATTGTGAAGAGTCCGGATGGGACGGAGGATTGGATTTTGATGAACGGTTACGACGGGGTGGCGCGGTGTTTGCGGGTGAAGGATGGGTCGCAGGTGTGGGAGTTTTCGACGGATGAGTATTTGAATGGATCACCAGCGGTGGTGGGGGGGAAGTATGTGGTGTTCGGGGGATGTGATGCGGTGATTTACACGTTGAACTTGGCGGATGGGAAGATGGTGAATGAGCTGGTGACGGAGGCATACATCACGGCGTCGGTGGCGACGTACGGGGAGATGGTTTATGTGGGGAACCATGCGAACCAGGTGATGGGGGCGAACGTTCTCAAGGAGGATTTGGTGTGGGTTTATGAGGATAGTGAGTTTCCGTTCTTTAGTGCTCCGGCGGTGACGGAGGAGAGTGTGTTTATTGGAGGAAGGGATAAGCATCTGCATGCAATTGATCGGAAGACGGGGAAGGGCCGGTGGAAGGTGAAGACGGGTGGGCGGGTGGATTCGTCGCCGATCGCGTTTGATGATGCGGTGGTGTTTGGGTCGACGGATGGGCGGCTGTATGCGGTGAGCCCGAAGGATGGGAGTGAGGTTTGGACGCTGGATTTGGGGGAAGGGCTGATGGCGGCGCCGGTGTATGCGGAGGGGATGATTGTGGTGGGGGGCGGCGGGGATACGGTGTTTGGGGTTTCTTCAAGATAGAGTGGAAGGTGGCAGGTCGAAGAGGAGGAGCTGGGGCTGGGGGCAGGCTGGTCATGCCACGTTGGGGAAGACTGGGTGTAAAAAAGGAGGGACTGGGACGTATTCTTGGGGCAGGGTGCGGCGCGGCACTCGAAAAATTACGAACTGATGGCTACTGACACGAAAACGAAGGCGACGACGGCGGGGAATTATTTTATTTCGAACTATCCGCCATTTTCGTTTTGGGAGGAGGGGCATCGGGAGGAGGTGCGGGAGGCTTACGATTCGAAGGGGCCGGATGGGGTGCCACTGGGCGTTTACCATCACACGCCGTTTTGTCGGAAGCGTTGCCACTTTTGCTATTTCCGGGTCTATACGGACAAGAGTGCGGATGAGATTAAGGAGTATCTCGATTGCACGATGCGGGAGCTCGAAGCGCTGGCGAAGAATCCGTTGGTGGAGGGAAGGAAGCCGAACTTTGTGTACTTTGGTGGCGGGACGCCGTCGTATTTGTCGGCGAAGCAGCTGACGGCGTTGACGGATCGGATGAAGGCGGTGTTGCCGTGGGACGAGGCGGAGGAGGTGGCGTTTGAGTGTGAGCCGGGGACATTGAATGCGGGGAAGCTGGCGGCGATCAAGGAGATCGGAGTGACACGGGTGAGTTTGGGGATTGAGAACTTTGATGATCGGATCCTGGAGATCAACGGTCGGGCTCACCGGACGAAGGAGGTTTATCGCGCTTACGAGCGGGCGAAGGCGGAGGAGTTTGAGCAGATCAATATCGATTTGATCGCGGGGATGATCGAGGAGACGGAGGAGAACTGGCAGAGGAATATTGAGAAGACCCTGGAGTTGGATCCGGATAGCGTGACGATTTATCAGATGGAGATTCCGTATAATACGACGATCTACAAGGAGATGAAGGATACGGGGGCGTTGATCGCGCCGGTGGCGGATTGGGCAACGAAGCGGCGGTGGGTGAAGGAGGCGTTTGCGGCGCTGGAGAGTGCTGGGTATACGATCAGCAGTGGCTACACGGCGGTGAAGGATCCGGAGCGGACGAAGTTTATTTATCGGGATGCGCTGTGGAGTGGAGCTGATTTGCTTGGCTTGGGCGTGGCGTCATTTTCGCACGTGGCCGGGGTGCATTATCAGAATCTGACGGAGATCGATGAGTATATGAAGGTGGTGCAGGAGGGTGGGATGCCTTTGAAGCGGTCGTTGAAGACGACGGAGGAGGAGCGGATGATTCGGGAGTTTATTCTGAAGATGAAGTTGGGGCATGTGGAGGCGGGTTACTTCAGCGAGAAGTTTGGCGTGAACATTCTGGAGAAGTTTGCGGGGCCGCTGGGGCATTTGCAGGAAGAAGGGTTTTTGGAGGTGAAGGGTGGAACGATTCTCTTGGATCGGGATGGGTTGTTGTGCGTGGATAATTTGCTGCACGAATTTTTCCTGCCGCAGCACCAGGGCGATCGGATTGTTTAGGGCAGGAAGGGGAGAACGCCGAATATCGAACGCAGAAGGTTTGGGCTTTTCGGGGCGGCGGGGGGGTGGTAACGTCTTGGCTATGTTGCGGACTCGGGCTGGGTGGAAGACGGTGACGGCGATCGTCCTGTTTCTCTTTGCGAGAGCAGTGGTGGCGACGGTGATCGAGGTGAAGGTGGTGGGGAGCGAGGTGATGGCGATTCGGGTGGGGGCGACCTTGGTGTGGACGATTTTGTTGGTGGGGATCGCGGTGGGGAATGAGCCGGCGCGGTTCTTCGTGACGATGGCGCTGGCTGTGGGCTCGGCGCTTGCGGTGGTGGTGTTGATGGATCCGGAGATGATGTGGTACGATTCGGAGGGGTTCCGGATCGAGTGGGTGCGCTACTACCTGATGGTCTTCATCGCGACGAATCTGGCGTTGGTGCCGTTGCTGGCGTTTTCGAAGCGGGTGCGGAGCTTTTTTAGTCGGGTGCCAGCGTATGCGGGGCCGATTCAATGAGGGCTTCGCCGTCGAAGGTCCCAAATCGAAGGTCGGAGAGGACGGTTGAAGGTGGGGTGGCGGTGGCTTCTGTGGCCCGCTGCCGGGGCTTGAGAGGTTGGGGGGGTGATTCCACGGGTTTGCACCCGTGACTAGATTCTGGTCACCCCTACCGGGGTTGGGGAGGGGCGGAGAGAGGCCGGTGACCGGGACGGGTCACGCCACGGTTAGATGTTGGGGGCCCAGCCTTCGCGGTAGGTGCGTTTGACGAGGGCGCTGGCGGCGTCGTTGCCTTTGGCTTTCATGTTCGGGCCGTCCCAGTGGAGGGGATGGCCTTCGCCGATGCGTTGGGCAACGCAGCCGAGGAGGATGACCTCGTTGAGGTAGGCGGCGATTTCGAAGTTTGAGTAGGCGGGGGCGCCGCCTTTCATCATGTCGATCCATTCCTGGTAGTGACCGGGAGAACGAGCGATGACTTTGGGGATGTCCTTGGTGGCGGGGTGTTGGCTTCCGAGGGTGTATTCTTTCTCGCCCTTCATCATGATGTAAGGATCGCCGCCGTAGTCGTCTCCTGAGTAGAGGATGCCTTTGCTCCCGACGATGAGGCAGCCGCTTGTGGGGGTCTTGCCTTTGAGTTGGGTGACCTCCTTGATGAGGTCGGGGTAGGGACGGAGGGGTTTCAGATCGTATTTCGGATTGCCTTCATACCACCAGAATTTGAGTGGTTTGAGGCCCTCGCGTTCAGGGAACTCGAAGCGGACGCGGGACGTGAGCGGGTAGGTTTCCGCGTAGACGCGGGAGGAGACTTCGCATTCGATTTTGTCGGGGTAGCCGAGTTTGAGGGCGCGGAAGGGCATGTTGACGGTGTGGCAGGCCATGTCGCCGAGGGCGCCGGTGCCGAAGTCGTTCCAGCCGCGCCATTTGAAGCGATGATAGATGTCCTTTTTGAAGGGCCGCTGCATGGCGGGTCCGAGCCAGAGGTCCCAGTCGAGGTTTTCAGGGACGGGGTCGGCGCCGGCGGGGCGTTCGAGGCCTTGGGGCCAGACGGGGCGGTTGGTCCAGACGTGGAGTTCGAGGGCGTCGCCGAGGACGCCGGTTTGGATGACCTCGACGGAGCGGCGGAGGCCTTCGCCAGCGCTGCCTTGGTTGCCCATTTGGGTGGCAAGCTTGTTCTCCCGGGCGAGGTTGCGCATGGTGCGCGACTCCCAGACGGTTTGAGTGAGTGGCTTTTGGCAGAAGACGTGCTTTTTGGCCTGCATGGCCATGATGCCTGCCACGCCGTGGATGTGGTCGGGGGCGGAAATGGTGACGCCGTCGATTTGGTCGTCCATCTCCTCGAGCATGATGCGGAAGTCCTGGTAGTGCTTCGCCTTGGGATGGCCCTGCTTGATTTTGTCGATGTAGTTGGTGTCGACGTCGCAGAGGGCCACGAAGTCGCAGCCGCATTTGGCGACTTCCCTGATGTCGGTTGAGCCCTTTCCGCCCACTCCAATAGCGGCGATGCGGGGGCGTTCGTTAAGGTTTTGTCCGCGGACGATGGCGGGGAACCCGAGGACGGCGCCGGCGCCGAGGCCGGAGGTGCGGAGGAATTTACGACGAGAGAAAGAGCTCATATCTACTGACAGATACGGGGGGAAGTGAGGGGTTTGTCAAGAAAGTGATGGGCTTGAAGCTGTGGGCAAACCACGGAATTCACTGAAGGTAGTGATTGGGGCGGAGGCGAATGCGAAGAGCGGCTGTGTCGCGGGGCAGGTCGTGTGTCATGTTGGGCGATGATCTGAGGGGTTGTTTATCAGCGCGCGGGAGCGGATTTTGGGGTATGTTCGAGGTGTCGAAAGGAGACTAAAACTATGACAGTAGAACTGACTCGCGAATTCCTTGGGTGGTGTGTGCTGATCAACGTGGGACTGCTGCTCTACTGGAGCTTCTTCATCATGTTTGCCCGGAACTGGGTGTATCGAATGCATTCACGATTCCTTCCGGTGGATGAGGAGCGCTTCAATGCGATCCACTATGCGGGGATGGCGTTCTACAAGATTGGGATCGTTGTGTTCCTGCTCGTGCCTTGGATTGTGTTGCACATCATGGGGTAGGCTTGGAACCCGGAGGTCGGAACCTGGAATATTGAATGGGGAGCCTAGTCCCGGGGGCGAAATTGGCACGATAAGTTCATGGGCTGGACGTCGTATTAATGAGTTCATAGAATCGATGGGAGTGGAAGAAGTCAGTCAGCCGGTGATGCCGGAGTCGTTGGTGAAGTTTCTCGGGGGATCCCGGGTGGCGGGGGTGGAGTTTGGGTGGGTGGAGGCTGATGCGGTGCCGGAGCCTTATCACGGGCTGTTGGTGCATCATGGGGACATGACGTCGCGGCTGGTGGAGTATCACGAGGAGGCGATTGTTTTGGAAATCCTGCAGGCCGGGCAGGTGGAGGGGGAGTATTTGCGGGAGGTGGTGTTACGTGGGGCCGGATCGAAGAATGCGGTGGAATATGGGGTCATCGAGGTGCTCTTGGTGAATTTTTTGCCGTCGATGCAGGCGGCGATTTTGGAGGGAGGGCAGCCCTTGGGCGGGATACTGGTGGAGACGGGGACGGTGTTCGGGAGCAGTCCGCTGGGATACTTTCGGGTGAAGACGGATGTGATGGGTGATATTTTTTCTGCAAGTCCCGATGGCGCGGTTCTGTTTGGGCGGTATAATCAACTGCTCGGAGAGGACGGGGCTTGTTTGGCCCGGATCATTGAGATCCTCCCGGGTGTGCCGGAATCATGAGTAAGGACGAAGAAGGATACGACGCGATCGTGGTGGGAGGAGGCCCGGCGGGCGCCACAGCGGGGGCGCTGTTGGCAGAGAAGGGGCGGCGGGTGTTGATTTTGGAGAAGGAGAAATTTCCGCGGTACCACGTGGGGGAGTCGTTGATGCCATTTTGTTATTTCACGCTCGAGCGGTTGGGGGTGATCGAGGAGTTGAAGGCGTTCGAGTTTACGGAGAAGCACAGTGTGCAGTTTGTGCCGCAGAGTGGAAAGGTGTCGCAGCCGTTCTACTTTTTTCAGCACTTTGATCATCCGGCGGCGACGACCTGGCAGGTGCAGCGGTCGGAGTTTGACGAAATGTTGTTGCGGAATGCGGAGAAGAAGGGTGCGGAGGTGCGGGAGGAGACGAAGGTGGTGAATTTTCTGTATGACGGTGAGCGGGTGGTGGGAGTGAAGGCGAAAGGGAAGGGTGGTGAGGAGTATGAGGTGACGGCGCCGGTGACGCTGGATGCGTCGGGGCGGGATGCGGCGTTTCAGACGAAGAAGAAGTGGCGGAAGAGGGATCCGATGCTGAACAAGATTGCGATTTGGACACTCTACAAGGGGGCGAAGCGTGATCCGGGACTGGATGAGGGGGCGACGACGATTGCGTATTTGGACGGGAAGGGGTGGTTTTGGAATATCCCGATGAAGGATGGGATCGTGAGCTCGGGGATCGTGGCGGAGCGGGATTATCTTTACCGCGACACGCGGGATCCGGCGGAAATTTTTGAGCGGGAGATCAAGAACAACAAGTGGGTGGAGGATCACCTGTCCTGTGGTGAGCAGTTTGGGGAGTATTGGGTGACGGGCGAGTATTCCTACCGTGCCAAGCATTGTGCGGCGGACGGGGTGGTGTTGATCGGGGATGCCTTTGCGTTTTTGGATCCGGTATTTTCGTCAGGGGTGTTCCTGGCCTTGAAGAGCGGGGAGATGGCGGCGGATGCGGTGGATGCGGCGTTGGAGAAGGGGTCGGTGGATGGAGCGGATTTCGCAGAGTATGGGGAGCAGTTGTGTCGGGCGATGGAGGTGATGCGGAGGATGGTGTATGCGTTTTATGATGAGGATTTTTCCTTTGGGAAGATGATCAAGAAGTACCGCGAGCTTCGCCCGCAGCTGACGGATTGTTTGATTGGGGATTTGGTGGGGAAGGAATATGACGATTTGATGGCGGCGATGGGGGAGTTTGCGGAGCTGCCGGAGGCCTTGGCGCATGGGCGGGCTGCGGTGGGGGTGGAGTGATTGCTGGGGGGAGGGGAGGAACACCCAATATCGAACAAGGAAGGGCCAATTTTCAGGGGAAGAGGATCGTGCTGCCGAAACAACGCAGTTGTTCCGCTACGTGGGATTGGGCTCAGCACACGGAGTGTGCTGGCTACTTTTGGGAGCGGATCGGGTTGCCAAATTTGGGAGAGGGGGCATGCTGGCGGCGGAGGGTGATGCCGCCGGACGGTGACGGAGCGCCGTCCTTGCCTTATTGATATGAAGATCACGTTTTTGTCGCCTGGGACGGGCAGTTATTTCTGTGGGGCTTGTATGCGGGATAATGCGTTGGCGAAGGCGTTGTTGGTGGCGGGGGAAGAGGTGGAAATGTTGCCGATGTATTTGCCGATGTCGCTGGATGAGGAGGTGTTGGAAGGGTCGTTGGACAAGCCGGTGTTTTTCGGAGGGATCAATGTGTTCTTGCAGCAGAAGTGTTGGCTTTTTCGGCACACGCCGGCGTGGTTGGATCGGATGTTGAACAACGTGACGCTGTTGCGGAGTGCGGCAGCGAAGAGTCACATGACCTCGGCGCGGACGCATGGGGAGTTGGCCTTGGCGATGTTGCGTTTGGAGCACAGCAACCTGAGGAAGGAACTGGATAAGTTGGTGGACTATCTTGAGGAGAACAAACCGGATCTGTTGGTGCTCTCGACGGCGTTGCAGGTGGGGATGATTGGGGAGTTGAAGGAGCGCTTGGGGGTGAAGGTGCTGTGTTGTTTTCAGGGGGAGGATACTTTCATCGATGGATTGCCGGAGCCATACTGTGAGGGGGTGTGGCAGGAATTGCGGGAGCGTTTGCCGGAGGCGGATGGGTTGTTTGCGCCGAGTCGGTTTTATGCGGAATTGATGAAGGAGCGCTTGGGGAATGAGAACTTGGAGATCGAGGTGATTCCGAACGGGATTGATTTGGAGGGCTACGGGCCGACGGATCGGAGTGGGCCTCCGAAAATTGGTTATTTGGCGCGGATGATACGGCCGAAGGGGATGGAGGTGTTGGTGGATGCGTTCATCGAGTTGCGGAATGAGCTGAAGCATCCGGATGCGAAGCTGGCGATCGCGGGGTCGGCGACGGCGGAAAATCAGGCGTTTGTTTGGGAAATGCAGGACAAGCTGGATGCGGCGGGGTTGGCGAAGGAGGTGGGGTGGCACACGAATATTTCGCGGCATGAGAAGGAGGAATTTCTCGGGGGATTGACGCTGTTTTCGGTGCCGGTACTGTATCCGGAGGCCTTCGGACTCTATGTGGCGGAGGCCTTGGCGTCCGGGGTGCCGGTGGTGCAGCCGGAGGCGGCGGCGTTTCCGGAGTTTATCGAGGCGACTGGTGGTGGGGTGATGGTGCCGGCGAATGACGCCGGTGCCCTGGCGCGGAAGTGGAAGGAATTGTTGGAGAACCGGGAGGAGATCAAGGCGATGGGAGAAAGGGGTCGCCGGGTGGTCGTGGAGCAGTTTAGTATCGGGAAAATGCAAGAGCGCTTCATGACGCTGGCGAAGAAGCTGGTGGGATGAGCGACCGACGATGATGAGTAAAGCAGGCGATAGCAAACGGAGCGGGCCCCCGAGATTTGAGATGACTCGGGGGGTGGAGTTCAACGAGACCGACATGGCCGGGCTGGTGCACTTTGCGAATTTCTTCCGTTATATGGAGGTGGCGGAGCATGAGTTTTTGCGGAGTATTGGTCATGTGATCCACGGAGGGCCCGAGGGGCGGGAGAATGGGTGGCCGCGGGTGAATGCGAACTGTGATTATCGGAAGCCGGCGCGGTTTGGTGATGAGATTCTCGTGCGGGTTTATGTGGAGGAAGTGCGGACGCGGTCGGTGCGGTATGGGTTTGATTTTTTGATTGGCGAGGAGCTCATCGCGACTGGGTCGGTGACGACGGCGCATGTGGAGATGGGGGAGGAAGGGATTCGGGCGGTGCCGATTCCGGAGGGGTTGCGGGAGGTGTTGGTGGGGGGGTGAGGGGAGAATGGCGGATATTGAATTGGGCCGGGGTGGGCGGAGAATTTGACCACTGATTTCACCGATTGCTCTGATTGGGGAAGTGCTGATCGGCTTTGGGGGCGGGCGTTGGGGGCCGGGGTTTGGGGGAGGCTCCTCGCGAAAGCGCCGGCGACGTTCGTTCCTCACTCTGCCGGCGCACTCCAACAGCTATTTCCGGCGAATGAAGTGGTCAGGGTGGGGCGTATCGTTGAGACTTCCTGCGACGACGGATGGAACAACGAAAAAATATGAACTGGTTGATTTTTGCGCTGATGACGGTGGCTTGTTGGGGGCTGTATGGGATTTTACTGCATGCCGGACAGGTGGGGATGAAGGATCCGGAGTTAGGTCGCTATAAGGCGTTTCTGTTTGTGGGGATTGCTTATTTCATCACGGCGGTGGTGGCGCCGTTGGTGGTGTTGTTGATGTCGAAGAACATGAATTGGTCAATGCCGCCGAGGGGGATGTGGTTGTCGTTGTTGGCGGGGATTCTCGGAGCGATTGGCGCGTTTTGCGTGTTGCTGGCGATGGGGGCTGGCGTGAAGGGCGGGATGGGACCGGCGGTGGTGGCGGTGTCGGTGATGTCGATTGTTTTTGCGGGCGCGCCGATCGTGAATGCGATTGTGGCGTTGGTGCAGCATCCACCAGAGGGCGGGTTCAAGGCGATTCCGGTGCCGTTTGTTTTGGGGATTATGTTGGCGGCAATCGGAGGGTTCATGGTGACGAAGTTCAAGCCGACGCCTGGTAAACCGCATGCGCCGGCGGCGGTGAATGCTGAGAAATCGAGCTGATGAAATTGGCGGAGTTTCAGCTGGGTGCGTTGAATGCCTTGGTGGGAGCGATCCTACCGGGGAACAAGTTCTACGCGGCGAAGTTGGGAGAGGTGGAGGCCTTTTCGAGTCTCTCGGATTTTGTGGAGCGGGTTCCGTTTACGACGAAGGAGGAATTGGCGACGGATTACGAGGCGCATCCACCCTACGGGACGACGCACACGCTTCCGTTGGAATTGTACAATCGGTTTCATCAGACGAGTGGGACGCGGGGGAAGCCGTTGATTTGGATGGATGATCCGGAGAGTTGGGAATGGATCCTTGGAAATTGGGAAGCGGTGTGGCGTGGTGCGGGAGTGGAGGCGGGGGATTGTGCGCTGTTTCCGTTCTCGTTCGGGCCGTTCCTGGGATTTTGGGCGGGCTTTGAGGCGGCGGCGCGGATGGGGGTGCGGGCTGTGCCGGGTGGGGGGATGTCGAGTGAGGATCGTTTGGGTTTGCTGGAGCGATGCGGGGCGAATGTGCTGTGTTGCACGCCGACTTATGCGATCAGGCTGGCGGAGGTGGGTGAGGCGATGGGGAAGTCAGTGGCGGATTTGGGAGTGAAGACGATCGTGGTTTGCGGTGAGCCGGGGGGAAGCATCCCGGCGGTGCGGGAGCGGATCGAGGCGGCGTGGCAGGCGAAGGTGGTGGATCATCACGGGATGACGGAGATCGGGCCGGTGACGGTGAGTCATGAGGAGAATGCCGATTGGTTGAGGGTGCTGCACTTTTCGTATCATGCGGAGGTGATTGATCCAGAGACCTTGGCGCCGGTGGAGTTGGGGGAAGTTGGCGAGTTGGTGCTGACGACCTTGGGACGATTTGGGGCGCCGTTGTTGCGGTATCGGACGGGAGATTTGGTGAAGCCGGTGGCGGTGCCGGGGGGGGATCCGGCGGCGTTTGTGTTGGAAGGCGGGATCATCGGGCGGTCCGACGACATGGTGGTGGTGCGTGGAGTGAATATTTATCCGAGTGCGGTGGACGCGGTGGTGCGGGGCTGTGAGGGGATTGGGGAGTATCAGGTGGAGGTGGATCAGCGGGCGGCGTTGCCGGAGTTGTTGATCCGGGTGGAGGGCGGGGAGGCGGAAGCGAAGGGATTGGAGAGGGCGTTGCGGCAGGCGTTTGGTTTGCGGATTCCGGTGGTGGGGGTTGGGGCAGGGAGTTTGCCGGTGTTTGAGGTGAAGGCGAAGCGGTGGGTGGGTTTATAGAACCCGGAGGTCGGACTTCGGAGGAGGCTTTCGGCTTTGCCGGAGGGATTTGATCATGACCGGGACGGATCATGCCACGGGATGGGCCTGCGGCGGGACGCCACAGGCACGGGGGAGTTTTGGTGATTGATGGGCTGGTGGAATTGGCGTTGGAAGTCGAAGCGGGTTGCAAAGATGCGGTGGGTGTTCGATGTTGTGGGGGATGATTGAGGTATCGGGGCTGACCAAGGAGTATGAGACGCCAGGGGAGGTGGTGAAGGTGTTGGAGGGTGTGGAGATGAAAGTGGCGGATGGGGAGGCGGTGGCGATTGTGGGGCCGTCGGGGAGTGGGAAATCGACCTTGTTGAATTTGTTGGGCGCCTTGGATCGGCCGACGGCGGGGACGATCAAGATCGGGGAGAAGGACATTGCGGGATTTTCGGAGGAAGAGGCGGCGGTGTTTCGGAACCGGTCGCTGGGGTTTATTTTTCAGCAGCATCATTTGTTGCCGCAGTTGTCGGTGATGGAGAATGTCCTGGTGCCGCGGTTGGCGGGGGGCTGGGAGGAGAGTGAGAAGGAAACGGAGGACCGGGCGAGGGAGTTGTTGGAGGCGGTGGGTCTTTCGAATCGACTGAAGCATTTGCCGTATCAGCTGTCGGGAGGGGAGAAGTTGCGGACGGCGGTGGCGCGGGCTTTGATCAATGAGCCGGCGTTGGTGTTGGCGGATGAGCCGACGGGGAGTCTGGATGGGGAGACGACCGGGAAGGTGGCGGATTTGCTGATGGAGTTGAACACGAAGCGCGACGTGACGCTGATCGTGGTGACGCACAACGAGGCATTGGCGAAGCAATTGGGGACGGTTTGGGAATTGGGTGGGGGTCAGCTGACAAAGACATTAGCATGACTGGTTGGGCATTTGTGAGACGCGGGCTGGCGCATTATCAGGCGTCGTATGTGGGGGTTCTGTTGGGCTCGGCCTTGGGGGCGATGGTGTTGTTGGGGGCCTTGTTTGCGGGGGATTCGGTGAAGGAAACGCTGCGACAGAAGGCGGAGGCGCGGGTGGGGCGGGTGGACTATATATTCACGGGTGGGGATCGATTTTTTCGGGAGGGATTGGCGACGGTGGGGAATGAAGCGCCGTTGATGATGTTGAAGGGGAAGGCGACCGCGCAGAAAAGTGGTCGCGGGGCGGGCGGGGTGCAGGTGTTGGGGGTCGACAATTCGTTTTGGTTGATGGCTCCGGAGCCCGGGCCGGGGTTGAAGCTGGGGGAGCGGGAGGTGGCAGTGAACAAGGAGATGGCCACGCAGTTGGATGTGACGCCGGGAGATGTGGTGGTGTTGCGGTTTCAGAAGCCGGGATTGTTTTCGCGGGATGCGCCGATGTCGGGTGAGGCGGAAGAGCCGCTGGTGGTGCGCGGGGTGGTGACGGTGGTGGTGGGTGATGATCAGTTTGGAGGGTTTCAACTGGAGGCGACGCAGCTGCCGGTGGCGACGGTGTTCATGCCGCTGGGGCGTTTGCAGGAAGTGATCGAGCAACCGGGCCGGGTGAATGTGATGTTGGCCAATGCGCCGGACGGGGAGACGGAGGAGGAAATGTTGGCGGCGATCCGGAAGCGGATGAATTTGAAGGACTACGGGTTGAAGTTGGTGGGTGTGCCCTTGGGTGAGGCGATTGAGCTTCGGTCGGAGCGGATCTTCATGGACCGGCATGTTGAGGACGTTGTCTCGGAGCTTTATCCAGATGCGGAGCCGGTGGTGACCTATCTGGCGAATACCATTGCCGCGAACGGGAAGGAGACGCCCTACTCGATGGTGGGTGCGGTGGATCGTGGGGCGGCGCCATTTTTGCCGGAAGCGCTCGGGGAGGACGGGATCGTGCTCAATGCGTGGGAGGCGGAGGATCTCGGGGCGAAGGTGGGGGACGCAGTGCGGGTGAGCTATTATCAAGTGGCGGAGGGGAATCGTTTGGAGGAGGAGAGTGCGGATTTTGTGGTGAAGGGGGTGGTGCCGTTGGAGGGGTTGGCGGCGGACGAGACGTGGATGCCGGATTTTCCGGGGATGGCGGAGGCGGAGACATCGGCGGATTGGAGTCCGGGCCTGCCTTTGGACATGACGCGGATCCGGGACAAGGATGAGGACTATTGGGATGAGTATAAGGGGACGCCGAAAGCGTTTATTTCGGCGGAGGTGGGACGGCGCTTGTGGGGGAACCGGTTTGGGGAGGTGACGGCCTTGCGGATTCCGAGGTCGGTGGCGAAGCCTCGTGAGATCAGGGCGGCCTTGAGGGAGAAACTGCGACCGGAGCAGGTGGGGATGGTAGTGACTGATTTGCGTGCTTCGGGATTGGCGGCGGCGAGTTCGCCGGTGGATATCGGGCAGCTGTTTTTGTCGATGAGCTTCTTTCTGATCGTGGCGGCGATCACGTTGGTGGCGATGTTGTTCCGGTTTAACGTGGAGTTGCGAAACCGGGAGAGTGGTCTTCTGGCGGCGGTGGGGGTGCCGGCGCGAAAGGTGATGCGGTGGAGGATGTGGGAAGCGCTGGTGGTGGTGACGGTGGGGAGTGCGGTGGCCCTGCCGCTGGCGATGGCTTACTCGGTGGGGATTTTGAGATTCATTGAAACGATCTGGGATGCGGAGGGTGACGAGAACTTCTTTGTCTTCCAGGTGAACCCGGCGACGGTGGGCATTGGAGTGGTCTCTTATATTGTGTTAGTGATGTTCGCGGTGTGGTTGGTGGCGCGGAAGCAGCGGAAGCAGGGAGTGAATCTGCGTCTGGAGGCGGGGACTGAGGAGGCGCTGCCGAGGTCGGGCGCGAAGAGTTTGGTGGGAGCAGTTATCTGTGCCTTGCTAGGACTGGCGACGATGGGGATGGGTGGAGCGATGGGGCCTCAAGGGGCGTTTTTTGCGGCGGGATTCCTGCTTTTGTTGGCGGGGTTGTTCCTTTATCGCTGGCGATTGGGGAAGGTGGAGAGTGGGGGGAAGGGGCTGAGCATCAAGCATTTGGCGCAACTGAATGCCTCGCGGCGTCCGGCTAGAAGCCTCACTGTAACAGGGATCATGGCGAGTGGAGTTTTCCTGGTGGTGGCGGTGGCGGCGTTCCGGAAGGACACCTCTGATGACTGGAAAGAGCCGGCGGGCGGGACGGGCGGTTACGCGTTGTGGGTGGAGACGGCCGGGGTGGTGAACCGGGTGGGAGATGGGGAGGAGGCGGTGGACTATTTTGAACTTGGAGATGACAAGGGAGTGGTTGGGGCGGTGTTGCCGTTTCGGATGGGGCCGGGGGATGATGCGAGTTGTTTCAATTTGAACACGGTGCATCGTCCGCGCTTGTTGGCGACGGATACTGGTGAGCTTGCGGAGCGGGAGTCATTTACGATCAAGAAAATCGCGGAGGGTTTGGAGAAGTCGTGGAGTGTGTTGGCGGAGGAAGGAACGATGCGGGCCTTTGTGGATGAGACAACCTTGATGTGGGTCTTGAAGGCGAAGGTGGGGGATCTCATCGAGTATGAGGACGAGTTCGGGAATGCCTATGATGTGGAGATTGCGGGGGCCTTGGCTGACTCGGTTTTCCAAGGGCACTTCGTGGTGAATGAAGATCGGTTTTTGGAGCACTATCCCTCGGCGGGTGGCTACGGGATGTTTTTGGCGGAAGCGAGTGGAGAGGCGGGAGCGGCGCAGGCGGCGGTGCAGAAGAGCATGGCGGACCGAGGAGTGGAGGTGGGGATGACGACGGGGCGGCTGAAGGCGTTTCACGGGGTGGAGAATACCTACATTGCTATTTTCCATGTGTTGGGAGGACTGGGCGTGATTCTGGGTGCGGCCGGGTTGGGATTGGTGACGGCGCGGAATTTGGCAGAGCGGCGGTATGAGTTTGCGGTGCTGCGGACGGTGGGGATTCCTGCGGCGGTGACGCGGCAGATGGTTTTCAAGGAAGTGGGGCAGTTTCTCCGATGGGGGCTGGGGATCGGGATGGTGGCGGCAGTGGTGGCGATTGTTCCGAATTTGAGTTTGGTGAATCCGGTGGTGGCTCTGGGTTGGGTGGCGGGGTTGGTGGTGGCGGTGGCGTTGAATGCTTGGGCGTGGACGTGGTTGGGGTATCGGAGATACATCAAGCGGGTGCTGAGTGTGCCGCAGGAGTTTGCGTAGTCGTGGCTGTCGCGTCTCGCGGCAGGCCGTTCCTGCGGCGTCTCGCCGCAAGGGTTGGAAGGAGGGGAATTAGCGAGTGTCGAAATTCGGTTTGTTGTGCTAAGGCCTCGGCGGGACGCCGAGGGAACGGCCTGCGGCAGGATGCCTCAGCCACGAGGAGAAGATGTCGATTGAATTGGTGGATTGGGATCGTAGGGTGGGGTGATGAAGGCGCTTGCGATATTGATGCTGATGACGGGGATGGCTTTGGCGGGGGAGTGGGTGAATTTGTGGCCGGGGGAGGCACCGGGAGCGAAGCGTCCGCCGGCGGGGACAGAGGAGGTCAAAGGTGGCTGGAGGTTTTCGCAGATCGAAGTGCCGCAGTACATCCTGTTCAAGCCGAAGAATGCGAATGGGACGGGGGTGGTTGTTTTTCCAGGCGGTGGGTACGGGGGGTTGGCGGCAGATCACGAAGGGAAGCAAGTGGGCGAGTGGTTTGCGGAGCGTGGGGTGACGGCGGTGGTGGTGAAGTATCGCGTGGGGAAAGCGGAATTGGGGTATCATTTTCCGGTGCCGTACATGGATGCCCGACGGGCAATTCGGACCATGCGGGCCAAGGCGGGGGAGCTTGGAGTGGATCCGGGGAAGGTCGGGGTGATGGGATTTTCGGCAGGCGGGCACTTGACATCGATGTGTGCGACGATGTTTGAAGAGAAGTACGCGGAGGAGACGTCGGATGTGATTGATGCGGTGAGTTGCCGACCGGACTTTGCGATTTTGTGTTATCCGGTGATCGCGATGGGTGAGCGGTATTGCCACAGCGGTTCGGTGAAGAATTTGTTGGGTCCGAATCCGACGAAGGAAGCCTTGGCGCGGTGTAACACGGCGCTACGGGTGACGGAGAAGACGCCGCCGATTTTTATCGTGCATTCTGCGGATGATGGAGCGGTGCCCTTGCGGAACGGGACGGAGTTTGCGGCGCGATGTGCAGAAAAGAAGGTGCCGGTGAATGCGGCGATCTTCAGCCAGGGCGGGCACGGCTATGGTTTGGCCGGGCGGGGGGATTCGGCGGGGTGGCCGGTGAGGTTGGAGGAGTGGTTGATAGGGCGGAAGCTGGCGGAGCGAGGGGAGGAATGGGGAATGGGAAGAGAACACCCAATGTCGAACAAGGAATGCCCAATTTCCAAGGGACAGCTTGCGGCTAGCGCCGTGGATTTTGATCACGACCGGGACGGTCATGCCGCGTTCTAGCGATGTTTGCGGCGGTCCTCGGCGATGAGGGTGGCGACGGTGGCGGGGTCGAGGGTGCGGAGGGAGCTGTGGCGGAGTTTGGGGTAGGGTAGGAGTTGTGAGGGGATGACGCGGCTGGCGATGCCGACGAGGCGACCTTCGGCGTCGAAGACCGGGCCGCCGCTGTCTCCTTTGGCGAGGGGGACGGTGGTGCGGATGACAATCGCGGAGGGATGGTTGGAGTTGAGGGAGGTCATCTTTCCGGCGGAGGTGCCGCGGTAGGGAGTGGCCCAGTTGCCGGAGGAGAAGAGGATGTCTTCGTCGCCTGGTGGTTTGTTGCGGAGTTTGAAACACGCGGAGGTGCGGACGGGAAGTTTGATGAGGGCGATGTCGCGTTCGGGGAAGCTCTTGACGATGCGCAGGGTGCGGACGGTGATGTGGCTGACGGGGACGGCGGTGCCGGATTCGAGGTCGGGGCTGTAAGCGATGAGCTTGTTGGGGAAGGTCACGCGAGTCGGGGCCTGGCTGTTTCCGGTGGACTTGAACCGGCTACTTTGTCGATGGACGTGGATGGTGGGGCCCGGGGCGGAGCTTGATCCGGAGATGGAAAGAACGGTGTCGAGAGGGGGGTCGGTGATGACATGCGCCGCGGTGAGGGCATAGCCATCGCGGGTGATGAGGGTGCCCATGCCGAGGCCGCCATCGTAGGAGAATCGGTTTTTACTCCGGATGATACTGCTGCCCTTGATGATTTGCACGGAGCGCGAGAGGCCGAATTCCTTGGGGGTCTCCTCGAGGTGCCAGGCGGAGCGGTGGTTGGAATAGGCGGCGAGTTTCTCCTCCGGAGATGAGCTGTAGAAGCTGCTGCAGCCGGTGAGGGCGAAGGCTGCGATGAGGAGGAGGCGGAGCATGGGGGGGCAGTTATCCGTTATTGGTGATCAGGGAGGAGGCGGGGCAGTGAGGAGAGAAGATCCAATGGCGAACATGGAATGTCCAGGGGGGAGAGGCTGGGGATGGAATTACGCATCGTCATCGCCGCTGAAGTCCACCTGTTCGACGGTGGCATTTCCGCGAAGGCTGGCGGCGAAGGTTTTGAGGGCTTCACGGCGGTGGTGGAAGTTGTAGCGCTCCTTGAGTTGATCGCGGAGTTCCTCAAAAGGGGTGACGATGGAGGGTTTGAGCTCGGCGACCTGGACGATGTGCAGGGCGTGCTCGTAGGCGAGGACGGGGCTGACTTCCTTTTCGCGCATGGTGAAGATCATCGACTCGAAGTGGTTGCCGGGCCGGTCGAGGGTGATCCAGTCGAGGTCGATTTCGCCGGAATCCTTTTCAGTTTCCTTTTTGGCGAGTTCTTCGAAGTCCGCGCCTTCGAGCGCTTTTTCGCGGATGCAGCGCATGTCCTCGAGGAGGGCGATGGGGTCGTTGTGGCGGTCGAGAAATTTGACGAGATGGAGGCAGTGGGCTTCGGCGATGCTGCGGTACTCGGTGCGGTGTTCCTCGTAGTAGGTGCGGAGATCCTCTTCGGTGGGGTCGGCGAGGTCCTTGGTGAGATCCTTGAGGAGGGTTTCCATGCGGAGGTTTGCTTCGCACTCGTCGCGGAGTTGGTCACGTTGGGCTTCGAGCATGTCCCAGCTTGCGCCGTGCCCGCGGTAGGTTTTGATGATTTCCTCGAGGCATTCCCGGACTTCGTCTTCGGGCATCTTTGGGTAGCGGATCTCGGCTTCCTGGGCGATGACGATGGAGTCGACGACCTCCTCTTCGGCCTCCTTCATGAACTCGGGGTCGCGTTCACAGCAGGAGATTTGCAGGCGGGTTTCGGCTTCGGCTTTGATGCGGGAGAAAGTCTCCTCGATCAGGTTGGGGTCGATGAGTTCGCCGTTAACGCGGAGCATGGGGGAGGTTAACCCGATTTTTTGGAGGGGCTAGGGTTTATTGGGGGGTGGGTGGAGATGGCGGAGGCGAAGCCGCCGGACGGCGGCGGGTGCCAGCCACCACTGAGGAGTGCGGCTGAGGCCGGGGGGGTTAGATGGTGACCGGGACGGTCAGGCCACTTACCGGATTCGTGCTGAGAGCCAGTTGAGGAGCTCGGCGATGGGGACGCGTTCCTGCTCCATGGAGTCACGGTGGCGGATGGTGATGGTGTCGGTGAGGGATTGGTCGTCACCTTCGGCTTGGCCGATCGTTTCGAAGTCGATGGCGATGCAGAAGGGGGTGCCGACTTCGTCCTGACGACGGTAGCGGCGGCCGATGGCAGCGGTTTCGTCGTAGAAAATGTTCATGAAGGGCTGCAGGAGAGCCTGCACTTCCCTGGCCTTGGCGACGAGCTCGGGCTTGTTCTTCAGGAGGGGAAGGATGGCGGCCTTGATGGGCGCGACGTTTGGGTTGAAGCGCATCACGGTGCGGATGTCGGTCTTGCCGCCTTCCTTGGTGAGGTCTTCTTCGTCGTAGGCTTCGCAAATGAGGGCGAGGACGGTGCGGTCGCAACCGGCGGAGGGCTCGACGACGTGGGGAAGGAACTTCTCCTTCGTTTGCTCGTCGAAATACTCGAGGGGCTTCTGCCAATTCTCGTCAATGGGGTTTCCGTCATCGTCTTTTCGGGCCAGGGCTTTGGCGTGGGCGCCGAGGTCGTAGTCGCCGCGGTAGGCGACGCCTTCGAGTTCCTGTTGGCCGAAGGGGAAGTCGTATTCGATGTCGTAAGTCTTCTTCGAATAGTGGGCGCGTTCGCCGTCCGGGATGTCGAGGACGTGGAGCTTGTCGGAATCGAGTCCAATCTCGGCATAGAACTCGAGGCGCTTGGCGAGCCATTCCTCGGTGAGGCGCAGGCCGTCTTCGGGGCGGCAGAAGTATTCCACTTCCATCTGTTCGAATTCACGGGAGCGAAAGGTGAAGTTGCGCGGATTGATTTCGTTGCGGAACGACTTTCCGATTTGGGCGATGCCGAAGGGAAGTTTGATGCGGTTGGAGTCCATCACGTTCTTGTATTGCACGAAGATGGACTGAGCGGTTTCGGGACGGAGATAGGCGGTGGCGTTCGGATCGTTTTCGTCGGCCGAGGCGCCCATCTGCGTTTTGAACATCAGTTCGAAGTCACGCGGTTCGGTGAGTTCGCAGGACTTGTCCTCTCCTTTTGGGAGCTGGGCCTTTTTCTCGCAGGTGGGAGGGCCATCAAGTGTGTCTGCCCGATAGCGTTTCTTGCAGACCTTGCAGTCGACCATGGGATCGGAGAATCCGCCGACGTGACCGGAGGCGGTGAGGACGGCGTGGTGGGTTAGAATTGATCCGTCGAGGCCGAGGATGTCGTCGCGTTCCTGGACGTTTTTGCGCCACCAGTATTCCTTGAGGTTGCGTTTGAGTTCGGTGCCGAGCGGGCCGTAGTCCCAGCATCCGTTGAGGCCGCCGTAGAGTTCTGCGGACTGGAAGATGAAGCCCTTGCGCTTACAGAGGGAAACGATCTTTTCCATGCGGGCGGTGTCGGTTTGCTCTTTGTTGGCCATAATATCCCGGGTGACCGGGCGGGGATGGAAGCAGGCCGGGAGGCCTCCGGCAAGGCGGGATTCCCGGGAGAGAGCTACTGGGCGGGGGCCATGAGACGGGCGCCGCGGCAGGCGGCCCGGAAGAGGAAGGAGCGGGAATTGAAGTCTTCCACGGTCGCCTCACGGGCCTCTTGGAAGTCCTTGGAGAGCATCGTTTCGATTTCGCTGAGGAAGGCGGGATCGGAAGAGAGGGCGGTGATTTCGAAATTCAGGCGGAAGGAGCGGTTGTCGAGGTTGGCGGTTCCCACGGCAGCGTGGTCGTCGGTGAGGAGGGTCTTCTGGTGGAGAAAGCCCTTCGTGTAGCGGTAGAGTTTGACCCCGAGGGGGATGGTCGTTTCGTAGAAGGAATAGGAGGAGAGGTAGACGAGGAGGTGGTCGACTTTTTGAGGGAGGAGAACGCGGACATCGACTCCGCGGATGGCGGCAGCTTGCAGGGCGGCGAGGACGCCGGGGTCCGGGACGAAATATGGAGAGGTGATCCAGAGGCGTTTGTGGGCTGTGCTGGCGGCCTCCACGACGAAGAGTTGCCATGACTCCTGTGGGTCGGCCGGGCCGGTGGGGAGGATTTGGCAGCGTTGATTTTTCTTCTCGGGCTCCGGATGGACTTTCACTTTGGGAACGTCGGCGGCGGCCCAGAACCAATCTTCGAGAAAGACCATTTGCACGGCCTGCACCGCTGGACCTCGGATGCGCAAGTGTGTGTCGCGCCAGGCACCGAAGCGGGGGTTGCGGCCGAGATAGTCGTCACCGACGTTCAGTCCACCGACGAATGCGTCTTCGCCATCAACGATGACAACTTTGCGGTGGTTGCGGAAATTAATTTGCAGACGGGACCACCAGTAGCGGTTGGTCCCGAACGAGCTGCACTGGATGCCGGCTTCACGCATCTCGCGAAGGTAAGAGGAGGGAAGTTTGTGGGAGCCGATTTCGTCGAAGAGAAAATGAACCCGGATGCCTGCCTTGGCCCGGGCCACGAGGGCGTCTTTGAACGCGGAGCCGAGTCTGTCGTTCATGACGATGAAGAAGTTGACGAAGATGTAGTCCTTCGCCTTCTCCAGCGCTTCGAACAGGGAGTCGAAAGTAGCCTCGCCATCGATGAGGACCTTGATGTCATTGCCGTGGACCTCCGGGAAGCCGCCGAGACGTTCGGCGGCTTCCATCAAAGGGGAGGGGTCCTCGACCTGGTATTTGAGGAAGGCGGTGCGCAGGTTCATGGAGTTCTGGACGAGACGTTCATCGTCGGCTCTCCGGGCGCGGACATAGCCAGTGAATTTGTTTCTACCAAGGATCCAGTAGAAAGGAATAGCGATGTAAGGCATCGCGGCGAGGGAGACGATCCATGCGATGGTGCCCTGCGCGGTGCGCCCATTCATGATGACGTGAATGGTATGCAGAACACCGATGATGTGCACAAGCAGCACTCCGAGGGCGGCTGGCAAGGCAATGGTTTCTGTTGGAGGCACCCTGAAACCATAAGCGCAAAGGTGGGGAAGGTCAGGAGAAAAGAAGTGCGGTCGGCGGGATATGGGGTGATTGTGGATGGATTGGATGGAGACCGGGGGCGGGCCGCCCCCGGCACGGCCTGCGGGAAGACGCCACTGCGTCAGTTAGGGGGTTGTCACCGGGAATTGGTTGGCTAGGGTTTTGGGCATGCGGGTGAACGAGCAGGGCAGGCAGTATACGGATCGGGAGGACCGGGCCTTGAGTGTGTCGAAGTTGGTGCGGCGGATGCGGAATATTCTGGAGATCGAGATTGGGGAGTTGTGGGTGGAGGGGGAGGTGTCGAACATGCGGATGCAGGCGAGTGGGCATGCGTATTTTTCGTTGAAGGATGAGAAGTCGCAGATTTCCTGTGCGATGTTTGGGGCGAAGCGTCGGGAGGGATGGCAGGCTCTGGAGGACGGGGCGAAGGTGCGGGTTTTTGGGGAGGTGACGATTTACGAAGCGCGGGGGACGGCGCAGTTGGTGGTGAAGCGGGTGGAGTCGGCGGGCCAGGGCGATTTACAGGCGCGGTTTGAGGCCTTGAAGCGGAAGTTGCAGGAGGAGGGGTTGTTTGCGGCGGGGGAGAAGAAGGCGTTGCCGAAATTTCCGAAGACGATTGGGTTGGTGACTTCGCCGACCGGGGCGGCCTTACAGGACATGATGAATGTGTTGTCGCGGCGGGCTCCGTGGGTGACGGCGGTATTGTATCCGGTGGCGGTGCAGGGGAAGGGTGCGGAGCGGGGGATTGCCCGGGCGATTGAGCAGTTGGGAGAGGCGGAGAAGTATGGGATGCCGCAGTGTGATGTGTTGATCGTGGGGCGCGGCGGTGGATCGCTGGAGGACTTGTGGAATTTCAACGAGGAGATCGTGGCGCGGGCGATTCATGCCTGTCCGATTCCGGTGGTCTCGGCGGTGGGGCATGAGATTGATTTTACGATTGCGGATTTTGTGGCGGATGAGCGTGCTCCCACGCCGAGTGCGGCTGCGGAGTTGGTGGTGCCGGACGGGGAGGAGTTGGGGTTGCGAGTGAAGAGGATGGGGGAGAGTTTGAAGCGGCCGGTGTTGGAGGCGTTGCGGCGGGGTGAGGATGTGTTGCGTTATGCGCGGCGCGGGGTGATGGCGCGGGGGGCGGAGAAGGCTTTGCGGGAACCGGTGCTGCGTATGGATGAGCTACGAGGGCGGCTTGGGCAGGTGGTGAAGGATCGGTTGAATGAAGCGGAGGCGGAGGCGCGGGATCACCGGGCGTCGTGGAAGATGTTGCATCCGTTGGTGATAGTGGAGCGGCGGCGGGAGGGGCTGGCGCAGATCCAGATGCGGTTGAAGCACGGGATGGAACGGCGGGTGGAGGGGTGTGAAGCGAAGTTGGCGAGGTTGGGTGGGTTGGTGAAGGCGCTGGGGCCGGAGTCGGCGTTTGAGCGGGGTTTTTCGATTACGTTTGGACCGGACGGGAAGGTGGTGCGGAGTCCGGAGGAAGTGAAGGAAGGGGATGCGTTGGAGACGATGACGAAGGGTGGGGTGGTGGGGAGTACGGTGGATTGAGGGGGCTGCTGCGCAGCGGTTATCGGTTATTGGTTATCAGGGGTTGGGAAGTGCGGCTCTCGCCGGGGGATTTAGTGGGGACCGGGACTGTCCCCTTACTGTTGGGACGGACAGCCTACTTTTTGTAGGCGGGATCGAGCAGAAGCTCTTCTCCGGACTCCTTGGTGAGCGAGAATCCGGTGGCGAGCCAATCGAGGCGGGTGACGGCGAGGAGGGGCCAGAAGAGCGAAAGAAGGCGGAGGGTGAAGGGGGTCATGGGGGGGAGCATGAGGGGTGTCTGTATGGTCGATGTGAGGAAAGCATTAAGAATTGATAAAACCGGGGTTGCAAGGCTGGGGAAGGTCGTTAGCGTCGCGGCGTTTCGCGCCATGAATATCCACGAGTATCAAGCCAAGGAGTTGTTCGATAAATTTTCGGTAGGGAGCCCCAAGGGGACCGTTGCCAGCACTCCGGAAGAGGCCGAAGCGGCAGCGCAGGCGATTGGAGGAGGGGGTCTTGTGATCAAGGCACAGGTCCACGCCGGTGGACGGGGCAAGGGGACCTTCAAGAATGGTTTTCAGGGGGGTGTGCATCTCGTCGACACGCCGGTGCAGGCGAAGGAATTCGCGGCGAAGATGTTGGGAGAGACTTTGGTGACCAAGCAGACCGGTGAGGCGGGCAAGTTGGTGCGCAAGGTGATGGTGGCCGAGTCGGTGGACATCGCGCATGAGTACTACTTGGCGATCCTCATGGACCGTGAGTCTTGTTCGCCGGTGATCGTGGCCTCCACGGAAGGCGGGATGGATATCGAAGAGGTGGCGGAGAAGACGCCGGAGAAAATGTTGCGTGAGTTCATTCATCCGCTGGCCGGGCTGCAGAGTTACGAAGTGCGGAAGTTGTCGGCGGGGCTTGGCCTGAAGGGCGCACAGGCGAAGGCTTTTGGGAAGTTGCTGGTGAATCTCTACAAACTCTTCCTGTCCTGTGATTGCTCGATGGTGGAGATCAACCCACTGGTGGAGACGACGGACGGCGAGGTCCTCGCGCTGGATGCCAAGTTTGGATTCGATGACAACGCGCTTTATCGTCATCCGGACATTATGGCCTACCGCGACACGGACGAGGAAGATCCTCGGGAAGTGGCGGCATCGGAGTCGGATTTGAACTACATTGGACTCGATGGAAACATCGCCTGTTTGGTGAACGGTGCGGGGCTGGCGATGGCGACGATGGACATCATCAAGTATGCCGGTGGCGAGCCCGCCAACTTCCTCGATGTGGGTGGTGGGGCGACCAAGGAGCAGGTGGTGGCGGCGTTCAAGATCATCACGAGTGATCCGAACGTGGAGGCGATCTTGGTGAATATTTTTGGAGGGATCATGGACTGCAACGTGATCGCGGAAGGCATCGTGGCGGCGACGAAGGAAGTCTCCCTGGAGATTCCCCTGGTGGTTCGCCTTGAGGGCAACAACGTGGCGGCTGGCAAGAAGACGCTGGCGGAGAGCGGGTTGAACCTGATCACAGCAGACGACATTATGGATGCGGCGAAGAAAGTCGTGGCGTCCACCAAGTAACTTTTAACCGAACGATACGATGGCAATTCTAGTTGATGAGAACACGAAGGTCCTGGTTCAGGGCATCACCGGTGGGTTTGGCGGCAAGCATGCGCAGCTGAGTCTTGATTATGGGACGCAGCTCGTGGCGGGAGTGACCCCCGGCAAGGGTGGGCAGGTCTTTGAACACGGTGGCCACAAGGTGCCGATTTTTGATACGGTCGAGGAGGCCAAGGCAGAGACCGGAGCGACCGCTTCGGCGATTTTCGTGCCGCCTCCGTTTGCGGCGGATGCGATATTGGAAGCGGTAGATGCGGGAATGGATTTGGTGGTGGCGATCACGGAAGGAATTCCGGTGATGGACATGATGAAGGTGAAGGAAACGATGAAGGGATCGCAGGCGCGGCTCATCGGACCGAACTGCCCGGGGATCGTGACTCCTGGAACTGGCCCTGATTCTTCCGGTGGTTGCCGGATTGGGATCTCGCCGGGCTACATTCACCAGCGTGGCAAAGTGGGTATTGTTTCGCGTTCTGGAACGCTGACTTACGAGGCGGTTTGGCAGACCACGCAGCTTGGATTTGGTCAGAGCACTTGTGTGGGGATCGGTGGCGATCCGATCAACGGGACTTCGCACATCGATTGTTTGCAGATGTTCAACGAGGACCCCGAGACTGAGGCGATCATCATGATCGGTGAGATCGGTGGTAGCGCGGAAGCGGAAGCAGCTCGTTGGGCGAAGGAGTATTGCAAGAAGCCGATTGCGGGATTCATTGCGGGAGCGACGGCGCCTCCGGGACGTCGGATGGGTCACGCGGGAGCGATTGTTGGTGGCGAGGAAGACACCGCGGAGGCCAAGAAAGCAATTTTGGCGGAGTGTGGGATCGAAGTGGCGCAGACGCCCGCGGAGATCGGCACGGCTCTGGCCAAAGCGGCTGGCTGGTAAGCGGCACACTCCGTGTGCCGAGGGGGCGTCAGCACACGGGGTGTGCTGGCTACACCTCGACCGTGGCGATGGCCATGGCGGCGATGCCTTCTTTGCGGCCGACGAAGCCCATCGTTTCGTTGGTGGTGGCCTTGACTCCGATTTGTCCGGGGGTGATGCCGAGGGCTTTGGCGATGTTTGCCTTCATGGCTTCGGCGTGGGGGAGGACTTTGGGGGCCTCAGCGATAAGAGTGCTGTCGATGTTGTTGAGGGTGGCTCCGTGTTCGGTGAGGAGCTCGCGGCATTTGGCGAGGATGTCGAGGGAGCAGATGCCTTCGATGGAGGCATCGGTGGGTGGGAAGTAGTGGCCGATATCGGGGAGGCCGAGGGCACCGAGGACGGAGTCGGCGATGGCGTGGGAGAGGACATCCGCGTCGGAGTGTCCGGAGAGGCCGTGGGTGTGTGGGATGTCGACGCCGCCGAGGATGAGGGGGCGGTTTTCAGCGAATTGGTGGACGTCGTAGCCGATGCCGGAGCGGATCATGATTTTTCAGAGGTCAGAGGTCAGAGCTTAGAGGATTTCGTCGAGGGGGATTTTGCCGTTGGAGGCGGCGATGGACCAGGAGTCTTCGGCGCCGGGAAGGGGGGTGAGTTCGACATTGCCGCCGGCGGATTCGACGAGGAGTTTGCCGGCGGCGATGTCCCAGAGGGAGATTTTGGATTCGATGTAGGCGTCGAGTCGGCCGGTGGCGATGTAGGCCATGCCGAGTGCGGCGGAGCCCATCATGCGCATTTTGCGTGCTTTGAGGGAGGCGCGTTTGAAGCGGCCGAGTCCGGTGGCGAGGGCTTCTTCGTCCTTGCCGCAGCCGACGAAGACGATGGCTTCGTTCAACTGGGTCCGTGGCGAGGCGCAGATGTCCTTGCCGTTGAGTTGTGGTTTGCCGCCTTTTTCGACGGTCCAGAGTTCATCGACCATGGGGTCGTAGATGACGCCGAGGATGATGTCTCCTGCTTCGCGGAGGGCGATGGAGATGCAGAAGTGGGGGATGCCGTAGAAGAAGTTCACAGTGCCGTCGATGGGATCGACGATCCATTCCAGCGATGAGTCCTGGTTTCCGGCAATGCCTTCTTCGCCGTAGATGGCGTGGTCGGGAAAGGCGTTGAGGATGATGTCGGTGATGAGGTCCTGGGACTCGCGGTCGAGGGCGAGTTTGATGTCGTGATGTTTGGCTTCATCGACAGAGAGGTTGGTGCCGAAGTTCTCGCGGAGAAGTTTTCCGGAGGCGTGGCAGGCTTGGATGGCGGTTTCGAGGTGGCTCACAAGGAAGGGATGGTGGGGTTCAGGGGACTGGGGCGGTTTTGATCTTGTACTGTTTCGTGCCGCCGAGTTTGTCGATGGCTTCTTGGATGGCGGTTTGGACTTCGGGGTTGCCGTAGTTCGGGCCGGAGCCGGTGCCGGTGAAGGTGCTAGCGAGGACGAGGCCGGATTTGGTGACCCAGAAGAGAGGGTGGGAGCTGTCGCCGACGTTGATGATTTCGTGGTAGGAGGGATGGACGGCGGGTTCGCCACGGGGGCCGTATGTCCAGCCCATGGCTCCTCCGCTGATGCGTTTGAGCAGAACCGGGTGTGCGGAGCGGGTGATGCGCCATTGTTGACCTTCCTTTGGATCGGCAGGGTTCTTCTTAGGAACTGGGTTCCTCCAATCGGTGGCGAGGAGTAGGGGGCGCTGATTTTCTGGGAGGGAACACCAAGAGATGCGCTGTTCGTCGGTCTTCGGGTCAGGGAGCGGGTAGATCCGAGCTCCTTTTGGAGCGGGGCTTTCCAAGCGGGCGACGCGGATGTCGTTGGGAAGGTTGGTTCGTCGCGTGAGATTGTTGGCATCGCGAGCGACGGCGCGGGAGCCGAGGAACTTTCCATTCTTGTCGTAGAAGTGGACGCCTTCCTTGTAGTTATTACCGTAATGGCCGGCGGAGAGAGTGTGTTCCGGGGTGACGAGGACACCGGCGCGGGGGGTGCCCCAGCCGATGCCGGTGAATTGGTCGAAGCCGAGGGAGGCGCCCCAGAAGTTGGGATTCCACTGGGAATCTCCGTCGATCTTGAAGGTTTTGAAGAGGTTCTTGTCCTTGCCGGGTGATTTGACGAGGGGGAGGATGACCTTTCTGCAGTAGCTGGAGTTGTCCTCTCCGGCGGGTTCGCATTGGGCGAAGGTGCCAGCGAGGAGGAGGCCGAGCAGGAGGAGGGTCGGATTCATGGGGAATTGGGGGTGGGGGAGCGGAGTTCGAGGGCGGCTTCGAGGATGTGGAAGGCGAGGTGTTCTTTTTCGTCCTTGGGGAGGGTCACGGTGCGATCGGGATAGACGAGGAGGACTTCGTTTTCGTTGGAGTCGAAGCCGATGTCGTTGCGGGAAACGTCGTTGGCGACGATGAGGTCGCAGCCTTTGCGGGTGAGTTTATCACGGGCATTGGATTCGAGGTTCTCTGTTTCTGCGGCGAAGCCGACGAGGGTGCCGGTGAAACCGAATTCGCTGCGGGTGGATCCGAGGACATCGGGGTTGCGCACTAATTCGATGGTCATCGTCTCGCCGGTCTTCTTGATTTTTTGATCGGGCACATTGGCGGGCCGGTAGTCGGCCACGGCGGCAGCGAAGATGGCGACATCCATGCGGCCGATCCAGTGTTGGACGGCGTCGAACAATTCCGCAGCGGATTCGACGGGAAGGAAGTCGGCTCCGTCGGGGACATCGAGGCAGGTGGGCCCGGAGATGAGTAGGACTTCGTGGCCTTTCCGGAGGGTGGCGGCGGCGAGGGCGTAGCCCATTTTTCCGGAGGATCGATTCGTCA
>JAPKDA010000092.1 GCA_028822695.1 Akkermansiaceae bacterium
GGTGGTCCGTCTGGAGGTGGTGGATGATGACGATGAGGGCGGTTTAGAGCCGGAATCTGAACCGGAAGAGGTGGAAGACGCTGATATTGTGGATGATTTGACGCTGATGAACGGGGTCGGGGTGGTTTTGGCGAAGCGACTGAAGGCCGCGGGGGTGTTCAGTTTTCGCCAGATCGCGGAGTTGACGCCAGAAGATCAGAAGGAGATGTCGAAGAAGCTTGGGTTGAAGAATCGGATGAAGAGTGGGGATTGGCAGGGACAGGCACGGGAACTGCTTGAGAAGCACCACGGGACGGGCTGAAGATAGGGGGATTTTGGGCCCGCAATCGAGGTGGTTCCCGGAAATCCGAAGAGGGAGGCATTTCTCTTGCAACAAAGGGGCTCGCGAGGCAGAAGGCCCCGCTCCTAGGGAGGAGAGTTGGCCCAGTGTCTGTTTCTCCATCCCTGGAGAAATTACCTCATTACCAACTCCATGGATAACCTCTCATCGCGAATCGAAAAGGTCACACCCTCCCTCACTCTGGCTGTGACGAACCAGGCCAAGGCGCTCCAGGCGCAAGGCGAAGAAATTTACGGACTGGCCGGCGGCGAGCCGGAGATAGACACTCCGGATCACATCAAGGAGGCCTGCTACCTGGCGTTGAAGGAAGGCAAGACGAAGTACACGCCGGCTGCTGGAATTCCTGAGCTGCGCGAAGCGATTTCAAAGAAGCTTTTGACCGACAACAACGTCGCCTATGACGCCAAGCAGGTCTGCGTGACGAGCGGTGGCAAGCAAGCCTGCTTCAACGCGATTCTCGCGATGGTGGAAGAGGGCGACGAAGTGATCATTCCTTCTCCTTACTGGGTGAGCTACCCGGAGATGGTGCGACTTGCTGGCGGTGAGCCGGTTTTTGTTGAGACGACGCAGAAGAGCGGTTGGAAGATGACGGCCGAGCAGTTCGAAGAGGCGATGACGCCGCGGACGAAAATGGTGATCATCAACTCGCCAAGCAACCCGACTGGTGCGGTTTACACGGAAGAGGAGCTTCGCGCGATTGGTGAAGTGGCTCTTTACGAGGACATCGTGATTCTTTCCGACGAGATCTACGAGAAGCTCGTTTACGGAGAGACGAAGCACGTGAGCATTTCTTCCCTGAGCGAGGAACTCTACAATCTGACTGTGGTTTGTCATGGTTTTGCGAAGGCTTACTCGATGACCGGTTGGCGTGTGGGTTACACCGCAGCGCCCGAAGCTCTCGCGGCAGCGATTTCCAAGATCCAGGGGCACACCAGTTCGAATGCGACTACGTTTGCGCAGTATGGCGCGTTGGCCGCTTTGGAAGGTCCGCAGGACTTCGTGAACGACATGCAGGCTGAGTACGATGTGCGTCGTCAGTTTGCACTGGGTCGCCTCGCAGGAATTTCCAATGTGAGTGTGGTGGAGCCGCAAGGCGCCTTCTACTTCTTTGCGAACTGCGAACAGCTTGGCCTGAAGTCCCAGAATCTCTGCGATAAGCTGCTCACCCGCTACAAGGTGGCTGCTGTTCCAGGGCTCGCGTTCGGTAACGATTCGGCGGTTCGCTTGAGCTACTGCACGACGCTGGACGTGCTCAACGAAGGGTTGACGCGCTTTGAGGAGTTCTGCCGGAGCCATTAGGTCTCGTCTCAGGTCATGATCACGAACGCCTACTCTGTGGGAATCGGGCCGCTACTTGATGTGGCGCGGCGTGCCGGGGCGAAGATCATGGAGATCTACGCCCGGGATTTCGAGATCGACTATAAGGAGGACGAGTCGCCGTTGACCGAAGCTGATAAGGCGGGCAACGAGGTGATCATGGAGTTCCTGCATGCGGAGCACGCGGGGACGCCGGTGATTTCGGAGGAGAACAAGCAGCTCGATTATTCGGAGCGTTGCGACTGGACGACGTTCTGGTTGGTGGATCCGTTGGATGGGACGAAGGAGTTCATCAAGAAGAACGGTGAGTTCACGGTAAACATCGCGTTGGTGGAGAATGGCGTGCCGGTGATCGGGGTGGTTTACCGTCCGGTGACTGACACGATGTATCTCGGTGTGGTGGGGGAAGGTGCTTGGCGGATGGAAGGGTCTGAGGAGCCGGTGGCGATTGAGGGTGGGCCGCATTATTCCGAGAAGGAGGAGATCAAGGTGGTGGCGAGCCGTTCGCATTTGACGCCGGAGGTGGAGGTGTTTGTGGAAGAGCTTCGGGCGGGGGGGAAGACGGTGGAGTTTTTGTCGGCGGGGAGTTCGTTGAAGATTTGTTTGGTGGCTGAGGGTGAGGCGGATGTGTATCCGCGCTTTGGGCCGACGATGGAGTGGGATACCGGTGCGGCGCATGCGGTGGCCACGGCGGCGGGGCGGAAGGTGCTGGATGCGGGGACGCGGGAGGCGCTGGCCTACAACAAGGAGAACTTGTTGAATCCGTTTTTTATTGTGGAGTGAGGGTTGGGTTGTGTGAGCGGGGATTTTCCCATGGTTGAAACCATGGGCTTTGTTCTTGGCTCCCTTTAGGAGCGGAAGTGGGAAAAAGGGGCAGTGGTGCCGCCTGAAAGCGGTGTCGGCGTTCGTTCCGCACTCTGCCACCGCAGTCCAAAAGGGAGGTGGGCCAGTGAAGCGGGTTACAAACCCACGCTCCATATTTTCGGAGGGACTGGACCGATGAAGCGGGTTGAAAACCCACGCTCTTAGACCCGCAGGGCGAGTTCGAGTTGGTCGTCGCCGTCGATGGACCAGGCGTCGTGGTTGAGGCGACGGAGTTCGGTGGCGAACTCTTGGGTGAAGCCGTGAACGGTGAGGATGCGTTTGGGGCGGATGCGGTTGACGGCTTCTAACAGTCCGGGGAAGTCGGCGTGGTCGGAGAGGGGGAAGATGGCATCGCAGCGGTAGCGATATTTGGCGCCGGGGATGAGGGCCCAGCCACTGAGCATGGCGCTGCGGGGGTTCTCGACGCCTTTGTATTTGTCTTTGTGGAGGGAGTTGGGTGGGCAGATGAGGCAGGATCCGGCGGGGACGGTGCCTTGGAAGAGGACGGGTTCGGGGAGGCCGGCGCCGGCTTCGCGGCAGGCGGTGGTCATCTTGGCGGTGGCGGAGTTGAGGACGGCGGGGATGCGGGCTTCGGTGAGGATGGCTAGGGCTTCTTGCGCTTTGCCGAGGGAGTAGGCGTGGAGGACGGGGGTGGCGCCTTCTTCGAGGGCGGTGTTGACGAAGTTGAGGATGTCGCCGGAGACTTCGGTAATGGTGGGGAAGACGAACTGCGGTTTTCCGAAGGTGGTCTCCATGATGAGGGTGTCGGCCTGGCGAAAGACGGGTTCTTCGGCGGTGAGGCCGCGGCGGGCTTTGAAGTCGCCGGTGTAGAGGAGGGTGGCCCCGTCACTTTTACGGGTGAGGTGGATCATGGCTGATCCGTAGATGTGGCCGGCGGGGAAGAGGCGGATGGTGAAGCCTTTGTGGTCGAAGGGTTGTTGAAATTCGAGGGGTTCGAGGCGGGAGGGGGTGACGTTGTAGCGGGCGCGGAGGATGTGCGCATTGGGTTTGGAGGTGATGATGCGATCGTGACGCGCGAAGTGATCGGCGTGACCGTGGGAGACGAAGGCCCAGCGATGTTTGCGATGGGGGTCGAGCCAGAGGTCGGCCTCGGGGAGGTAGAGACCGTCCTTGGTTTCGAGCTGGATGGGCTCTGGCATCAGCTAGATGAAAGCACGAGAGGGCGGGGGGCGCGATGGAAGAATGGGGGTGGTGGGCGGAGTGGAGCGGTGAGATTTGATCGCTGATTTCGCTGATTGCTTGGATTGGGGAGGGGAATATGGCCTCCTTCGTCGGAGAGGGACTTGATCGTGACCGGGATGGATCACGCCACTGTGGGAAGTGCGGCTATCGCGGGAGGGGTTTAGAGGCGACCGGGACAGTCACCTTACTGGTCGGAGGAGCGATGGGACTTGTCCTGGAGGAGGGCGAGGGCTTCGCCGATGAGGAAGGCGGAGCCGGTGAGGAGGGTGGGGAGGGTGGTGGACCTCGAGGCGAGGGCGCTGGCGAGGTCGGGGTGGATGGTGACAGGTGGTGGGTCGGCGGGGAGGGCGGCTTTGATGTCCTCGGGGGGGGTGGCGCGGGGGGAGTTGACGGGGACGAGGTGGAGTTCGTGAGCGAGGGGGAGGAGTTGGGAAAGGACGGCGTGGAGATCTTTGTCGGCGACGAGGCCGAAGATGAGGTGGGCTTTCTGGTTGGGGAATTTTTCGTGCCAGGTGGTGGCGAGGGCTTTGGCGGAGGAGGGGTTGTGGGCGATGTCGAGGACGAGGGGGGGGCTTTGGGAGGGGGCACTGGGGTCGTGGGGGCCTGTGGCCGGGACGGTCACGCCACTGGAAGAGTCACTGATGATGTCGAAGCGGCCGGGGTGGCGGGCGTTTTGGAGGCCGTGTTTGACGACTTCGTAGTCGAGGTGGACGCCGATGCCGTGGAGGGTGGCGAGGGCGAGGGCAGCGTTCTCGAGTTGGTGGGGGCCGTGGAGGCCGAGGGAGTATCCGGTGAGGGGTTCGTCGATGAAATCGAGTGGGGCGCGTTGTTCGTTGGCTTTTTGCTCGATGACGGAGCGGGCTTCGGGGGCTTGGGCGGCGGAGAAGACTGGTTTGGTGGGGCAGATGATGCCTGCTTTTTCGCCGGCGATTTCGGCGAGGGTGTCGCCGAGATGTTCTTGGTGATCAAGAGCGATGGGGGTGATGACGGCGACGTCGGCGGGGACGGCGGTGGTGGCATCGAGGCGGCCGCCCATGCCGGTTTCGAGGATGAGGAGTTCGCAGTTGTTTTCGGAGAAGTGTTTGAGGGCAACGGCGAGGGCGAGTTCGAAGAAGGTGGGGTGGTATTCCCAATCTTTGACCAATTCGCGGAGGGCGGTGAGGTGGCGGATGGTGTCTTCTTCGGAGATTTCAGCACCGGAGATGCGGATGCGTTCGCGGAAGTCGACGAGGTGGGGGGAAGTGAAGAGTCCGGTGCGGCGGCCGGTGGAGCGGGCCACGGAGTCGATGAGGGCGCAGACGGAGCCTTTGCCGTTGGTGCCGGCGACGTGGATGACCTTGGTGCGCTGCGGGGGGAAGGCGAGGTATTCGCGAAGGAGACGGCGCGGGTTGTCGAGGCCCAGCTTGATTCCGAAGAGCTGGGTGGAGTAGAGCCAGTCGATGGATTCCTGATAGGTCATTGGTGCGGCCGGACGCGGGAACCATGCATGGGGGAGGCCGGGGTTGTGGAGCGGGTTGGAAACCCGCGCTCCCTTTACCTGGGCATGAGGTGGCCGAGGATCTGGACGAGTTTGGAGTGGAGGTCCTTGCGGTGGACGATGGCGTCGATGAGGCCGTGTTGGAGCATGAACTCGGCGGTTTGGAAGCCGGGAGGGAGGTCCTGATGGGTGGTTTCCTTGACGACACGAGGTCCGGCAAATCCGATCATGCATTTTGGTTCGGCGATGTTGACGTCGCCGATGGTGGCAAAAGATGCGGTCACGCCCCCGGTGGTGGGGTGGGTGAGGACGGAGATGTAGGGGAGGTTGGCCTGGCTGAGTCGGCTGAGGGCGCCGCAGGTTTTGGCCATTTGCATGAGGGAGAGGAGGCCTTCCTGCATGCGGGCTCCGGAAGAGGACGAGAAGATGAGGACGGCGCGTTTTTCGTCGATGGCGGTCTCGATGGCGCGGGCGATTTTTTCTCCGACCACGGAGCCCATGGATCCGGCGAAGAATTTAAAGTCCATGATGGCGAGCATGGTGGGGACTCCGCCGATGGTGGCGCGGCCGGTGAGGACGGCGTCGTTGAGCTGTGTTTTTTCGCGGAGGCCGGCGACTTTGTCTTCGTAGTTTTTGAAGTCGAGGGGGTTTGCGGAGATGAGGTGACCATTGGTTTCCTCAAAGCTGCCAGGATCGGCGAGGAGCTCGACGCGGTCCCGGCATCCCATGAGGAAGTGGTGATCGCACTTTGGGCAGACCTGGAGGTTTTGTTTGAGGTCGAGGGTGTGGACGAGTTCCGCGCAGTCGGGGCACTTGGTCCAGAGGTCGTCGGGGACGCTCTCCCTTTTTGCCTTGTCCTTGTCGCGATCGCGAAGGCGCCGCTTCTTGAAAATTCCCATGTTGTTGAGAGAGAGGTTCCCGAGGGCCGTTGGCTCCGCGAATGTGGGCCGAGATTAGCCTCGGAGGGCGGTGAGGACAACCACCTTTTCGGCGCCGGCCTCCTCCTTGAGGACACGGGCACATTCGTGTGCCGTAGATCCGGTGGTGAAGACGTCATCGACGAGAAAAACAGCCTTTCCGCGCAGGAAATGGTGGCGTTTTTCGCGGCGGGTCAGCTGGAAGGCACCGTGGAGATTTTGGAGGCGTTGTTTACGGTTGAGGAGGGTTTGCTGGGTGGTGAAGCGGGAGCGGCGGAGGGCGTCGTGGATGGGGAGGGCGCGGAGGTCGGCGAGGGTCTTGGCAATCTCCCGGGCTTGATTGAACCAGCGCCACTGTTGGCGGCGCCAGTGGAGGGGGACGGGGACGACGGTCCACTCGGTGTTGGTATCGGAGGAGAGCCGTTCGTCGTCGAGTGCTTCCGCGACGAGGCTGGCGAGTTCGTGATGGAGATGGAGGCGGCGTTCGTATTTGAAGGAATGTACCAGCTCACGTGCGCCGTCCCGGGCGAGGAGTGTGGCGCGGGCAAAATCGAAGGCGAAGGAGCGGTCTTCGCAGTTCGGGCAGGAGGTGGGGTCGGGCTGGGTGCCGTCGAAGGGGAATCCGCATTGGAGGCAGAGCGGTGAGCTGACCCGGGGGAGGGAGTCGCGGCAAGGGAGGCAGAGGTAGCGACCGCGTTGCAGGGGAGACCTGCAGAGGTGGCAGGAGGGGGGGAAGAGGAAATCGAGCCAGCGGGCGGGACTGCTACCAACTCCAAAAAACATTCTGCGATTTGATTTGGTTGGGGTTTGAGGAAAGTTAGAGGAGCATTGTTGATGCTTGGATCTTCTGGATGAGCTCAGCGGCGGGACGCCTCAGCTACGTTTTTTTGGAGATGGAATCATAAAGTGGACGGCTCGGTGGGCGCGGGAGAGTTTGGATCGGGCCGTCGGGGAGGGCGCAGGGTGCGGGTGTAAATGTGGACGAGTAGGGCGGTGACGCCGAGGGTGGCGAGGGGGATGAGTCCTTCTTTGAGGCTATCGCCGATGTAGAGGCTCAGGCTGGGGTCGAGTTCGTTGCGGTCGGTGAGTTGGCTGAAGAGGCGGAGGGAGAAGATCCAACCGGAGTGGAGGCCGATGGGCAGCCAGAGGGAGGAGGTGGCGAAGCGAGCGTAGCCGAGGATGAGGCCGACGGTGAGGAGGGCGGTGAATTCGTAGAGGAAGGGCAGTGGGTCGAGGAGGCGGAGGCCGATGACCTTGAGTAGTTCGAAGCCAGCGATGGCGCTCTCGGGGTTGATGTAGGTGGAGCCGTCGGGGATGGGAATCGATTGGTCAAAGACGACGAAGGAGCTGCTGGGTTGGAGGAAGTGGACGGCAGAGAAGAGGATGGAGAGGAGGACGATGGCCCAGAAGGGGCGGAAGGCACGGAGGAAAATGCCGAGGAGGGCACCGCGGAAGAGGAACTCTTCCATGAGGGAGGCTGGGATGGAAGAGATGAACGATTCTTTCAGGTCGGAAGCCCAATTCGCGCTGTCGTCCCAGTAGAACCAACCCATGGAGATGAGGATGAGGCCCATGCCGAAGAGGAGTCCGGCGGAGAGGAGGAAGCCGGTGATGAGTTGCAGCCAGCCGAGGCGCGGGTTGCGGAGAGCTTGGCCTTGGGTGCCGGCGATGGTGTGGGGGGGGAGGTAGAGTGACCAGGGGGAGTCGCGAAGTGAGGCGGGTTTGCGGTTGAGGCGGAGGGAGAAGATGAGGGGGATGAGGAGAATGAGGCCGGAGAGAAGCAAGGAGCGCTTGAAGAAGGTGTGGAACTCGGAGTCGCGTGCCTTTCCGCCAAGCCAGTCGAGAAAGCTGTTCTCGGTGCCGGCCTCGGTGAACTCGGCGAGGAACATCCCTACATTGTAGAGCCACGGGGAGATCAGGGCGGCGAGCAGGAAGCACGAGACAAGATAGGCGAGGATCTTGGCCACGTCGCTGTTAAGCATTCGGATCACGGGAGGGATGCTCCGGTTTTTGGCAGGGGTGGTCAACGTGGAACAAGCGGGGGCTTCACATCGGGGGCCGGAGGGGCTAGGGAGGGGCATGCAGAAGCACGAGTGGCGGGATGAGGATGACGAGGGCGTGGTCTTTCACCGAGCCGAGTATCATGCCAGCCGCTGGCGCCTGATTTCCCAGCGGAAGGGGGAGGAGGAGTGGACGGAGCATGATCCGGTCAGTCGGGAGCTGTGGGGGAAGCTGCGGGTGATCTTGTTCAACAAGTATCAGCGGAAGCGGGTGCCTTGGCGGATGATTGAGCGGATCGACAAGATTTTGGAGGATTTGGAGGATGAATGAGAAGACGCGACTCTGGCTGGAGGCGGATCGGGCGCATTGCTGGCATCCGTTCACCGATCAGGGTGCGTGGGGGGCGGGAGAGCCGTTGGTGTTGGTGAAGGGCGAGGGGGTGTGGCTGGAGGATTCGGAGGGGCGGCGATATTTGGATGGGAACTCGAGTATCTGGACGAACATCCATGGGCACAACCATCCGGTGCTGAATGCGGCGGTGGAAGCGCAGCTCGGGGAGGTGGCGCATACGTCTTTCTTGGGCTACGCGAATCCACGCGCTTCGGAATTGGCGGAGCGCTTGGTGGGGCAGTTTCCGGAAGGGAGTTTGGAGCGGGTGTTCTTTTCCGATGACGGATCGACGGCGGTGGAGGTGGCGGTGAAGATGGCGATTCAGTATCGGCAGCAGACGGGCGAGGAGGAGCGGACGGGGTTCCTTGCGTTTGCGGATGGGTATCATGGCGACACGATGGGGGCAGCGTCGTTGGGTGGGGTGAAGAGGTTTTTCGATCGGTTCCGGCAGTTTGGATTTCCGGTGCGGCATGTAGAGTCGGTGGAGGTGCTACGCAGTTTGTCGGAGGAAGAGATTGCGAAGACGGCGGCAGTGGTGATCGAGCCGTTGGTGCAGGGGGTCAATGAGATGCGGGTGTGGCCGGAGGGGATGTTGCGGGAGTTGCGGGACTGGTGTGATACGGTGGGGGTGCAGTTGATTTGTGATGAAGTGATGACGGGGTTTGGACGGACGGGAACGATGTTTGCGTGTCAGCAGGAAGAGGTGGTGCCGGACTATCTGTGTTTAGCGAAGGGATTGACCGGCGGGTATTTGCCGCTGGCGGCGACGTTGACGACGGGGAAGATTTACGAGGCGTTTTTGGGTGGGCCGGAGAAGGTGTTTCATTACGGGCACAGCTATACGGCGAATCAGTTGGGGGCGGCGGTTGCGCTGGCGAGTTTGGATTTGTTGGAGGCGGAGGGGTTTTTGGAGGGGGTGCGAGAGAGGGCGGGGGAGATGGCGGGATTGCTGCGGGAGTTGAAGGGGGCTTGTCCGAATGTCCACGAGGTGCGGCAGCGGGGTTTGATCGCCGGGGTGGATTTGCGGGAGGAGGATGGAAGTTACTTTGCAGAGCGCGGGAAGGCTGGGGCGGAGGTTTGCGCGAAAGCGCGGGAGTTTGGGCTGCTGACGCGGCCGATTCAGGACACTGTGGTGCTGATGCCTCCGTTGGTGGCCACGGGGGAGGAGATCGGGGAAATGGTGGAGCGGTTGGAGCGGGCGATTTCGGGGACAGTTGAACGAGCGGCAGCTCAAGGTCGTTGAGCGGATGCTGGCGGCCGGGCCTGAGGGGTTCGAGGGCGGGATGAATGCGCGGAAGTATGTCGCGTTGACGAAAGCCTCCAAAGCGACAGCCACCTGGGATATGCAGAATCTGGTCCAGATCGGGGCCATGCGCTCGGTGGGAGGAGGGCGGAGCACCCGGTACGAGTTGAGCCTTTGACGAGGAATGGCCAGGAAGGAGCGGAGATCCCCGGCCAACCGCTTCTGCGCGATTGACAGGGGATGGGTGGGACATTACTCCTCTGCCACCCTGACGGCGGCGTAGCCAAGTGGTAAGGCGACGGTTTGCAAAACCGTTATTCGGCGGTTCGAGTCCGCCCGCCGCCTCCAG
>JAPKDA010000206.1 GCA_028822695.1 Akkermansiaceae bacterium
TGCCCCCGTGCGGGGCTGAAAACCATTGCCAGGCCGACTCCATGATCGTGTCGAGGCTCCGCGTCGCCTTCCAACCCAAGACCCGTCCGGCCCTAGACGGATCAGCGATCAACTCCGCAGGATCTCCCGTCCGCCGCGCACCGCATTCCACCGGCACCGACTTCCCCGACACGCGCTCCGCCGCGTCGATGATCTGCTGCACGGAAGTTCCCTTACCGGTCCCCAGATTAACGGCGTCCGATACCCCGCCCCTCTCTAAATAACGCACCGCTCGATCATGGGCCGAGGCGAGATCATCCACATGAATGTAATCACGAATGCAAGTCCCGTCGGGCGTTGGATAGTCCGTTCCGAACACCTGAAGCTTCTCCACCTCACCTGTGATCGCCCGAAGCACGATCGGAATCAAATGCGTCTCTGGATCGTGATCCTCGCCAATTTTTCCATCCTCGGAACACCCACAGGCATTGAAGTAGCGGAGGCAAATACTGCGCAGCCCCCACGCGCCCTCGCAGTCCTTCAACACTTGCTCAAGCATCAGCTTGCTCCATCCGTAGGGATTGATCGGTTGCTGGGGATTCTCTTCCGTGATCGGAAGAGCGATCGGCTCTCCGTAGGTGGCGCAGGTCGAGGAAAACACGAACCTCTTGCAGCCAAAGTCCCGCATCACCTCAAGCATCACCAAAGGTGCTGCCAAATTGTTTTCGTAATACTTCAGGGGCTCATTCACCGACTCCCCAACGTAAGCGTGCGCCGCAAAGTGAATCACCGCAGTCGGTTGCTCCTTTTCGAAAACCCGACGTAGCAACTCGCGATCACCAATCCCTCCCTCCACGAAAGTGACTCCCGGATCGACCAACGCTTCGCGGTGACCTTCCGAGAGGTTGTCCAAGACCACGACTTCCAGCCCCTCGCGAACGAGATGCCGGACCGTGTGCGAGCCGATGTAACCGGCTCCTCCTGCGACGAGAATTTTGCTCATTCTTCTCTACTTGGTAATCCAACGTTTTCCCCCAGAGGCCCACGCTCCCCTAAAAATAGCCTTCTTTCTTCCGATCTTCCATGGCGGTTTCGCCACGCTTGTCATCCGCCCGGTTGCCACGCTCGGTCTGACGAGCCGCAGCCACTTCCTCGATGATCGTTTCCATGTTGTCCGCGGTCGACTCCACCGCTCCGGTGATTGTCGCATCCCCCATGGTCCGGAACCGGATCATCTTCCGCTCCACCTGCTCACCATCGCGGGGCTGCACAAACTCGGAAACCGCGAGGATCGTTCCATTCCGGGTGATCGTGTCCCGCTCGTGGGCGTAGTAAAGACTCGGAAGCACGATCCCCTCCCGGTGCATGTACATCCACACGTCCATCTCCGTGAAGTTTGAGAGCGGGAAAATCCGGAAGTGCTCGCCATGATGCTTGCGTCCGTTGAATAGATTCCACAGTTCGGGCCGTTGGTTTTTCGGATCCCACTGGCCGAAATCATCGCGGTGGGAAAAGAACCGCTCTTTCGCCCGGGCCTTCTCCTCATCCCTCCGACCACCACCGAGAGCCGCATCAAACTTGTGCTCTTCAATCGTATCCAACAAGGTCGTCGTCTGCGCCCGGTTTCGAGAGGCATTCGCGCCTTTCTCTTCCGCCACCCGGCCCTTGTCGATCGACTCCTGCACGGAACCAACCACAAGCCGCGCTCCGATCTTCTTCACGAACTCGTCGCGGTATTCAATGGTCTCGCCAAAGTTGTGCCCGGTGTCGATGTGCACGAGCGGAAAGGGCAATTTCGAAGGCCAAAACGCCTTGTAGGCGAGATGGGCCATGACAATGGAATCCTTGCCACCGGAGAACAGAAGCGCAGGATTTTCAAATTGCGCCGCAGTTTCCCGCAGGATGAAAATGGCCTCGGACTCAATTTGATCGAGATGACTGAGCTGGTAGTCGGGCATTGGGGAAAAAAAGTTATCGGTTATTGGTTATCCGTTATTTGGGAAGATCCAGAAGCGCTGGAGCGTTGCTCCAGAAATGTCAAAAGTGTTTCTGCGCTTTGTTCGATGGTCAACGTCTCGGTATTGAGGATCAGCTCGGCGTCCTCGGGTTCTTCAAACCCGCTGTCCTTCCCAGTGAAT
>JAPKDA010000093.1 GCA_028822695.1 Akkermansiaceae bacterium
AGCCCGATGGAGATGCTGAGACGGAGGAAGGAACTGATGGCGAAGATGGCGAAGATGGCGAAGATGGCGAAGATGGCGAAGAGCCCGCCACGGAAAAAACTAAGACCGAAGAGTCCGAATCCACTCAAGGCGATGACGCAAGCACTTCGGTGACGGAGGAGCCTGCAGTGCAAGAGGAAGAATCAGGCATGACCACCATCCTCCTCGTTGTCATGGGCGTGGTGATCATCATCGCGGTCGGTGCAATCTTTGCCGGCGGCAAAAAGAAGTCTGACGACTAAACCCAATTCAGGCACGTCCAAACATTTATGTCCACCAATCCACGAACTGCGGAGCAGTCACGGAAAACCACAGAGACCGATGTCAGCCTCAAGCTGAACCTTGATGGAACCGGAGCGTCATCCATTGAAACAGGAATTCCGTTCTTCGATCACATGCTGACGCTCTTCTCCCGCCACTCACTCATCGATCTTGAAATCAAGGTCGATGGAGACGTGCTGGTGGACTTCCACCACACCGTTGAGGATGCCGGGATCGTTCTCGGAGAATGCATTCGTGAAGCCCTGGGCGACAAACGCGGCATCACCCGCTATGGTCATGCCTTTGTGCCGATGGATGAGGCGCTGAGCCGGGTTGTCGTGGATCTCAGTAACCGTCCCTGGCTGGAGTTCCGGGCCGCGGATGACACCCCTGATGCACAGAACTTCCCCTTTAGCCTGGTGGAAGAATTCTGTCGTGCCCTCTCGTCAAACCTTCGTGCCAATCTGCACGTCGAGGTCTTCTACGGCCGCGACGGGCACCACATTGCCGAGAGCATCTTCAAAGGCATGGCCCGTGCGATTCGCGTTGCGGTGACTTCCGATCCGCGTGTCACTGGAGTCCCCAGCACGAAGGAGCTTCTTTAACCTCCCATTCGAGGCACGCTCATGACAGTTGGAGTCGTAGATTACGGTGGAGGAAACATCCGCAGCCTGGTGAAGGCTCTCGAGGCTCTTGGCGTGACGCCGCAGCTCCTTTCAAGCGCAGAGGGCTTTGACGACTGTCGTCTTCTGGTCTTTCCAGGACAGGGCGCCTTCGGAGATTGCATGAAAAAGCTGGAAGAGCGTGAACTCGTCGAGCCTCTCAAAGCGTGGCTTGCCGCGGATCGTCCCTTCTTCGGTATCTGCGTTGGGTACCAGTTGCTCTTCGAATCCAGTGAGGAATCTCCCGGTCAACCAGGGCTGGGAATTTTCCAGGGAACCGTCCGGCACTTCCCGGACTCCGGCTTGAAGGTCCCGCACATGGGCTGGAACAGCGCGGAACTGAACGTTCCTGAATCGACTCCCTGGGAAGGCCTGGGTCCCGCCCCATACTTCTACTATGTGCATTCCTACTTTCCCGTCCCGGAAGACCCTTCATTGATCGCTGCAGAAACAGAATACGGCACTCGTTTCGCCGCTGCCGTGCAACGAGGCAATGTGGTGGCCACCCAGTTCCACCCCGAAAAAAGCCAGAAGGCCGGCATGCGTCTCCTCGGAAATTTTCTCCGCGACAACGGAGCGATCTGATCTCTTCGGAATCTGTCCGAATCCGTCCTGCGACGCTTGCTTCCCTAGCCCGTCACCCGCATGGGCATCAGCACGTAGAGGAAGGCTCCCGCGGCACGTAGAACGCCGGGGCTCATCTCATCGATAAGATCCAACTGAACTTCGTCATCCGTCAGGTTGCGCAGTGGAGCCATGAGAAATTCCGGATTGAAGGCAATAGCCATCTCCACACCGCTGTAGTTGACAGGCATGGACTCCTTGGCCTCACCGATGTCCGGTGAGTTGGCGGTGACATCCATATTCCCTTCGGAGAGGACGATCTTCACCGAGTTGGACTTCTCGGACGAGAGAAGCGACACACGTCGGACGGTCTCCAGGAGAGCTTCCCGGCCGATCGTCAACCGCTCGCGGGTTTCACCGGGAATGACTTGGCGGTAGTTCGGGTAATTGCCCTCGATCAACTTGGAGACGATCAAACTACTTCCCACCTCGAATGAAATTTGGCTGTCGCTCAGGCGCACCAACGATTCGCCTTCGCTTCCAAGAAGCCGCTGTAACTCCTGCACGGCCTTCGTTGGAATGATGATGTCGGTTTCGTGACTCGCAGGGAACTCCAACTCGTTGTCGACCATCGCCAGTCGCCGACCATCAGTGGCCACAAAGGTCAGTTTGCCTTCCTTGAAGGCGGTAAAGATCCCATTGAGAACGTAGCGGGTCTCGTCGCTCGAAATCGCATACGCGGTCCGGCGGAGACTCTCGCGGAGCATCTCCTGGGAAATCTTGTATTCCTTGGCGTCCTTGAAATCCGGAAGCGGAGGAAACTCGCCATTGGGTAGACCGATGATTTTGAAAAAGCTCGGACCACAAGTGATGCTGGCAACGTCCTTGCCGTCGATGGAGACCTCCACTTCGGCTGCCGGCAGTTCACGGATGATACTCACCAAGCGTTTCACCGGGAGGGTCGCCGCTCCTTCCTTCTTGATGTCGGCCTCGACCGTGCCACTCACCCCCACATCCAAATCTGTGGTCGTGAGCCGCAACTTGCCGTCCGCGGCTTCGATCAGGACGTTGGAGAGGATTGGAAGCGTTGTGCGGGTACTGACAACGTGCTGAACTTGCTGCAGGCTGTCCAAAAATGCATCCCTGGCGATCTTGAATTTCATGTGAAAACGACCGTTTTCAGGTCGCAACGGATTTTGCGGCCTGAGTGCCGATTGGCAAGCATTCTTTACCAATCTAAACCATTCCCACCACCACAGGGATCACCAGTTTTGATCAACCACTACCCGATGTGGTGTTGCCCCCTGTTCTTTACCGGTTCAGGCGGGCCCCAAGGGAGGCTACGGTCTGTCGGATCCGCTCGTCGGTCTGCATGACCGACTCGACCTTCTTACAGGCGTGGATGACTGTGCCATGATCGCGGCCACCAAAGGCATCCCCGATCTCAACCAGTGACCCGCCAGTAAGCTTCCTGCTCAGATACATCGCGATCTGGCGTGGAAAGGCGATATTTGCCGGACGGCGACGGCTCGTCATGTCCGCCAGGCGAATATCGAAGTATTCGGCCACGGTCTTTTGGATCGCGTCGATAGAGACCTTCGCAGCAGCCTCTTCACGGAGAATGTCACGGAGAAGGTCCTCAATTCGCTCGGTGGAGAGTTCTCCATGGCCGAGGGAGCTGAAAGTCGCCACCCGCACCAAGGCCCCTTCGAGGCGTCTCACGTTGCTCCGAATCCGGGCTGCGATGAAATGCACCCACTCGTCAGGAATGCGCACCTCCCACTCATCCATCTTGCGCTGCAAAATGGCAATCCGGGTCTCAAGCTGAGGCGGCTGCAGAGCCACGGTCAATCCGCATTCAAAGCGGGTCACCAAACGGGGCTCCAGGGTTTGGATCTCCGAAGCTGGGCGATCACTGGTCAGCACCACCTGCGTTTGCCCGTCGAGAAGGGTGTTGAAGGTGTGGAAGAACTCTTCTTGTGACTTCTCCTTGCCGATGAGGAACTGCACGTCGTCCACCAGCATCACATCGGCCCGACGGTAGCGCCGCCGGAATTTCTCGATTTCCCCTTTTTGGAGCGCACCGATGAACTCATTCGTGAATCGCTCGGCGGTCAGGAAGAGAACCCGTGCATCGGGACGAGCTCGGAGGATCTCCTGCCCGATCGCCTGCATCAGGTGGGTTTTTCCGAGGCCGGAGTCACCGTAGATAAAGAGTGGGTTGTAAGCAGTCTTGGCGCCAGAGGCGACCGCCTTACATGCGGCATGGGCGAACTGATTGTTTCCGCCAACAACGAAATGCTCGAAGGTGTAAAGTTGATTGAGCCCGATCGCCTTCAAACGACGATTGTGTTGGAGGTCTTCGCTGCTTGGTTCGGGATGCGTCAGACCCTCTGATGGATTGAGCAGTGGAAGCTGCTCCTCGTCACCAGCTCCCCCAATGGGATTCTCGGCAAGAGCTGATCCCACCACGACTCGTGGCCGTCCGAAGGTTCCCAAGGTCTGTCCGACCGCTTGGGCCAGTTCAGGCAGGTAGTTTGCCTCGATCCAGAGGACATGAGTCTCGGTTGGGACCACAATCGTTGCCGTGTTCTCGGCGGTGCGCTCTAGACGCGCATCACGGAACCAGCGTTGGAAGGCATCTTCGCTGACGGTGCGCTTCAGAAATGCTGCGACCTTGCCCCAGTCGCCCCTCTCTAGCTCCCCCTGCCCGGTCTCTGCGGATGCCGCCGTGCTTGTGTTGCTCCTGCTGTCGTTTCCGACCCTGACTGTTCCACCATTCTCATTGCTGCTGCTCATTATTATCTAACCCCTGCGGTATCGGTTCCGGAATTTTTATTTATACGTGCTAAGGGGCCAGATGACGGACGCTTTCGCATCCGCTGTTCTCGTCGTTCCCCCTAGCGAAGACGGGGAAGATAGAGAGTCAACGCACGCAATATTTCAAAAACTTTTATGACTAAATTTTCACGCGTCACAATACAGCAATTCCACAAGGGGTTCCACGCACTGTGGATTGTTAGAGAGGAAAACGATCTCTTTAAGTTGACCTAAGAATTCATCGTTTTGACGACTCCTGGGACGGAAACAACAGGCCAAAACCTAGCGTAATCAGCGTTGTTAGCGGCCATGCCCAAAAGTACCCCACAGTACTCACCAACTTGTGCTCACTGGAGTCTTTTACAGTGTCCACAACGTAGGTTGGCAGCGAGCCAAGCCATTCGTAACTCATTCCGACACTGTGCAAGAGAATCCAAATGTCCTTACGCATGAACAGTACTATCACAAAAGAGAGAATCGCCCCCCAGAGGAGGCCTCGAAAACTCCCTTTTCCAAGCAAAGCACAGACGAACATGCCCAGAAGGGGCCCCATCGTGTAACTCGTCATTCCAAAAGCCAGCGGGAGGATCTCAATATTCTGACTCTCCTGAACCATTTGCATGAGCAGTGAGAACGCCGTCAATCCGGCCCCCCAGATGACCACCCACATTCTGGACCTTCTGAGCAGAAAGCGATGCCTCTCCTCATCATCATCCGCAAGGTGCTGTTCGTCAGTCCTATGCAATAATGAAACCGTGGTCTGACTGAGGGCAGCAAGAATCGAGTCCAAGCTGGAAATCGCCGCCGCGAATACCCCTCCGAGAATCAATCCCTTCAGTCCGATGGGTAATTCCGTCACGATCCAGATGGGAAAGACATTGTCCCCTTTTGCGGGGTTCCCATTCTCGTCGAACTGCAAGGCATCCGCCACGACGCCCCCGGGCGGATGAGCCGCATACCAAGCAAACAAGCCCGCACCGACCATGAGCATGAGAAAGGTAATCGCCTGGCCGACCGAACTCCAAATAATGGCCTTTCTCGCATCTCCTGCATTCCGACAGCAAAACATGCGCTGTGCATTCAGCTGATCGACGCCAAAAGCGGTCAGATTCTGGAACGGCACCGCAATGATCGCGACCCAGAAGGTGAATTGGAAGGCGTCACCGAAACCGAACTCCGTGCTGAACCAGTGAAACTTCTCCGCCTCCTGCCCGGTTTGCCAAAATTCGGCCCATCCACCGTCCAAATGCATCACCATCCACAGGAGCGAGACCAGTCCCCCGACCACAAAGAGGCCGAACTGCATCACATCCGTCCAAATCACCGTTCGCATCCCGCCCATCAGGGTCCAAGCGATGGCGAAAGCGCCGATGATGAGGATGCAGGCCTCAAAACTCAGGCCGGTCACGATCATCAGCGGCAAGGCAGCCACCAAAACCCGCACGCTCTGACCGAGAATCGAGCCAACTGTGAAGAAGACCGTGGCCAAGGTCTTCAGCTGCGGCTTGATCCGCCGCCCCATGTAATCATAAGGGCTGTAGATGTTGTCCTCGTAGAAAACTTTTACAAAAACCAGGCCCACGATCACCCGGCCGATCACCGAGCCGATCCCCCAAACCATGTAAGTGAAGTTGCCATTCGCCGCCATGACCCCTCCGGGCACACCGATAAAGGTCACCCCGCTGATCTCCGTGGCGATGATCGACCCGCACACCGCGAGCCACGGCAAGGAGCGCCCACCCGCGAAGAAGTCCTTAATCGTAGACTGTTTCCCCTTCATCAGGTGCCCCACCAAGGTCGTCAGGGCCAAATAGCCGAACAACACGCCCCAATCTACCCAAGTAAAATAATCGCTGACTTCCTTCATTCCGCGCCGCGACCCTAGCAAGCGATTCCGACATCCGTCGACCCTCCGGTAGAAATTTGTTCTGACTCCCTCAATTGTCTTGTCGGTCTCTGGTAGAGGGATAATCTGCGCCAACGTTCACAAGGTGTCACAAGTGGGAAACACAGCCAGAGTCGCTGGAATCATCCCCGCCCGATGGGGATCGACACGCTTCCCCGGAAAGCCCCTACACCTCCTCGCCGGAAAGCCCCTCCTGCAGCATGTTTTCGAGGCCGCCGGCAAATGCGAGACGCTTTCCCATCTGATCATCGCCACTGATGACGAACGGATTCAACAGGCCGCCGAAGACTTCGGGGCGACGGTAGCGATGACCTCCCCGGATCATTCCACCGGCACCGACCGGATCGCCGAGGCCGCTGCGTCGCTGCCAGGCCTGACCCACGTCATCAATCTCCAAGGCGACGAACCTCTCCTTGATCCCCTCCTCGTCGATAATCTGGCCCGGACCCTGCTGGAAACCCCCGACCTCCCGATGATCACCGCGGCCAACCCCATCACCGACGAAGCGCAGGTCGACGACCCGAACATCGTGAAGGTCGTCCTCGATTGCGATGGCGAGGCCCTCTACTTCTCACGGAGCCCCATCCCTTATCGTCGCACCCGACCGGACGGTCTGGAGATTTACCGGCACATGGGTCTCTATGGCTACCGATGCGATTTCCTCGACCAGTTCGTCTCGTGGCCACCAAGTATGCTCGAACAAGCGGAAGGTCTTGAACAACTCCGCGCTTTGGAGAATGGCATTCGCATCCGCGTCGTCATCACTCCTCACGAAGCGATTGGCCTCGACACTCCCGAGCAGGTCGCCCAAATCGAATCTCTCCTCCTGAATCAATCCTGAATACCCAGTAATCTTCGCGTGAAATACATTTTTGTTACAGGTGGCGTGGTCTCCTCGCTCGGAAAAGGCCTCGCCGCAGCGTCCATCGGAACTTTATTGGAGCATCGAAATCTGAAGGTCACCCTCCAGAAGTTCGACCCCTACCTCAACGTCGATCCGGGCACGATGTCACCTTTCCAGCACGGAGAAGTGTATGTCCTCGACGACGGAGCGGAAACAGACCTCGATCTGGGCCATTATGAACGCTTCACGAACTGCGTCCTGACCAAGTTCAATAACCTGACTTCCGGCCAGGTCTTCGAAAACGTGATCAAACGCGAACGACGCGGTGGTTACCTCGGCAAGACCGTCCAGTTCATCCCTCACGTCACCGACGAGATTAAAAAGCGCCTCAACGACGTCACCGAGCGAAATTCCGACTGCGACGTGATCATCACCGAGATCGGTGGAACGGTCGGAGACATCGAAGGCCACCTCTTCCTCGAAGCCCTTCGTCAGTTCTCACTCGAGGTGGGCCGCGAAAACGTCTGCTTCATCCACGTCACCCTCCTGCCCCTCATCCGCGCCGCTGGAGAAATCAAAACCAAGCCGACCCAACAATCAGTCGCCAAACTGCGCGAGATCGGGATTCAGCCGGATATCATCATTTGCCGGACCGAGCATGACCTCGATGAGGACAACCGGCGCAAGATCGCCATGTTCTGCAACGTGGAGTCCAAAAACGTGGTCGCCTTCCGCGATGTCGCCCACACCATCTACGAATGCCCCCTCGATTTGCGCACCGATAAGATCGATCGCCTCGTCGTCGACCGCCTCGGCATCGACTCCCCCACCCCGGAACTCGAAGAGTGGGAAGAATTCGTCGCCAACATCATCAACCCCCTCCACGAGGTGAATGTCGCCGTGGTCGGCAAGTATATCGAACTGCAGGACGCTTACAAATCGATCTACGAATCACTCACCCACGCCGGCGCCGCTCATAAAACCAAGGTGAACGTGGTCCGGGTCGACTCGGAGACGGTCTCCGCCGACACTGCCGCTGGCATTCTCGGCAAGGTGGATGGCATCCTCATTCCCGGCGGATTCGGCGACCGCGGCATCGAAGGCATGATTGAGACCGCCCGGTATGCCCGTGAGAACGGCATCCCCTTCTTCGGCATCTGCCTAGGCATGCAGGTCGCCACCATCGATTACGCCCGGAACGTCTGCGGTCTGGAAAACGCCAACTCCACCGAATTCGACAAGAACTCCCCTCACCCCGTCATTTGCCTTCAGGAGGAGCAAAAAGGCATCAAGGACATGGGCGCGACGATGCGTCTGGGCTCCTGCGAGTCGATCATCCTCGCCGGAACCCGCGCTGCGGAGATCTACGACAACGTCGACAGCATCCGCGAACGCCATCGTCACCGCTACGAATTCAACCCCGACTACCGGGACCAAATCCAAGACGCCGGGCTGGTCATCTCCTCCGTCTCCGCCGACGAGGGTCTTGTCGAAATCGTGGAGCTCCCCAGCCACCCCTACTTCGTTGCAGCGCAGTTTCACCCTGAGTTCCGATCGCGCCCCACCAAGCCGCACCCGCTCTTCTCCTCCTTCGTGAAAGCTGCTCTCGACGCCAAATCCGCCGTCCCTGCCTAACCGAACCCATCAGCAAGAGTCCGTCATCTCCCAGCCAGTTGCTGATCCTCGGAGTTCCCGACCTGGAGCTTACCGCCGAGGACGCCGCACTCTACCGTGAGGTGAACCCGGGCGGCTTCATCCTCTTCACCAGGAACATCGCCACCCCCGAGCAAACCAGAAAGCTTACCGACGATCTCCGTGACCTCTGCGGACCGGATGTTCTCATCTGCATCGACAACGAAGGCGGCCGCGTCTGGCGGACATCTCCCTTCGGACACTCCCCTCCCTCCGCCGCCCAGCTCCGCGCCAAGGGCGACTCCCTGCTCATCTCCCAAGCTGGCTGGATCACCGGAAGACAACTGCGCATGCTCGGCATCAACCTGAACCTCGCCCCCGTCCTCGACATCGATCACCACCCCGACGCGGGAAATGCCCTCCGCGGACGCTGTTGGGGCCATACCGACCAGGAGGTCATCAACAATGCCGGGACCTTCAATCGCTTCCAACGCAAACAAGGCATCCTCGGCTGCGGCAAACACTTTCCGGCCGGAGGACGCGCCACCCTCGATCCGCACCGCGACCTCCCCCGCGTCGATCTGTCCGTCGATGAAATGATGCGCTCCGACATCCTCCCCTACACTGCCCTCATGCCGGAGCTCGATGCGATCCTGCTCAGCCATATCTATTTTCCCCTCCTCGATCCCGATCAGGAAAACCTTCCCTCCTCGCTCTCCACAAACGTCGTCACGCGCTTCCTCCGCAACCAAATCGGCTACGAAGGCCTCGTCATGACCGACGATCTCGACATGGGAGCGATCGGTAAACACTTCGGGACCCCCCAGGCAGCCCGCATGGCCATCGAGGCGGGCGGCGACATCGCCCTCCTCTGCCACGAACTCGCCGCCGCACCCGCCGCGCTGGCCGAAATCGAAAGCGCTTCTTCCACCAAGCTCAACGACTCCCTCGACCGCCTCGAAAAGACCCGGAAACGCCTCGCCAGACCCACCAAGTTCTCCCCCGAGAAGCTCGACGAAATCAACGAGGACATTTGGAAACTCCGCGTCGCCACCCTCGGCGAACATGGCGCATCGGCCCCTCCCGACGCTCCAAACCAGAGCCCTGTCGAAGATTACTAGGCCAGACTCAGCCCGCTCACTCAACCCCGACCAACGATACGACTTGGAGCGCCGCGCTCCTCT
>JAPKDA010000207.1 GCA_028822695.1 Akkermansiaceae bacterium
ATTGATCACTCATGGCACCGACACGATGGTTCGCAAGAACCGGGAGAAGGGGCGTCTTGTTGAGGGTGGAGCCAAAAGGCTCGATATCGCCGTAGCCCATGTCATCGATGAAGATGACGACAAATTTGGGTGGGCTTGTTTCCGCGTGGATCGATTCTCCCCCGAGAAGCGAGAGCGCGGCGACTTGTTACTTGGCAGGCGGTCAAAGAGTGGATCCCCGATGACGACCCGGATCTGAACTGGTTCAACCAGCCGCGGAACCCATCCGAGTCGGCGCCCGACCGCGTCCTGATCCTCGAAGATTCCTGTCGACGCCCGGCGGACTCCAAAGACAACCGCGGCCAAAACAATCTTGGCATGGCCGGAGGGGGGACTACTCTCCCGGCTCATGAATTTCGGCCCTGAAACGCCCGGCGGACGTAGGCCGCCGGCTTTTTCACCTGAATCTCCGTCTCACCGTTCCCGTGCTCCAACACCTCGACCTATTCCAGCCCCTCTTCCCCACGCCCCCCTTTTCTCCCCTCTCGACGGCGCCCTCAAGGACGCCACCCCAAAAGCAAATTCCTAGCAGCCACTCTCCAACATGAAACAGCTCCTCGGATTGCTACTCACCTTCGCCCTCATCACTCCGCTACACGCGGCCCCACCAAACATCGTCGTGGTCTTCATCGATGACATGGGATGGGGGGATTTTTCATGTTTCGGTAATCAGGCCGCCAAGACACCGCACATCGACCGCATGGCAAAGGAAGGGATGCGCTTCGAACAGTTTTACGTAAACTCCCCCATTTGCTCTCCTTCCCGCGTCGCCATCTCCACCGGACAGTACCCCCAACGCTGGGACATCACATCCTTTCTCTCAAACCGAAACCACAATAACCAACGTGGGATTGCCCAATGGCTCGATCCAAAAGCTCCGATGCTGGCCCGATCCCTCAAGCATGCGGGCTACGCCACCGGACATTTCGGCAAATGGCACATGGGCGGCCAACGTGATGTCAACGATGCCCCACCAATCACCGACTACGGATTCGACGAATCACTGACCAATTTCGAAGGCATGGGCCCCAAGCTCCTCCCGCTCACCCTCAAGCCCGGTCAGGATCCCCACCACCCCGGACGGATCTGGAATAGGGCGGAAATCCTCGGCAAAGGTTTTCGCTGGATGCAACGGTCCAAAATCACTGCGGGTTTCGTCGATGAGGCCCTCCCGTTCATCGACAAAGCCGTCAAAAACGGCAACCCCTTCTACATCAATTTGTGGCCCGACGATGTTCACAGCCCGTTCTGGCCGCCTGTCGACAAATGGGGCAATGGAAAACGCGAGTTGTTCCTCTCGGTTCTACAGGAGATGGATCGCCAACTGGGAAAACTGTTTGATCGGATCCGCAACGACAAGGCGCTTCGCGACAACACCGTGATCCTGATCTGCTCAGACAACGGTCCCGAATTGGGTGCAGGTGTGGCTGGTCCGTTCCGCGGATATAAGACACAACTCTACGAAGGCGGAATCCGCTCGTCACTGATTGCCTGGGGTCCCGGACTGCTAAAGAAGAAGAATCACGTCAATCGCACATCGGTGTTCTCCGCCATCGACCTGGTTCCCACCTTGCTCGAGATCACCGGCACGCCTCAACCTGAGGGGGTGAATTTCGACGGCGAATCCGTTCCCGATATTCTTCTCGGCAAGTCAACCGCGTCACGCAAAGCACCCATCCTATTCCGTCGCCCTCCTGACCGGGATGCCTTCTACGGTGACAACGATCTCCCGGACTTGGCAGTTCGTGACGGCAAATGGAAGTTTCTGTGTGAATACGATGGCACAGAACCTGAGTTGTTCGACATGGAAACCGATCGCGGCGAAACGAAGAACGTGGCAACCGATCACCCGAATGTCGTCAACCGCCTCACCGAAATACTCATCGCCTGGAACAAGACACTCCCCACGGACAACGGCCCGCAAATGGTGAAGAAGCCTAAGAAGAAGTGATCCGGAACCGGTATGTTTGGTAGCCAGGGCGCGAACTAAAGGATCAGGAGATTCTACTGCCACGCGACGGCCGCTTTAGGGCTTTCGAACTTCTGCGGCGAGTCGAT
>JAPKDA010000208.1 GCA_028822695.1 Akkermansiaceae bacterium
CAACGGGTGGGCGGTGCGCGAAGGGCCGTGGAAGCTGATCGGGGCGCGTGACAAGGGGAACCTGCTAGTCAATCTCGAGGACGACAAGCCGGAGAGGAAGAATTACCTCAAAGAGAAACCGGAGGTCGCGGAGCGGCTTCTGGACATGCATCTCGGCTGGCTCCAAGAGGTTACGCCGATGAAATGACATCCGGTCAGGTTATTTCTTGGTATAGACGCCGCCGCATTCGTTGTTCCAGCCTTCCAGACGAGTTTCCTCAAACCCTACCTACACAGTCAAGTCATCGCCTTCACGTGGCGTGATGGTAAGCCACTCGTTGGCTTCAGCGTGATTGGAGAATTTCTTGGCTTCGTTGTCCCACTTGAGTTCCTTGGTTCCCTACTCCTGCCCGGACGGGCAGGAGGTCGGCTTGGCGGATGAAATCCGCCGCCACTCACTCCGTCGTGAACGGAGAGGCCGGAAGGCCTTCCTTGTTGTAGAGGTTGATGTCGTCCGGATTGGACTGATAGCCAAAGCGGACGTGCTTCGGCTTACTCACTCCCTTCGCTTGGACCACGATCGTCTCTCCATCGATCTGCGCTTTGGCCCAATGCCATTGGTCGTCGTCTCCTTGCACCGCGAACTGAGTCAGCTCAACGCCATCCAGCTTTGCCGTGGGCTTCAGGCCTTCCTTTTTGCCAATCATCAACCCGCCGCCGACGGAGTCGAAGCTGAGCCGAATCTTGTCGCCTTCGACCTTCATGCTCTTATAGAGCGGACCGGAGTAGACGATCTTGCGGCCGTAATCTTTCGCGAGCGCCCAAAGCGCGAGCCGCGCGCCGACGTCCTGCTTGTTTTTCGGGTGAATGTCCCGGGCATTTCCGACGTCGATGATGACTGCCATTCCAGTCTTCGGCAACCGAAGCGCCCGACGCTGGCCTTCCCGCACTGGACCCCAACCACCACCCGCCGGGTTGTCATTGGGCTGCTGGAAGTCTGCGAGCTGCACCCAGTAAAAGGACAATTCGTCATTCTCGAACACGGAACGCCAACCCTTGACGAGCGCTTCCTTGAGATACTCGTAGCGCAGACCATCAGCAGCATTGGACTCACCCTGATACCAAATCGCCCCGCGAACACTGAGGGGAGCCAATCCATGGACCATGCCGTTGTAGATGTGAGTCGCTCCGCCCTTCGGCTTGAGATTGAACGCCGGTGGGTTGCCTGAGAATGCCTTGCCCGCTGCGATGTCGACCTTCGCCTTCGCCAGCCAAGCATCCATACTCTTCAAATAGCCTTCATGAGCCTTCTTGCCTGCCGGTTTGGACGGATCGGCCGCATCGAGACTCTTGCGGTAGTCTTCCAGCGAATCGACCTGCTCAAAACCAACCGGTGGAGTCCAGGGCTCAATCCGTGTGCCACCCCAATTCGTTCCGACCAAGCCAACCGGCACCTTCAGCTCCTGCTGGAGGGCTCGACCAAAGAAATAGCCGACCGCAGAAAAGCGCGGGATCGTTGCCGGCGAACAAATCTGCCAAGACCCACGGGGATCGTCGTTGGGAACCGGACCAGCAACGTGACCGGGAACATCGAAGAGGCGAATCTGAGGGTGATCCGCCGCGGCGATTTCGTCCTTGGCGTTCAATGAGCCCGAAAGCGACCACTCCATATTCGACTGTCCGGAGCAAATCCAAACTTCGCCCAAGAGGACGTCCTTGATCGTCAGGGTATTGCTCCCCCGCACCACCAAATCGTGTGCTTTGCCATCGGCTTTCATCGCCGGGAGCTCGATCCGAAATGATCCGTTTGCCGAAGCCACCCCGCTGGCGGTCTTGCCTGCCAGTTGCGCGGTGATCTTTTCACCGGCGTCGGCTTTTCCAAACAAGCGAATCGGCTGTTCCTGCTGGATCACCATGTGATCGCCAAAGACCTTCGATAAGGTCACTTTGGCAGCCACCGGGCTGCTGGAGAAACCCAGAAGGAGCAGAGTGGGGGCAACTAGGAATTGGAGGCCGTGCTTGGAGTTGGCTCTCCGCCTCAATGGCGTGGATGGGGTGCTTGTCGTGTTCATGTAGGTCAGGAAAATCAGGTTTG
>JAPKDA010000094.1 GCA_028822695.1 Akkermansiaceae bacterium
TACTTTTCGGCCTTTTCTTGTTTGAGGCGGAGTTGGCCGCAGGCGGCGTCGATGTCGTGGCCTTTTTCGAGGCGGAGGGTGGAGGCGACGCCGTTGCCGCGGAGGATGGAGTGGAAGGCGCGGCAGTGTTCGGCGGGGGGGCGTTCCCAGGTGAGGCCTTCGACGTTGTTGTAGGGGATGAGGTTGACCTTGGCGCGGGCGGAGGTGGCGCGTTTGACGAGGAGGCGGGCTTCGTCGAGGTCGTCGTTGATGCCTTTGATGAGGATATACTCGAGGGTGAGCTTTTGTTTCTTCTTCGTGTTCCAGTAGCGGAGGGCGTCCATGAGTTCATCGACGCCCCACTTCTTGTTCACCGGCATGATCTTGTTGCGCACGTCGTCGCTGGCGCCGTGGAAGGAAATGGCGAGGCGGATTTGCTGCGGGTGGTCGGCGAGTTTTCTGATCTGCGGGACGAGTCCGGAAGTGGAGATGGTGAGGTGCCGGGCGCCGATGTTCAGTCCCCAATCGGCGGTGATGATCTCGATGGACTTGAGGAGATGGGGGAGGTTGGCGAGGGGTTCGCCCATGCCCATGAAGACGATGTTGTTGACCTTTTCTCCGCTGATTTCCTCGGCGAGGAGGACTTGTCCGGCGATTTCGTCGGGGGTGAGATTGCGCGTGAACCCGTCGAGTCCGGAGGCGCAGAATTTGCAGCCGTAGGCGCAGCCGACCTGGGAGGAGACGCAGAGGGTGCGGCGGTCGGACTTGGATCCGTAGAGGCCGGGGGAGGCGGGGATGAGGACGCACTCGATGTAGCGGCCGTCGTGGAGGCGGAAGAGGAACTTGCGGGTGGTGTCTTCGGAGCCTTGTGTTTTGGTGTGTTGGAGCCGATCGAGATTGAAGTCCACGGCGAGTTTCTCCCGCAGGGTGGCGGGGAGGTTGGACATCTCCTCGATGGAGGTGACCCGCTTTTTCCAGACCCAGTCGAGGACCTGTTTGGCGCGGTAGGACTTCTCGTCGAGTTTTTCGAGGTGCTCGGAGAGCTCGGACTCGTTGAGTCTGTAAAGACTGACGGACATGCCGCGGTGGGTGGGGTTAAGCGGAGGCGGAGGATTGCCAGGCTTGAGGTTGGAATGTTTCGTCGACGGGGGTGTCGGCGATGTGGTTCACGTAGTTGGAAAGGGTCTTGAGGGTGACGGCAGCGATGACGTCGAGAATTTGGCGGCGGCTGTAGCCGGCGTTGAGAAAGTCGTTGAGGGTGGCGTCGTCGACATTGCCCCTGGCGCGAACGACGGAGAGGGCGAAGTGGCGCAGGACTTCGAGTTTTTCGTCTTCGAGGGGAGTGCCGTCGCGGAGTGATTGGAGTTGTTGGTTGGTGAGGAGGCCATTGCTGGCTTTGGTACTGTGGGCGGCGACGCAGTATTCGCAACCGGCCTCGGCGCTGATGGCGAGGAAGACTGTTTGCTGCTCGGCGGCGGAGAAGTCGGTGTTGTGCTGGAGGGCACCGGTGAGGTTCGAGTAGGCTTGCAGGGCGGCGGGGGATTCGGCGAGGACGGCGAGGAGGTTGGGGACGAAGCCATTCTTCTTTTCGGCGCTCTCGAGGACAAAGCGAGAGCCTTCCGGGGCAGTCTTGGACGTGTGCAGGTCGAAATTCATGGTTGGGATCGCTGGGGAGCGGTGACCGCCGGAGGGCCTTGGTTGGCTTGGGCTGACGGGTGGGACTGTGGGTGACTGGGGAGGGGAAGGCAAGTCGGGCCTGCCGCGAAGCATTGACAAGGCTCTCTGGATAGGCACCGTGAGTGTCGGTGAAGAGGATTCTCGATTACAATCTGAACAATCTCAGCGTAGCGGCCGTGTTGGTTGCGGCGTTTGCGTTGGCGTCTTGTGCGAGTAGTTCTTCATCGTCGAGTGGAGAAGTGGCGGAGAGGGGGCAGGTGCTCGCCATGTCTGAGGGGGAAGGAACGCTCGCGTTGGAGAAGAAATTCCTGATGAAAAAGGAGGACATGAGGTTGACGAAGGAGGGGTCGCTGGCTGGTGGCGGGAAGCGGAGCCAGTTCGAGGGTGCGAAGCAGGTGCAGTTTGGAGGAGAGTGGGGGAAGAACAATTACGAGAAGCAGGAGTATGAGAAGAGGTCTTGGTGGGGCGGGAAGAAGGCGAACGTGAAAAATTACGAGGGCGGTGAGGAGGGATCTCGTTTCCAGAAGGATTCGCGTTACGGGAGTCGGGGAGCGAAGCAGTCGGGTCAGGAGTCGCGGTTCTCCAATGCTGATGCGCGGACCGGGAACTACGAGGTGGAGTCTGCGACGGAATCCCGGAAAGGGAATGTGCGGACGCAAGCCGATGCACGCACGGCGTGGCGGCGGGATGTTTATCCGGATCCGGTGGTGATCAGCAAGGGGGATTATGAGAAGCAGTCGATCCAGCAAACGCGATTGTTGTTAGGACGCGACGACTAAGTGACCTGATCAGGTTTCGAAGCATGGGAGAAGAGTCAGGACGGAAAAAGCCAGCGGGAAGTTTCCGTGAACGATTGTGGGCGATTGTTTTTGAGGCGGAGACGCCGAAGGGAAGGGCATTCGATGTTGCGTTGCTGTGGGCGATCGGCTTGAGCGTGATCGCGGTGATGCTCGAGAGTGTGGATTCGATCGAAGCGCAGTGGGGAGCGCAGCTGCATGTGTTGGAGTGGTGTTTCACCGTGGTCTTTTCCTTGGAATACGTGATGCGGCTTTGGTTGGTGCGGCGGCCGTTGCGCTACACATTCAGTTTTTTCGGGATCGTGGATCTCTTGTCGTGTTTGCCCAGCTATCTGGAGTTGTTCATTCCGGGCTTACAGACTCTGTTGGTAATCAGGATATTGCGCTTATTGCGGATGTTCCGGGTGTTGAAGATGATCCAGCACGTTCGTGGGGCGGATCACATCATGCGGGCCTTGGTGGCGAGCCGAGCGAAGATCATGGTCTTCTTTCTGGCGGTGAGCATTTTTGCGGTGCTGATGGGCACGTTGCTTTACCTTGTTGAGTCGGGTGTGGAGGGGACGAAGTTTACGAATATTCCGGTGAGCATCTACTACACCATCATCACCATTACGACGATCGGTTTTGGTGACATCGTCACGACGACGCCGGTGGGAATGTTTCTCACGGCGATCGCGGGCTTGTCAGGCTATGCTATTTTGGCGGTGCCGACGGGGATTGTGAGTGCAGAGATGCAGGCGGCGAAGGTGGATGAGACGACGGATGCGTGTCCTTCGTGCGGGGTGCATGGACATTTGTACGATGCGAAATTTTGTCGGAAGTGTGGGGAGAGGTTGAATGGGGGTTGAGGAGAACCGCGAATAGACCCGAATGGGGAGAGGGAATTGGAGATGGCTCTTCCATCGAGAGATGCTTGCTTCCTGTGGGGTGATCGACGGAAATTGTTGGATCGTGGGGAGAAGGTGCTGCAGGGCCGTAGAGCTACGGGATTGCTCGGAGATGGGTCGGCTGGTCAGGAGGGGGAGGTTGGCTGCCCTCCTTCGTCGGGGGGGATTTAGAGGCGACCGGGACTGTCACCTTACGGGAGCTTGGCGCGGAGGGAAGTGGCGGACTGGGTGTCGCCGGTGAGTTCGGCGAGGCGGAGGCGGAGGGAGAGGACCTTGGGTTGGTCAAGTTGGTCTTCGGGGAGGGCGAAGAGGAGTTGGGTGGCTTCGGCGGTGTCGTTGAGGTCGAGCGCACCTTCGATGGCGGCGAGGGGCAGGGTTGGGTCGGCGGGGTCGGGTCTTTCGAGAAATATGGCGCTGCGGGCTTCGGTGGGGAGGGCGGCGGTGGGGTCGTCGACTTGTTCGAGGTAGACGAATTCGTCGCCATCGCGTTTGCGGCGGACGCCGTTCAGCCAGAGGACGAGGATGAGGCCGATGAAGAAGAGGGAGATGTCGAGGAGGACCGGGGACCACATGATGCCGGCGATCATGCTGAAGATTTCTCCGACGAATCCGGGGATGTAGGTGCCGCACCAGATCCCGATGATGAGGAGTGCGGCGGCCAGGATGAGGCCGAGGCCGACGCGGAGGGATTTCTTTTGTGCGACGTTAAGAGCCATGAGGGCGGGTGAGGGGACGGGTGGACGATTCCAAAGAATGAGGTTGGTTGCAATCGCTCATCGCGGGGTCTTGGGGGAGAATGGAGCTGTGGAATACAAAAGAACGTCCGTGGCGTATCTCTGGTGGTTTCTGCTAGGACCATTCGGAGGACAGCGGTTCTATCTCGGCTAGGCTGGCTGGGGGCTGTTCTTTGTGTTTACCTTCGGGGTATTGGTGTTCGGGTGGGGGATCGATTTGTTCATGATCCCGGCGTATGTGGGGAGTTATAACCGGAGGGTGGATTTTTTGCGGGAGGAGGGGCTGGAGAGTGGGGCTTGCGAATTGGGGCAGGGATCGGTAGAGGAGGGGTGTGCGTCTCTTTGACACCCTCAGCCGACAAGTCCGTGAAGTGGAACCCGTAGACGGGAAGACGTTCCGGTTTTATTGCTGTGGTCCGACGGTGTATGGGCCGGCGCATATTGGAAATTTCAGGAGCTTCGTGGTGCAGGATGTGCTGCGGCGGGTGTTGGAGCTTGGCGGGGTGAAGACGAAGCATGTGCGGAACATCACGGACCTCGACGACAAGACGATCCGTGACTCGCAGGCGGCGGGGAAGTCGTTGAAGGAATTTACGGCGTTTTGGACGGAGCGTTTTCATGCGGATGGAGAGAAGCTGAATTGCATGGTGCCGCATGTGGAGCCGAGCGCGGTGGAGCACATTCCGCAGCAGATCACGATGATCGAGGAACTCATCGAGAAAGAGCATGCCTATGCATCCGGGGACGGGTCGGTGTATTTTCGGATCTCGTCGTATCCGGATTACGGGAAGCTGGCGCATTTGGATATGCAGGAGTTGAAGCTGGGCAAGACGCAGAACCAACGGGCTGATGCGGACGAGTATGAGAAGGATAGCTTGAGCGACTTTGTGTTGTGGAAGGCGCGGCGTGAGGAGGATGGGGAAAATTTTTGGGCGAGTCCGTGGGGTGAAGGTCGGCCAGGATGGCACTTGGAGTGCTCGGCGATGATTCGTCAGTATCTTGGGGAGACGTTTGATCTGCACAGTGGTGGGGTGGACTTGATCTTTCCGCATCACGAGAACGAGATTGCGCAATCGAAGTGCTCATGCGGTGGCGAGTTTGCGAAGCATTGGTTTCACGTCACGCACCTGATGGTGGACGGCGGAAAGATGTCGAAGTCGAAAGGGAATCTCTACACGGTCGATGATTTGGTGGAGAAAGGGTTTTCGTCGAATGAGGTGCGCTATGTGTTGGTGGGTGGGCATTATCGGAAGCCGATGAACTTCACCTTTGATACGTTGCATGCGGCGCAGGAGGCGCTCGGGAAGTTGGCGCGGGGTGAGAAGGCGTTGGCGGAAGCTGCGGGGGTGGGCGAGGCGCCGAGCTACAAGGAGCTTTGCGGGTTGGAGGATGCGGGGATTTTTGCGGAGGCTTGGGCGTCGTTGAATGATGATTTGAATTCGGCGACGGCGCTGGGGAAGGTGTTTACGGCGCTGCGAAAATCGGAGGAGGGGGATGCGCTGAGCAATTGGAAAGGGCTGCACTTGGTGTTGGCCGGGTTGGGGGTGACCTTGCCTGATTTGGATGTGACGGTGGATGTTCCGGCGGAGATTCAGGAGCTCGGGGAGCAGCGCTGGGCAGCTCGGACTGCCAAGGAATGGGCGGAGTCGGATCGGCTGCGTGATGAGTTGGCGGCGAAAGGGTGGCTTGTGAAGGACGGGAAGGATGGGTTTGAGTTGACGCCTGCTTGAGGCGGGGGCGGCGGCGGGGGGAGTGTGGAAGGGGGGTGACGAAGCTTTGGGGGGATTGGGGGTGAGAGAATCGGCGGTGGTGCTACGTGAAGGCGGTGTCGACGTTCGTTCCTCACTCTGCCACCGCAGTCCAAAAAGGGCTGCGTCCTGTGTCTTGCGTTTTGGGTGGGGTTTGGGGATAAGGGGGTATGGATTTGCCTATTCGCCCTCGACGGAATCGTCGGACTGCTGGAATTCGCGCCTTGGTGCGTGAGACGACTTTGACGGCGGGGGATTTGATTTATCCGCTGTTCGTGCATGAGAAGGATGTGGATGAGGCGATTGAGTCGATGCCGGGGTGCACGCGTTGGTCACTCGCCGGGTTGGTGAAGGAGGCGGGGGAAGCGCATGCGTTGGGGATTCCGGCGGTGGTGTTGTTTCCGGCGATCGCGGATGAATTTAAGACGTCAGGGGCGGAGGAGTGTTTTAATCCGGATGGTTTGGTGCCTCGGGCGATCAAGGCGTTGAAGGAGGCGCATCCTTCGTTGTTGGTGATCACGGATGTGGCACTTGATCCGTACAATGCGGATGGACATGACGGGTTGGTGGATCGGAATGAGGTGGGGGACTTGGAGATTGTGAATGATGAGACGGTGGCGGTGCTTTGCGAGCAGGCGCTGAGTCATGCGCAGGCAGGGGCTGATCTTGTGGCGCCGAGTGACATGATGGATGGCCGGGTGGGGGCGATTCGTTCGTATCTTGATGAGTCGGGTTTCATGGATGTGTCGATTATGAGCTACACGGCGAAGTTTGCGTCGGCGTATTATGGGCCGTTTCGCGGGGCGCTGGAATCGGCACCGAAGGAGGGGGACAAGAAGACTTATCAGATGGATCCGGCGAATGCGCGGGAGGCGCTGCGGGAGTTGATCCTCGATGAGGATGAGGGGGCGGACATCGTGATGGTGAAGCCGGCCGGGCCGTATCTGGATGTGATTTCGATGTTGCGGGAAGCGACGACCTTGCCGATTGCGGCGTATCAGGTGAGTGGGGAGTATTTGATGCTGAAGTCGGCGTCGGCGGCGGGGTGGTTGGATGAGGAGAAGGTGGTGATGGAGAGTTTGCTGGGGATCAAGCGAGCGGGGGCGGATATGATTTTGACTTACTTCGCGAAGGATGTGGCGGGGAGGATGTAGGAGAAGAGATTAGAAGACGGAGGTCGGAGAGGGGAACTTGTCCGCTGATGGCTCTAATTTTGAGAAGGAGGGATGGGGGAGAGGAGGTCGGACGGGGCGGAGGAGACGAAGGTGCCGGTGAAGGCGGAGGAGGAGGTGGCGCTCGGAAATCGGTCCCTGCCCTAAGAATTCCTGCCCCAGGAGTTGAAGTGGGGGCCGAGGTTTTGGGAGACGTCGGCTTTGAATTTGTCGATGTGGGCGAGGGTGAATTGGACGGGGTCGAGGGAGGGGTCGTGGAGGAGGGGGGTGAGGTCCATGGCGTACCAGACGTGGGAGGCGGCGTCGACGGAGTGGGAGTCGAAGAAGGTGGCGTTGGCGAGGGCGCGGCCCCGGACGGCGAGGTCGTAGCGTTTGCCGCCGACGATTTGGGAGGCGAAGTGGGCGCCGAGGGTTTTGGAGAGATCGGGGTTGGTGCTGACGTCGAGGAGGATTTTGTCGGCGTCGGCCATCCAGTCGAGTCCGCGCCAGACTTCGCAGCCGAGGACTTGTCTGGGTCGGACAGCAGGGTCGAGTTGGCGGAGGGCTTTGATGGTCGCGGCAGTGACGGCGAGGTGGGAGGGGTGTTTGTCGGCGGGGTTGTGGGTGTAGACGACTTCGGGCTTGGTGACTTGGAGGATGGTGAGGAGTTCGTTGGTGAGGGTCGGGTTGGCAGGGTCTTTGATGACGCTGCTGGGGTGGCCGAGTTGGTATTGGGCGGCGTATTGGCCGGTGGTGGCCGCGGCGTCTTGTTCCTGGTGGCGGACTTCCTGCATTTGCTCGTCGGTGAGGTCGGCGAAGGGGCCGATACGGGAGCTGCCGGCGCCGTTGGTGCAGGTGACGCCGCCGAACCAGAGGTCGGGGTTGTCATAGCAGGTGACGATGCCGTGGTAGGCCATGAACTCGAGGTCGTCGTGGTGGGCGCCGATGCCGAGGTGGGTGACGCGGGTGAGGGAGGCTGGTTGGTGGGGGCTGTCGGGGATGAAAAGGGACATGATTGGTCGCAGGTCTAAGGTCGAAAGTTGCAGGTCGGAGAAGGGGGAGAATGTCCAATATCGAATAAGGGATGTCCAATGTCCAACTAGGAAGAGGGAGAGGGATCAGGGGAGGGCGCTTGGCCGCAAAAATGCTCAAAAGGGAGAAAGAAGGGGAGAGGGGATTTTGACCGCTGATGACATTGAGGGGCTGATTTTTTTGGGGGAGCCCAGCGGCAGGATGCCACTGGCACGGCCTGAGGCAAGATGCCTCAGCTACGGGAGGACGGGGAGGGAGGCGGCGGCGACGGCTTGGCCGTGGCGTTTCATTTGTTCGTCGGGGGTGGACATGGTGAGTTGTTCGGCGAGTTGGGGGAACTCGGATTTGAGGAGATTGGCGGATTCCTCGAGGATGAGATCGCCACCGGCGCCAGAGGTGACCCGGCCGAGGATGAGGAGGTTTTGGATGTCGTAGAACTCGGCGTAGTGGGCGATGGCGTAGCCGAAGCAGGTGCCGATGGTGTGGTAGATTTTCCGGGCACGGTCGTCGCCGGCCTGCATGGCGTTCTGGACTTCGACGAGTTGTTCGGGGAAGGGCATGCCGCCGAAGTCGAAGCCGGCGGGTTTGGCGAGGCGGGCGACGCCTTGTTGGGAGAAGTATTGGACGCCGCAGCCGCGGTCTTTGGACCATTCGTCGAGGGGGGCGTCTTCGCGGTAGTCGATGGGGGCAAAGGCGAGTTCGTTGAGCCAAGGGGAGATGTGGCCGTGGGCATCGCAGTAGCCGACGGCCTGGGAGGTGCCCATGGAGATGCCGAGAAGGGAGTTGGCATTCATGCTCATGGAGCCGGCGAGGGCGGTGACTTCGCCGTCGTTGATGACGTCAAAGGGGACGTTGTTCCATTCCTTGCGGAGATTGCGGAAGATGGGGCGGACTTTTTCGTCGTAGACGGCGGGGTCGGTGATGCCGCGAAAGAGGGAGGCGACGCGGACTTCGTTCTTGATGTAGATGCCGGCTGCGGAACCACCGATGGCATCGACGCGAGGGAGGTGGGCGGCGGCGCGGGTGAGGGTGTCGCGGATGCCGTCGAGGTGGTATTGCGGATCGGATTGGAAGTAGGGGTCCCAGGAGATTTCTTCGGAGAAGACGACTTCGCCATCGATGACGGCGGCGGCTTTGCGATCGGAGCCGCCGAGGTCGAAGCCGATGCGGCAGCCGTCGAGGTGACGACCGAGGGCGGTGGAGGAGCCGTTGGTTGGCGGGAGTTCGTCTACTTTGCAGGGGATGATCTGGATGGGCTCGCCGAACATGCCGGTGCCGATGGTTTCGCTGTCGAAGGCTTGGGCACCGTCGGGGGCGTAGAGGGTGGCGAGCATGGCGGCGAGGTCGTCGTTGCCGGCGATGTGGATGCGGCTGCCGCTGCGGGACCAGAGCAGGAATTTGAGGGTGCGTTCGACGGAGGTCTTGTTGAGGGCGATGTTGGCACCTTCGTGGGGGAGGATGCGAAGTTGGTGATGGAAGGCGGTGCCGCCGGGTCGGGAGAGGGAAAGGTGGAGGTCGCGGGAGCGGGGGTTGGCTTCGACCTGTTGGCGGTAGTCGCGGTTCCAGAGGACGGCGGGAAGGAAGGTGGGGTCGAGGAGGGGGGGCTGGGAGAGGAGATCAGGCATTTTCTGGGAGAGGATACGGAGAGAGGTCGAAATTGTCAATAAATGACGTAGTTTGTCAAATAAGAGTTTGAGTCTGTTGCGGGTTGAAGGTCGGAGAGGAGAA
>JAPKDA010000209.1 GCA_028822695.1 Akkermansiaceae bacterium
TGGCAAACTCACTCCCTGTCACTCAGGCACGCTTGCCTCACTCGGCTCTGGAAAACCAGCCCTTCGTGCGCTGGCAGAATCGGACAAGGAAGAGCATTAAGGGCACCTCGATCAGCACGCCGACCACAGTGGCGAGCGCGGCGCCGGAAGACAGCCCGAACAACATCGCCGCTGTGGCGATGGCGACTTCGAAATGATTTGATGCGCCGATCATCGCAGAAGGGGCCGCATCTTCGTAAGTGAACTTCAACAACTTCGCCGCTCCGTAGGTCAGCGCAAAAATCAGCAGGGTCTGCAGGGTCAGCGGGATGGCGATCCAGAGAATGGTCAGCGGATTCTCCAGGATGGTCTCGCCCTTGAAGCTGAAGAGCAGCACGAGAGTGGCCAACAGCGCAGTAATGGATATCGGCGTGAGGACGTGCAGGAATTTCTTCTCGAACCAATCCAGACCCTTGGTCGCAATGATCCAGCGGCGTGACAAATAGCCCGCCACCAGCGGCAACGCGACGTAGATGCCGACCGAGAGTAGCAGGGCCTGCCAGGGCACCGGCATGTGATTAATACCGAGAAGCCAGCCCCCGAGGAGGCCGTAGAGCAGAAGCATGGCCAGGGAATTGATCGCCACCATGACAAGCGTGAGACCTTGGTTCCCCCTCGCCAGATAGCCCCACACCAAAACCATCGCGGTGCAGGGGGCGATGCCGAGCAGAATGGCGCCGGAGATGTAGGAGCGGTAAAGTTCCACCTCGGAACCGTCCTTGAGCACCTCCGTCCCGGGGAGTTGGTCTTTGAATAAGACCCCGAGGAACAACGTCGCGATGCCCAGCATGGTGAAGGGCTTGATTGCCCAGTTGACAATCAGCGTGAGAGTGACCGGCTTGGGATTTCGACTCGCCTGCACCACCTCACCGAAGTCGATTTTCACCATGATGGGATACATCATGAAAAAGAGGCAGATTGCGATGGGGATGGAGACCACCGGCGCGCCGTTGACGTAAATGGCCATGCCATCGAGGGTTCTTGCCAGGTCGGGGGAGATCTTCCCAAGGGCGATGCCGCCGAGGATGCACAAGCCCACCCACAGAGTGAGATGGCGCTCAAAGAAGCCCATGGATGATTTGTCGAGACTCATGACTGGATGTGTTTTATCTGGATTCCGGACCACACAGTTTGCGCCGGATCGTCTTTACCTTGCGGAGGTCCGCCTTGAACAGTGGATTCTCGAAAGTGCAGTCCTGCAGGCAGAAAAGATTGGCCGCCAATTCCGGTGACGGCTCGGCTGGCAGCGAATACCGCCGCCACGTCCCGCACACCTCCACCTCAGCAAGGCCATGGCGGCGCAGGTAGCGTAACTGCTGGGAGGTCCGCACGGACCCGATTCCCAGCACTCCCTCGATATGGCAAACGCACTGCGGCCCGGAGTTCAACAGGATCAGAATCCGCAGACGGTTCGTGTCACACAGGCATTTGTAGATCGGGATCACGCGCTCGCATTGATGGGATCCGGTGCTCATCTCGACCGTAACTAAAGCCTTTCCTTAGATAAGCGTAAGATTAAATACTGTTTTCGCCGTCCGCGTTCGTATTTTTATCGGCGGGCGATTGCCGGAGGAGGCTGTTTGTCAGACGTTTGAAAGCACAATCCGGTATCTCGCCTTGCCCGATTTCAAGTGATCAAAGGCATCGTTGATCTTACTCATCGGATACATCTCCACCTGCGGTCGGATCTGATGCATCGACCATCGCCATTCGACGTTTAGAATTTTCCCAGGCCCTTCTCCCTCCGCCCCCGCCTCGCCGCCGGCACGCATCTCCTCGGTAACCGCGACAAGTGCCTCGTCCTCCTCAAGCTCCTATGAAACTGGACCGGCGGCGCCTGCCGGAAGTCATTGAGTTTCATCTATATCCTCCCCTGGGCGGGCCCTGGAGGGGGGCTGCTAGGAATTTGCTGTTGGGGTGGGGAGCTTGGGGGCGCTGTTGAGGGGGGCAGTTTGGGAGGATACTTGCTTTCTGTGCGATCGATCCTGCGCAGCGATCGGACTACGTCGCGGCGATGGCCTCGC
>JAPKDA010000210.1 GCA_028822695.1 Akkermansiaceae bacterium
GCTGTTGGTGGGCTCGGCGACATGATGGATTCGGTCACCCTAGATTTGGTCGTGAATCAGTTGCCGCGCAGCCGGATAAAGTTCCGGCTTTGCCCTTGGCCGACTGGATCAGCGAAGCGGAAGGTGACCGTTGCGGTGCCGTCGCCGTTGTCAGCTTTCGATACGGGTTTGATCGTGGCAGGGTCTGGCGACCAGGTGATGAGGTCACTGGAAACCTCGACTGTCAGCGACGCATTGGCGCTGAGGTTCTTGCGGAATGTCAGGAAAAGATAGTCGTTGACCACCCCGTCAACGTCGATGCTCTGGACCGTGAGACCGAACACGGGAGCGTCGGAGGCCAAGTCGGGTCGGGAGCCGAAGAGAAACTCCCAATAGTTGCTGAGTCCGTCTCTGTCGTCGTCGTCGTTCGGCTTGCCCTTGATTCCGTTCGAGGCGGCCCAGGCACCGTAGGTGATTCCCGCCGGCTCGGCTTTGCCGGGCGATCCACCGAGATAGCGGCTAGTAGTCCAACTGGCTGGTTTGCCGTGCGAAGGTCCCTCAGCTGGGTTGACAAGAATCAGGCTCGACCCAGCGCCGTCCGCCTCTTTCGGCCACGGAAGCTGGTCGTTGTAGGTGAAATCGTGGACCGGGTCGGGGCCGTTTGCGGTGATGAGCAGCTGTTCTCCATCATTGTTGAACCGGCCGGTGTACTCGAACGACTGAATACTCTCGATGGGGCCATACCTGGCCTCGAAGGCTGCGCGGTTGCGGATGAGAAGTAGGCGGTTGCCGGCCTTCAGGACGGTATTGTTGGGGAAGGCAAAGTTGATCCCAGCCGCGAAGCGGATGCCGCTCAGGTCGAGGGCGGTCCTGCCGATGTTTAGAAATTCAAGGAACTCGAAATCGTCGCGATCGCTGCTCTGCGCCAACTCTGCTGGAGTGGTTGGGTTCGCAGGGTGGTAATGCAGTTCGGATACGACGAAGTTGGTGGCGTCGACCGAGAGTCCGTCGATGGTGTAGAACACTTCATTAAGGGCACTCCATTCTTTGCTGCCGGTATTGTAGGAGCGAGCCCGTAGTATTGTCGGCTCTGCGAAAAATATCGGGTCTGAAACATTGTCACCACCACCTTGGCTAGTCTCGCCATGAAGCATCATGTCAAAGCGGATGTCGGAGCTGCCGCCGCTGGCTTGGTGAATCTCAACCGCGATGGTATTGGCGCCGGCAGATAGTGCCTCGGTCATAAGGGGGCTTCCCTTTCCACCATTATAAATGGAGGCGATTTCATCCGGGGTAATGCCCCGGGCCCAAACGCCGAAATCATCCACAATACCAGCGACGTTGCTGCCGCCGGTGGAGTCGGATCCGATGCCCAGAGTGGTCCAGTCGTCAAACAACGGGGTCGCGTTTTCCCCTTCGTGAAAGAGCTCACCATCAATCCAGATTTCCTTGTGATCTCCATCCTTGATGAATACAAAGTGATGCCATTCCAGGTAGTCAATGTCCGAGCCCTTGTTGATACGGGTGTCTCCACCTCCGCAGCAACCGGCTGTGTCGAAATAAATATCACCGCCGCCCCACGGAATGTGGGCCTGGAAATTACGCGCGCCATTGTTCGCACTTGTCGCCCCAAACCAAAAGGTCGAGGAAGAGACCCGGGAATGAAGTTTCTGCCACAGTGAAACGCTCAACTTGTTGGCATCCGATGCCGGTGTCAGCCAACCGTTTGAAGCGTCAACTGAGATCCAGCTGCCCCCTGGAGACTTACCAAAATCAACTGCACCGCCCAAGTGACCTTCGGTGGCAGCCGTGTCGCCTAGTACCTCACCCTCGATTCCCGCAACCAAGTCGACGATCCTGCCGCCCTCAATCTGAGAAGCACTGTCGAAAGGCCAGTAACCTATCAGTCCAGGCACAAGTTCGGAGCGTGGCAAGGTAAAGTCTTTCCAGCCGGCTTCGTCGCCGATGTTACCATTGGCAAATCTGTTAAACGTCGCAGTGCTGGAAAGGTTTTGGCGGAGTTTATCTACGCCATTTATGTAGACGGCGATTCCGTCATCGT
>JAPKDA010000095.1 GCA_028822695.1 Akkermansiaceae bacterium
GGGGAGAAGGAGTGGGGGTGCCGCGCGAAAGCGGTGTCGCCGTTCGTTCCTCACTCTGCCACCGCAGTCCAAAATTGCTGAACTGATGGAGCGGGTTGGAAACCCGCGCTCCTTTGGGGAAGGCTAGAGTTGGTATTCGCCGTCTTCGTCGGAGCCGTACCAGTTTAGGGATCGGAAGGCGGCGATGATGCTGTCTTGGATGTCTTCGGAGTCGCGTTCGCCGGGTTCGACGGTAGCCATGCGGGAAAGTCCGCGGACGGATTCGATGCTGATGACGGTGTCGGCACCGCCGAAATTGATCCAATCGCCCCAGGCTTTTTTGTCATGACGAGGTGAGAGGCCCTGTTTTTCGAGGGCATTCATGACTTGGCGGATACTCTTGGGCGATTCGGATTCGGGGAGGTGCAGGGGTGTTTCCATGTAATTTGGTCGAAGGTCTAATGTCGGGGAGAGGATCCGGGAGGGCGGGGTTTAGGGGGAAGGGGAGTTGTTGAGCAAGTCTTTCTCGTCGCGGCGGAGGCTGCGTTCGATGAGGAAGGGGCCGAAGGGGAAGAAGGCGGCGATGAAGATGATTGCGACGCGTTTGAAGGGCCATTTGGAGACGGGCCATGCTTGGACGAGGGCGAGGCAGTAAAGGATGAAGAAGAAGCCGTGGACCGGGCCGACGATGCGGACTGCGATGGGCATGTCCCAGATGTGTTTCAGAGGCACGGCGATGCCGATGAGGAGAAGGAAGGAGAGCCCTTCAAAAATTCCGATGAAGCGCAGGCGGCCGATTTCGTTGCTGAGCATGGGGGGAAGCTGAGGGGTGAATACTGTCGGGTGAAGTCGGAAAAATTAAGATTTACGATTGATGATTTCGGAATCTTGAAGTCAGAGCCCGGAGCGGAAAGGTGACCTGCGGTTGGGCGGCAGAGGGAGAGGTGTGGGGTTGGCGGAGGCTTCTGTCGCTCTTTCAGGGCTGCAGAAAATGGATACAGGGTATCGTATTCTGACTTCTGACCACTGCCGCGGAGCGGCTAACGCTGCCGGGTGAGCATGAATTCGTTGCCTTCGGGGTCGATGCACATGGCGAGGTGAGGAGGTTCGTCGTCCTCGGGTTGGGGTTCGCGGCTGAGTTGGCCGCCTGCAGCGACGATCTCGGCGGCTCCGGTGACGACGTCTGCGACTTGGAAGCTCATGCCGGTCCAGGTGCGTTTGCCTTCTCCTCCGCCATGAATGCCGATGGCGGCTCCTGCCACGCTGATTTCGCTGATGAAGTCGTTGTGTTTGGTGGCTTCCGCTCCGAAGACCTCTTTATAGAAGGAGATGGCTCGGTCGCGATCGGCGGCCCAGATGATGTATTTGACGCGTTCGACGTTCATGGTGGTGAGGAGAACGTCGAACATCGAACGCAGAACGTCGAATATTGAATGGGAGAAGGGGGGTTTTGGCGGATCTGGGGTGGAGGGGAGGTCGCAGGTGTGAAGGTCACAGGTCGGGGAGGGAGAGGCCGGAGGTTTGAAGGGGGAGCGGAGGCTGTCTACGCCCCTTCAGGGCTTGTATCCTTCGTTCGGAGAGAAGCCCGGGGCTAAGTGCCGTCGCCCTTTCAGGGCTTGTATGTAGGGTGGGGAGCGGTCTAAAGCTCTTGGGCAGGACACTGCAGAGATTTATGGGAAGAGCATTTGAAATCCGGCGGAAGTCGAAGGAAGCGCGTTGGGACAAGATGTCGAAGAGGTTTCCGAAGTTGGCCAAGTCGATTACGATGGCTGCGAAGGAGGGTGGAGGTGATCCCGAGTCGAATGCGAAGCTCCGCACGGCGATCAATAACGCGAAGGCGGAGAACATGCCGAAGGACAACGTCACGAAGGCGATTGCCCGGGCCACCAGCAAGGATGCGGTGAACTATGAGGAGGTGAACTACGAGGGCAAGGGGCCGCACGGGGTGATGTTGTGGGTGGAGTGTGCGACGGACAACAACACGCGAACTTTTGCGAATGTGCGGATGACGTTCAACAAGGGCAATGGGCAGTTGCTGGAGGCGGGTGCGCTGGGCTTCATGTTTAACCGGAAGACGGTGATTGAGTTTTCGGCGGAGGGCTTGGATTTGGAAGAGGTGGAGTTGTCGTTGATCGATGCGGGGCTCGAGGAGCTTGAGGTTGAGGACGGCGTGGTGAGGGCGATTGGAGAGTTCAAGGATTTTGGGACACTCTGTCAGGGCTGTGAGGATTTGGGGATTGAAGTGACGAAGGCGAAGCCCGAGCGGTTGCCGACGAGTCCGCTGGAGTTCACAGATGCGCAGCTCGAAGAAATCGAGGCGCTGATTGATCGTCTGGATGACGATGAAGACGTGCAGGAGGTCTTTACGAATATCGCGTAGATCAAGGGTGGGTTTTTAGCGCGGTGGCAGAACGGTGTGATGAGTGGCGAGATTGAGATCACACGGGACTTCCTGATGGATGCGGGGGGGTGGAAGGAGATGAAGACGGCGCGGGGGATTCACCGGAAGGGGATTGTGTCGGAGGCGAAGTATGAGGATGGGATGCTGAGCGGGGTGGTGCGGGATGGGGGTAAGCCGAAGAAGGTGCGGGTGAAGATTAATTCGCGGACGGATATTGAGAATTTGTGCCCGTGTATGAGGGCGCGGCGGGAGGGGATCGTGTGTGCGCATGCGGTGGCGGTGGGGTTGGAGTTGATCGATCCGCAGGGTCGGGTGGAGGAGGTGGGGAAAGAGACCGTGGCGGAGAGCAAGCCAGCGGGGCCGGATGTGTGGCCGGTGGTGACGGAGGATGAGCGGCCGGATGCGGTGGCGGTGGAGTGCCATGTTCTCCTGCCGGTGAATTTTGAGAAGTCGTGGGAGCGGGGGCAGTTGATGGTGGGGGTTGAGTTGGAGGGGGGGGGAGAGCGGCGATTGTTGAGTGCGGTGGGGAATGCGATTCCGTTGTTTGTGGGGCAGCGGGATGCGGTGGTGTTGGCGGGGTTGAAGGCGTTGAGTCCCGGTCAGGTGCCAGGGGTGATGACGATGGGGCAGGAGGACTTTGTGGGTTTGTTGGATGCGCTGGCGGGTCATCCGCGCTTGGCGTTTGGGAAGAAGGCGGTGGCAGAGGTCTCGTTTCGGCCGCGGCGCTTGGCGGTGGAGATGAAGAAGGGGAAGGTCGTGGCGCAGTGGCCGGCGGGGGCGACGGTGTTGCGGGGGAAGGCGGGGGTGTGGGTTTTGGAGGATGGGGTGTTTTTACCGGTGGCTCCTGGATTGCCGGTGGTGTTGCGGGGTGTGCTGGAGAGCGGGTGGAGTTTTGATGCGGCGAGTGGACCGGCGGCGTTGGCGGCATTGGGGGAATGGTTTGAGGTGCCGGAGGATGTCGCGGTTGGTTTGCCGGAGGTGGCGGTGCCGGGAGTGGTGTTGCGATTGGCGGGGTCGCTGAATCATTTGGAGGCGGAGTTTGGTTTTCGGTATGGGGGGGTGGAGCGTGGCGGAGGGGATGCTGCGGTGGTGGAAGTTGATGGGGGTGGATTGTTGCTGACGAATCCGGTGGCGGAGTTGGCGGCGGAGGGGCAGTTGCAGCACTTGGGGTTTCGGGGGCCGGATGGGAAGGGGAAGTATGTGCTGAAGGACAAGGGGGGGATCTTACGCTTTCATGCTTTTGGGATGAGGCGGCTTGATGAGTCGTGGGAAGTGGAGACGGACTTTCGATTCGAGCATGCCGCGAAGCAGGTGGTGGCGATCGAACCGGAGTTTGAGTTTCGCGGGAGCGGGGAGGATTGGTTTGAGATGGGGATGGGGTTCCGGGCGGGGGACGGGGCGGTTTCGGGTGAAGAGGTGCGGCGGATTTTGCAGTCGGGGGTGGGGCATCAGCAGATGAAGGGTGGGCTGCTCGGGGTGGTTGATGAGGAGGAGCACGATGACTTGTTGGAGATTTTGTCGGATTGTGATCCGGAGCAGTCGCAGGCGGGGGTGTTTCGGATGGACCGGAAGCAGGTGGGGTATCTGCGGGAAGTGGTGGCGAGTGGGACGGTGGTGGTGTCGGGGAAGGTGCCGTGGAGTGGTGAGAAGGCGGAAGTTTTGGAGTTGGGATCTCTGGAGGAAATTCTGCGGCCGTATCAGCGGGAGGGGCTGGAATGGATGGTGCGGCTGGCGCGACTGGGGATGGGAGGGGTTTTGGCGGATGATATGGGGCTGGGGAAGACGGTGCAGACGCTGGGGATGCTGCGGGTGCTGGGTGGGCCGGCGCTGGTGGTGTGTCCGTCTTCGTTGGTGGAGAACTGGATCGCGGAGGCGGAGAAATTTGTGCCGGATTTGAAGGCGGTGGCGATTGCGGGGCCGAAGCGGGCGGGGGTGTTGGCGAAGAATGCGGACGCGGATGTGTTTGTGACGAGCTACGCGTTGTTGCGGCAGGATTTGAAGGTGTGGAAGGCGAGGGAGTTCAAGGTGGTGGTGTTGGATGAAGCGCAGCAAATTAAGAATCCGACGGCGCAGGTTTCAAAGGCGGCGTTTCAGTTGAAGGCGGAGCATCGCTTTGCGCTGACGGGGACGCCGTTGGAAAACTCGGTGCGCGATTTGTGGTCGATCATGAACTTTGTGTCGCCGGGCTACTTGGGTGGACGGAAGGAATTTGAGGAGCGGTTTGCGAAGCCGATTGAGAATGAAGATGCGGCGGTGCAGAAGCGTTTGGCGTTGCGGTTGAAGCCGGTGTTGTTGAGACGGATGAAGCAGGAGGTGGCGAAGGATTTGCCGGAGAAAATCGAGCAGGTTGTTTATTGTGATCTGACGAAGAAGCAGCGGGCGATGTATGAGGCCTTGTTGACGACGAGTCGCGAGAGCATCGAGGATGCAGAAGGGGGGCGGAAGCGGATGATGGCGCTGACGGCGTTGTTGCGTTTGCGGCAGGCGTGTTGTGATTTACGATTGTTGGATCCGGAGGGGATCGATGCGGAGGATGCGTCGGTGAAGTTGGAGCGGATCGAGCAGCTTGTTGCGGAAGCGGTGGAGGGCGGGCACCGGGTTCTTGTGTTCAGCCAGTTCGTGCAGATGTTGCAGGTGTTGGTGCCGATGTTGGGTGAGCGGGGATGGAACTTTTGTTATTTGGATGGTGCGACGAAAAACCGGGCGGATGTGGTGCGGCGTTTTCAGGAGGACGAGGCGGTGCCGGTGTTCTTGATCAGCTTGAAGGCGGGTGGGGTTGGTCTGAATTTGACCGGGGCGGACACCGTGATTCATGTTGATCCGTGGTGGAACCCGGCGGTGGAAGCGCAGGCGACGGATCGGGCTCACCGGATTGGTCAGGAGCGGGTGGTGACCTCCTACAAGCTCATCGCGAGGGACACGGTGGAGGAAAAAATCCTTAAATTGCAGGAGCGGAAGCGGGCTACGCTGGCCGCGACTTTGGAGGTCGGAAGGGGCGAAGGAGGGGTAAATTTGACCGCGGAAGAGATATTCACACTGTTTAAGTAACCGAAACTGCAATTTTTCGCCTATATTTAGGCGAAATGCTTGACTGGAGGCCTTCAAAAACGTGCCTTCTTCTTTGTCAGAGTCGTTAAAACTAACTCTCTATAACCAATTCAAATAAATGGCCACAGCTACAAAGAAACCAGCAACGAAGACGGAAATCCTCCAGAACATCGCAGAAGCAACCGGATTGTCCCGCAAGGACGTCGGTGGTGTGCTTGAAGCGTTGTCTGCCGAGATCAAAAAAGGTATTAGCAAGCGTGGTCCAGGAGCGTTCACGCTTCCCGGACTTTGCAAGATCGTGGTGCAGCGGAAGCCTGCTACGAAGGCAGCGACTCGCCCGAACCCATTCAAGCCGGGTGAGATGATGGAAGTGTCTGCTAAGCCAGCACGTAACGTCGTCAAAATCCGTCCTCTGAAGAATCTCAAGGACATGGTTGTCTAAAGGCACCAGACATTGACTCTTTAGAACCGCGTTCCGGACTTGTCCGGCGCGCGGTTTTTTTGTGGGGGCGTTGAAGGGTGCGAGACTGGAAGAGTGGAGAATTTTGCCCACTGATTGCTCTGATTGAGAGAGATGCCTTTTGAAGTAAGGAGAGGTGTGCGGTGTTGTGCACGTGTTCCCGGGGTGGGGACTTGTGATCAAGCGGGGTGTGAATCGCCGCGGGCTTTGGGATCGTTGAAGAGTTTGCGCAGGCGCCAGAGGAGGATGCCGGTGCCGAGGATGGAGAGGATGCCGGTGACGAGGAAGATGCGGTTGGAGGGCATGCCCTGGCTTTTGCGGAGGAAGAGGAACAGCAGGGATCCGGTGGTGCTGAAGACGAAGGAGAGTCCGTTTGCGGTTCCGAGGAAACGTCCGCGTTCGTCGGCGGGGGAGAGGTGCTGGAGGAGTGACTGGAGGGGGACGATGTAGAGTCCGGCAAAGATGCCTGCGCCGGTGAGGAGGGCGGCGGCGAGGCCGAAGCTGAGGGGGGTGGATCCGAGGAGGATGAAGAAGACGGTCATGCCAACCGCGCCGACCGGGATGAGGCGGGGTTCGATGCGTTTGCCGGAGATGAGGCCGGCGGAGACGCTGCCGATACCAATGGCGACGCCGAGGACGGCCATGAGCATGGAGGCTTTTTCCGGGCTGATGTCGAGGAGATCGCGGTAGTCGGGGAGGATGAGGATGGAGATCATGCCAACCATGTAGAAGAAGGCCCAGGCGAGAGCGACGAGGAGGAGGGAGCTGCGGGACATCTCTTTCAGGGCGCTCACGTAGGGCCCGAGGATGTTGAGGCTGACTTTGAGGGAAGGTCGAGCGGCGGAGAGTTTGGGGAGGAGGGTGGAGGCCGCGAGGCCGAGTGCGGCGACAAGGAGGAAGGCGGTGCCGGGAGCCCAGAGTTTGGCGGCGGAAACGACGGAGGTGGGATCGTCGATGGGAGGTTTGGGATCGTACCAGCCGTAGATGAATCCGGCGATGACCGTGCCGCCGATCGCGGCGAGGTTGGTGAACATGTTGATCGATCCGTTGGCCTGGCTGAGGTGTCGGTCGGCGATGAGTTCGGGGATCATGCCGTATTTTGCGGGACCGAAGAAAGCGCTTTGGATGGCGAGGAGGAGCATGGCGCCGAGGGCGACCCAGATGTTGCCGCTGAGGAATCCGTAGAAGCCGATGGCGGCGATGGCGATTTCGGCGACCTTCACCTGGGTGGTGATGCGACTTTTGCTGTTACGGTCGGCGAGTTGTCCGGCGATGCCGGAGAGGAGGATGAAGGGGACGGTGAGGCAGAGGCCGACGTAGGCTTGCCCACCTTCGCCGAGTTTGCTGGCCCAGATGCCACCGCTGGCGACGGCAAAAGAGAGGACGCCTTTGAGGAGGTTGTCGTTGAGAGCTCCGAAGAACTGGGTGAGCATGAGGGCGAAGAAGCCCTTGTTGAGGAGTTTATCGGTGGACGGCACGATGGTGGAAGAAGGTGTTGGCCGGATGAGTTGCCCGTGCCGGGAGGATGGAAATTCCGCAGCTGCACTTTGTCAGATGGCAAGGCACGGGCCAATCGAAATCGTGGTGGGGAGCCAGAGTTGCGCAAAATCCGCAGGGTGAAGGAGAGGAGGAGACTGGCGTGAAAGGAGATGCCGTGTTAGGTTTACGTTGGATAGGGAGGTAAATATGAGAAAGACCGTGCTAGATAAAATCAAAGGGCTGCTACTGGATCAGCGGCGGGAGATGGTGGATGAGGTCAAGGCGCACGAAGGCTTGAAGGCCGGAGAATCGAACCGCGAGTTTCGTGATCCGGAAGAGCGTGCGGCGGGTCTTGGCGATGTGCTCGTGGATGACCAGATTGCTGGTCATGACGTGAACTTGTTGGAGAAGATCGACTATGCGTTGGAGAGGATCGAGCAGGGGACCTATGAGAGGTGTGCTTCTTGCGGAGAGGTTATTCCCAAGGAGCGTTTGTTGGCGAAGCCGTCGGCCTCGCTGTGTGTGACCTGTCAGGCGGCGAAAGAGCCCTAAAGAATTTAGGGTTTTGGGGAGTGGCTGCTCAGATGCCTCAATTGGCTGGAAATTCAGGGATTTCGGAGTATTTTAGGGAGCACTCTGCTGCTGATGAAAAACCTCAAGGGTTGGAGGGAGTTTTGAATAGATGGCGGGGGGATCTCGTCTCAAGGGCATGAGAAAATCACTCATGATGATTGCGGTGGCGGTAATGGCCTGTTTTGCGACGAGTTGTACCACGATGTATGATTCCCAGGGGGATCCCCAGCAGGTGGTGACTCCGGAGGGAGTGGCAGCAGGAGCCTTGTTTGCCGGGTTGGTTGGCTATGCGCTCAACGACGGCAATAGCCATGGTGGTCACCATCGGGGCCACTCGCGTTCGAATTATGGCCACAGAGGTGGCCATTCTCGTGGTTACGGAGGAGGCGGGGGCTGTCGATAGGTTGGACGACCTGATGGTGTTTGCTTGCGTTCAGGGCTCTGAACGCGCTCTCCTTGCTACCTGATGATGCAGCGGAGGAGATTTATGCAGTTGGCGGCGGGAGCCGGGATCGCGGCCGGGCCGCTTGGAGCAGTGACTGCGAAAGCGTCACGCTTGGCGTTGGGCTATGACAACTACGCGGTCAACGCGATGGGTTGGAATGCGGCGGAGTTGATCGACTACGCGGTCAAGCTGAAGGTGGATACTTTGTTCATCACGGACCTTGGGCCCCTGGGTGAATTAAAGGATGAGACCTTGGCGGATGTGAAGAAGCGAGCCGCGGATGCGGGTATCGCTCTCTATCTAGGGTCGTGGAGCATTTGTCCGAGTTCGAAGTCGTTTAAGAATGACTGGGGGACCGCGGAGGAGCATTTGCGTCTTGGGTTGCGGGTGGCGAAGAGTTTGGGCTCGCCGGTATTCCGCGTCGTCCTCGGTGCCGGGAAAGATCGTCGGACGGACGGAGGAATCGCGGCGCGGATTGCGGACACGGTCAAGGTGATGAAGGCCTGTGAGGCGGAGATCAAAGACAGTGGAGTGAAGGTGGCGATGGAGAATCATGCGGGGGACATGCACAGCTTGGAGTTGAAGAAGTTGGTTGAGGCGGCGGGTCCGGAGTTCATTGGAGTGAACTTTGATTCCGGCAATGCCTTGTGGACGATGGAGGATCCGTTGCAGGCATTGGAGAATGTGGGCAAGTATGTGCTGACGACTAGTTTGCGGGACGGGGCGTTGTGGGAGAGTGAGAATGGGGTGACCGTGCAGTGGACGGCGATGGGCGAGGGCGATCTCGATTGGAAGCCGTTCTTCAAACGCTTTGCGGAGCTTTGTCCGGAGGCGCCGGTGCAGATTGAGACGATCTCGGGATTCAATCGGGAGTTGAAGGTGAAGTCGGAGGACTTTTGGAAGGCTTGGCCGGCGGGGAAGCCGGCGGGGTATCAGAACTTTCTGGCTTTGGCCGAGAAGGGGAAAGAGCGGAAGGCTTGGAGGGCTCCGGCGGGGGAGGATCGGGGGGAAGCGAAGCGGGTTTACCAGCGGGGTGAGATTGAGCGGAGTATCGCTTACTGCCGGAAGGAGTTGGGTTTGGGGAGGAAATAAGAAGCCCCCGGAGGCTGATCCTCCGGGGGCGTAATCTTCAATCTCGGCTGATCCACACTCGTGGGGCGGAGACCTGAATGACACTGACTATGTGTTTTGAAGGACGAGCTGCTGGGCGTGTTCTTCGGAGGTTGAGAC
>JAPKDA010000096.1 GCA_028822695.1 Akkermansiaceae bacterium
ACGATGCCACGGAGGCCCAAAAAACGTGCTGAATGAGCAACGCGAGCTTCACGAGGATAGTAAGGCCAGTAAACGCAAAACGGACCTTGATGAAAAGGTGTTCTTTTGAGTGGTTCTCGTGTATGGCCAAGCCGAGAGACATAGCTCCCTGGCATCGGGAGGGGCTGGTGGAGGAGGATTTGGAGGCGATGAGCCCGGAAGGTGTAGAATTGTTGGCCTCTTTGAAGGGGAAGCCGGCGAATTACCACTGCGTGTCGCGGGTGGTGGGGCGTGAGTTTGTGTTCAAACGCGAGGAACGGGAGCAGTTCGTGGGATTGATGCGGCGATACGAGAACTTCGCTCAGGTGAAGATCTAGGCATGTTTGGTAAACTGACCACGTAACGCCTAGGCTATCGCCATTCCCCCTTAGCTCCGAGAAAAAGTAGATCTCGGCTGCTAGAAATTTACTTTTGGGGAGGCGAGTTTGAAGGGGATGGAAAGGGGAGAAAGGGGGTTGATTCAATGCTTCTCCGAAAACAGGGGCCGAAGGCAGGAGGCGGTTAGGGCGGCGTGGATCACGGAGAGCTCTGCTGTTAATGGCTTGCTTTCCGAGCCCTCCTTCAGCGCATATTTAAGCGCGACGATGAGTAAATTGGACTGTGCCTCGATGGCCACGTTGAGGGTTTCAGGAAAGGCGGCATCGAGAAGAGTGAGGCCGAAATCGGTGGGCTCAATCAGTTCTTCTGCCCAGCTAAGGATCGTCTCGATCGGTGATTGATCCGGAAATCGCTCGCTGATGAGAGCGTGGATGTCTTTGCGAGTGGGGACGTTCATGAGCAGGGCGAGGAAAAATCGATGGTCTGGATCGTCGATGTGGTAGCGCATCTGGGCGATGGAATCCCGGCGAAGGCATTCGGCCAGAGTGTCGGGAACTCCCTTGGCGAGTTCACCGTGTCTTATTTGAAACGTCGCAAGGACGGCTTCCCACTCGTCGAGATCCTGAAGGCGGCTCATGGTGTGATGCAGCATGTTGAAGCCCCGCTCGAAGTCCAGGCTCTCCACCATTTCACCCACGAACTTTGCGTAGTCGGGATGGTCGACAGTTTCGAGCACGTCGAGGAGTTGCTTGCGACGCAATGTCAGGGCATCCGCATAAGCCGGGTCGATTGCGATGTGGGGTGGGAGGTAGTTATACTGCGGGCCGGTTCCTGGATCGTGATGGGTGCGGACCACCACCGTGACGGAGGGCGTATCGAGGTGGAAGAGGGAGTGGATGCATTCCCGGCCGGAGGTGATGGGGACGGTGCGTCCGGTTTCAAGCAGTTCAATCTGCTTCATCTGGAGGTCGCCGATGCGTAAATGTGGAGTGATCGACCGGGCTCCCAGGAAGTCGAATTCGGTATGGATACTGGATCCTTGCAGGACATGGAACGCGCCGGAGAATTCGTGTTGATGGATGTCGGTGGTCCCCTCCATCCAGAAGAGGATCTGAATGTAAAAACGCGGATGATTAAAGGCCACTAACTCGGGCTGACCGAACCCGGACTGGCTCTGAAAAGGTTGTTCGTCGTTGGCAAGGAACTCGTGAACCATCTCCTCGAGATCCACGTTCTCAGACGGCGGCGCTTCATCGATGGCGATCCGGGCAAGCTCCGGAAACGCTTCGAGCGAGAAGTTCTGTTGCCGCCACCGTTCCAGGACGGTGCGCCCAAGCTTTTCAAAATAGGAATCCATGAGAACACATCCTTAGGTCACCCAACGGAGCGCCACAAGGGACAAGAATGAAAGGTTGGTCCCCGGGGGAAGACAAGAATAGCACTAAGTTAAGGTTGCTGGGAATTTGCTGTTGAGGTGGTGGCATAGAAGCGGCCGATATCGGAGAGGCTGTCTCCCAGGCTGACGATTTCGGAGAAGCGGGCTTTCTGTGCGGAGGCGACTGTGTTCGACGAGCCGAGGGCCATGGTGAGGGTGAGGCCGCGTTGGGAGGTTCCGAGGAGCATTTTCACGCGTGTTTTCATTGTAGTGTTTGGTTTGTGTCGTCCCCACGAGGGGGCTTACTGTGGGGATCGGGACTGCCGCGGAAAGGTTACGGAGGGCGTGAGTTTTTTTTGGATCAGGGCCGAGGTCCGGGATGGCGAGGTTTGATTGAGGGGTAAGGTGGAGGTAGGGGCAAAAAAGTGAGTAGAAGAGGGAAAGAGCTGCGTATTAATGGACTTGAAGCCATGAGTGGAAGCAAACCTCCGAAAGAGATCACGAAGCGCCTGAAGGCCTTGCGGCGGCGGGTAAGGAGATTGCAGTTGATGCGGGGGCTGTTGGGGGTGCTGACGGTGGCTTTGGGTGGGGTGATGGTGGTGATGGCGGCGGACTATTTTTTGGCTCCGTTGCCGGTGTTGGCGCGGTGGGGGCTTTTTGTGGCGCTGGTAGTGGTGGTTTTGGCGGCGGTGTGGTTTTGGTTGCTCAAGCCATTGGCGCGGCGGATCAGTCTGGTGCAGGTGGCGCGGTGGTTGGAGGCGCGGCATCCGGAGATTCAGGAGCGGGTGAGTTCGGCCTTGGAATTGTCGGGAACTGAGGGTGGCGTTTCGGAGAGTTTGTTGGCGGAGTTGGTGGATGCGGCGAAGGTGGATGTGGCGGATTTGGATCCGGGGATCGAGTTGAAGGGGCGACTGGCGAAGAAGTGGTTGTGGCCGGCGGCAGGGTTGGCGGCGGTGTTTTTGATTTTGTTTGCGGTGTGGCCGAGTGAGTTCGGGCGTTTGTTGGCACGGGCGGTGGCACCGTATTCGGATTTGGGAAATGCGGGAGCGGGGCGTTTTGAAATCTTGCCGGGTGATCAGGAGTTGTTGGCGGGGGATGCGTTGGAGATCACGATTCGTTTCAGCGATGAGAAGGTGGAGCATCTGACGATGTTTACGGAGCGGGAAGACGGATCGGTGACGGAGGAGACTTTGAGCGTGGTTGGGGTGACGGAGGGGAAGAGTGTGTTTGTGTATCGTCTGTCAGCGGCGACGGAGAGCTTTCGGTATCGGATGCGTTCAGGTCGGGCGGAGAGTGATCCGTATCAGGTGCGGGTGTGGCCGACGCCGGTTCTTGAGTCGGTGGTGGCGGCGTATGATTTTCCGGTTTACACGGATTTGTCGCCGTCGAAGCGTCCCTTGGGTCGTGGAGTGACGGCCTTGACGGGGACCAGTGTGGTGTTGGAGGGGCGACCGAATACTCCGGTGGAGAGTGGGAAATTTTTGTTGGATGGGAAAGAGGCGGGGACGGTGAACGTGACGCCGGGAGCGAGTGGTGGTCGGGTGGAGATTTCCTGGACGATGGAACCGGAGGCTTCGGGGCTGGGGCAGGTGATCTTGACACATCGTTTGGGCCGGGAGGTTGAGGGACTGCGTTTTCCGGTGACGGTGGTGAAGGACGAGCCGCCGGTGGTGACCTTGTTGACGCCGATGCCGCGGGAGTTGCGGGTGAAGCCGACCGAGCAGATTGTGATGGAGTATGAGGTGGAGGAAGATGTGGGTTTGGCGGAAGTGTCGATTGAATTGCGGGTCAACGGGAAAGCGGTGGAATCGTTGCCGGAAGTGATGCCGGATCGGGTGCAAACCTCGCGGAAGCCGTTGTGGCGCGGCGAGGGGATGGTTTCCGTGGGTGGTTTGGTGGACCGGTGGAAGAATGCCCGGGAAGTGAAGATGAGGATCGCGGTGAGGGACACCCTGCCGGAGGATTTGGAGGGGCCGGGAATGGGATACTCGGAGTGGTTGACAGTGAAGATTGATCGGAATGCGGAATCGCTGGTGCGTCAGGAGTTGAGAGCCCAGCAGAGTGATGTGCGGGAGAGTTTGGCGAAGGCTGAGCAGGATGTGCGGGAAGCGAAGGCGCGCCTGGATGCGGCGCGGGTGAAGGAGGAGAAGAAGGACGTGCAGAAGTATACGGAGGGGCAGATGAAGAAGGCGGAGGAGAAGTTGGCGGAAGCGAAAGAGAATTTGGAAGAGTTGGCGGAGCGGATGGAGAACGGGGTGCAGGCGGCGAAGGTGAAGGATGTCTTGGAAGCGATGGAGAAGGTGAAGGAAGCGCAGGAGCATGCGGAGAACACGCCCTTGCAGGATACGGGGGAAGCGCGGCAGGCGGAGGTGGACATGGCCAAGCTGGCAGCGGAAGAGGCGATCGAGAAGTTACAGGAGATTCGGGAAGAGGTGCAGCAGGATGAACAGCGGGTTCAGCAGTTGGCGAAGTTGGCGGAGTTGGCGCAGAAGGAGGAACAGATCGCGCGGGAGGCGGAGGAGCGGGTTGAGCAGAACGGAGAAGAATCAAAAGCGGATCAGCAGCTTCGTCAGGAGCAGTCGCAGGTGGAGAATGCTTTGCGGCAGCAGATACAGCAGAATCCTGAGGCAAAGGCGGAGGCCTTGGAACGGCAGGCGGAGCAGGCGCGGGAGTTGTCGGAGGAGGCGCGGGATTTGAGTGAGCAGCAGGCGGCCTTGTCGGAGGCGGCAAAGAATCAAGACAGTCAGAAACAAGCGGGAGAGACGCCGGAAGGTGCAGAGGCTGAGGAGGCGGTGGCGGAAGCGATTCGGGAGCAGTTGGAGCAGGCGCAGGAGCAAATCGTGCAGGAGGCGAAGGAGCAGGCGGCGGAGTCGCGTCAGAAGGGTGAGGCTCGGGCGGATTTGTTGCCGGAGGCGGTGAGTGATGCGGAAGAAGCCTTGGGTGCTTTGCAGAACGGGGAGCCGGAGGCGGCGGCGGCGGCGGCGCAGGAGGCGGCGGAGATGTTGGAAGAACTGGCGAAGGGAGGGGGCCCGGAGAGCGGGGAGGAGAAGATGTCGGAGGACGGAGGTCAGAAGTCGGAGGGAGAGGAATCGGGAGAGCAGAGTGGGGAGCAGTCTGGAGAAGAAAGTGGGGAGCAATCTGGTGAGCAAAGCGGAGAGGAAGCGGGGGAACAGTCGGGCGAGCAGAGTGGTGAACAATCAGGGGAGCAATCCGGTGAACAGAGCGGAGAGCAGGCTGGTGAACAGAGCGGGGAAGGGGATGGGGAGAGTCCGGAGTTGGCTGAGTTGGCGGAGCGTCAGGGTCAGGTCGCAGAGGCGTTGGAAGCTTTGGCGGGAGGTAATGTGGAGGAGGCTTTGCAGGCCTTGCAGGAGATGCAGGCGGAAGAGGCAGCGGAGTTGGCAGAGGCGATTGAAGATTTACCGCAGGTGGATGGGCGCTCCGGACCGATGGGTGAAGCGGTGGGGAATGCTCAGAACGGAGAGCGTCAGGCGGAGATGGCGGCGCAGGCGGGGGAGCAGGGGAAGGCGCAGGCCGCGGCGCAGCAGCATGGAGAGGCGTCGAAGTCGATTGGTAAGGCGGCGGATGCCTTAGAGAAAGCGGCGGCAGATTTTGAAGCGAAAGCGCACGAAGCGGCGCAACAGGAGCCGGGGAATCAGAGTTTGCCGGTGCCACCGGGAGCGTTGGCGGAGGCCTTTGAGAAGGCGTCGCAGGCTGCGGATGCAGAGTCGGCGGGCGAAGCTGCGCAAGCGTCGCAGGCGGCGGCCGAGGCGTTGGGGCAGGCGGCGAGCGAGGCGATGCAGAACATGCAGCGAGGTCAGCAGCCCGGACAACCGGGTCAGCCGCCTGGGCAGCCCGGACAAGAGCCAGGGAGTGAGCCGGAGGAAGGGCCCAGGCCTGGTCAGGGAGATCCCGGAGTGCCGCCGGAGTTGGCGAAGCTGGGGGTGAGTGCGAAGGATTGGGAGAAGCTGAAGGGCGTGATGCGTTCGGACGTGGCTGGTGGTGGAGGTGCAGAGATTCCGGAGGATTACCGGGGTTTGGTGCGGAAGTATTTTGAGCAGATGGCGAAGGGAGAACGATAATGGTACAAAAAATTGTAGGATTGGTATTGGCGGTTTGTTTGCTCGGCGTTGCCGTCGGGCAGGAGGTGCCGGAGACGGTGTTCAGCAAGTGGAAGGACAGGGTGGATCCGTCGGTGGAGCGGGCCTTGCAGTATTTGGCGAGTGTGCAGAACAAGGAGGGGAGTTTTCCGGAGAACTACGGGGACTCGACGGGGATTCCGGCTTTGGTGGGGATGGCGTTTTTGTCGAAGGGGCACATGGCGACGGAGGGTCCGTATGCGGAGAACATCAATCGCTGCGTGGACTTCATCGTGAGTCATCAGAATCGGGAGGGTTTGTTTGTCGCGGGGCATGCGGGGAGTGGGCCGATGTATGCGCACAACATCAGCACCTTGTTTCTGTCGGAGGTGTCGGGGATGGTTGATCCGGAGCGGCAGGCGAAGATTGCGAAGACGTTGCCGAAGGCCTTGCAGTTGATTTTGCGTGCCCAGAATGTGGAGAAGCCGGAGCAGCACCGGGGAGGGTGGAGGTATCATCCGGGGTCACGCGACAGCGATACGTCCTGCAGTGGTTGGGCGCTGATGGCTTTGCGTTCAGCGAAGCTGAATGGAGCGGCGGTGCCGGACAAGGCGATCTCAGATGCGGTGGAATATCTCTACCGGCATTACGATGAGAAGCAGGGCTGCTTTGGTTACTCGAACCGGGATAGCCACAAGTATTCGCTGACGGGGATGGGATTGCTTTGTTTGGAGCTGTGCGGGGAACATGGGAAGCCGGCAACGGTCAAGGCGGGTGACTTTGTGCTGAAGCATCACCAGCAGTTGGCGAACAACCAGTTTGAATTTTACGGGAACTACTACAATGCGCAGGGGATGTTCCAGTTGGGTGGGAAGTATTGGGAGACCTATGCGAATCACATGTACGATTCCTACCTGCCGAAGCAGCAGGAGGACGGGTCTTGGCACAGTCGGGAGGCGGGGAGAGTCTATGGAACGTCGATGATGGTGTTGGCGTTCAGTGTGCCGTATCGGCAATTGCCGATTTATCAGCGGGACGAGAGGGTGGATGAGGAGTAGCGCGGGGCGCTGGTGATCAGTTGTCAGGGGCCCGGAGAGGGAGAATTTAACCGCTGATTTCGTTGATTTGAAGAGGGGGGCTTGCGGCTGCGCTGGAGGGGTTTAGAGGCGACCGGGACAGTGGCGGCGGGATGCCACGGGAACGGCTTGCGGCAGGATACCGCAGCCACAAGGGAAGGTGGAGAATTTAGGAATAGAGTGGTGAGGAAGGGACTCCTATAGATGCTATGATTAAATTACTTCTAATTACCGTATCTGCAGTGGGCCTGTTTGCTCTTTCTTCCTGTTCCACCACCGGCGGTTGTCCGGGATGTGCAGCAGGAACGTGTAGCTCGTGTCCTGCGGAGTAATTTTGCCCCTTGTTTGAGATCAATCGGAGGTCAGTCCTGTGAAGGGCTGGCCTCTTTTCGTGCCGCCCGATTGGATATTGGACGATTGTCGCCCGAGGAATCCGGGGAGGATCCGCTTTCGAAATTACTGGGGATCAATCCTCGTTGGCTTTCTCGGTTTCCTCGGCTGGCGGCGGGGAGTGGTTGCCGCTGCTGATGCCGGGGATGACTTTGCGCATGAGTTTTTTGAGGCCGCCTTCGCCGGCTTCGTGATCGGACTCGGCGCGTTGGAGGGCTTGTTCCCAAGCGGGGGCGAAGCCAGGGGCTTGTTCGCGCATGATGCGGACGGCGTTCTCGGTGATCTGGAGTTGGCGGGCTTCGGTGCGGCCTGGTTTGTTTTGGAGGGAGGCGATGTTGACGCGGAGGTTCTCGTTTTGTTCGCGCAGATCCTTGAGGTCCTTCTCGAGGCTCTCGTTGCCGGAGGCGTTGATCCGGAGTTGGGTATTGAGGTGACCTTGAAGTTCGCGGCCTTCGTTTTGGAGGCGTTTGAGCTCACGCTGCTGGGTTTTTCTGGCAGTGAGGCCGGATTTCCAGACGAAGGCGGTGAGGAGAAGGCCAAGGCCGAGGCCCCAAACGAAGGGTTCGGAGAGGAGGCTCCAGAGGGTGTCCATAGCGGGAGGATACGCAGCGTGAGGCGATTGCCAATGGGGAAGAACGGGAAACTAAAGTTGAGGGGAAAGGAATGTTCAATGTCGAAGGAAGAGGAGAGGGACTGGAGAAATTGACCGCTGATTATTCTGATTGGGGAGAGGGGGGGAACTACGACTAGGAGGAGAGGCGGAGGGAAGTGCGGCTGCGCCGGAGGGATTTGATCGTGACCGGGACGGATCATGCCACGGTCAAAGGGGGAGACGGGTTTTGGGTTGGCGGAAAGGGGAGTGGGGGCTGGGGGTAAGGGCATGGGGGGGATTGGGGGCTTGCGGGGGAGGAAGAGGAGGGGCATAGGATTGAGGCGTGAGCAGCGAAAAGGACCGGGTGTTGGTGGTAGGCGGAGGGGTGATTGGGCTCTGTTCGGCCTACTCCCTGTTACGTGCTGGTCGGGAGGTGTTGGTGTTGGAGCGGGATGTGGAGGGCGGAGACAGTTGTTCGACGGGGAATGCGGGGATGGTGGTGCCGAGTCACTTTGTGCCTTTGGCAGCTCCGGGGGTGGTGACGCAGGGATTGCGGTGGTTGTTTGATGCGGAGAGTCCTTTCTGGGTGCGGCCGCGCTTGAGTTTGGAGTTGGCGCGATGGGGTTGGTTGTTTTTGCGGAACGCGACGGAGAAGCATGTGCGATCCTCGGCGACCTTGTTGCGTGATTTGAATTTGGAGAGTCGGCGATTGTTTGGAGAGTTGGAGGAGGAGGGGAGTTTCGGGCTGCAGAAGCGGGGCTTGTTAATGCTGTGCGAGACGGAGAAGATGTTGGAGGAGGAAGGGAAGATGGCGGAAAGGGCGAGGGGCCTGGGCTTGGTGGCGGAGGTTTGTGATGGGGAGCGGTTGAAGGAGTTGGATCCGGAGATTGAGATGAAGGCGGCAGGTGGGATTTGGCATGGGCAGGATTGCCATCTGGATCCGCGGCGGTTTTTGGCGGAGTTGCGGAAGAGGATTTTGGGGGAGGGTGGTGAGTTGCGTTTTGGTTGCGAGGTCGCCGGGGTGGAGGATGGTGGGGTGGTGTTGAGGAGTGGAGAGAAGGTGAAGGGGAGGGAGATTGTGTTGGCGGGGGGAGCGTGGACGCCGGAGGTGGCGCGGTCGGTGGGTTTGCGATTGCCGATGCAGGCGGGGAAGGGCTATTCGCTCACCATGAAGGCGCCGGCGCAATTGCCGCGGCTGTGTTCGATTCTGGGAGAGGCGAAGGTGACGATGACCCCGATGGGGAGTCAGGTGCGTTTTGCGGGGACGATGGAGATTGGAGGGAACTCACTAAAGGTCTCTCCGCGGAGGGTTTTGGGGATTGTGAAATCGGCGTGCCGGGTGTTTCCGCAGTTCAAGCAGGAGGATTTTGTGGGAGTGAAGCCATGGGCTGGGTTGCGGCCGTGTTCGCCGGATGGGCTGCCGTATTTGGGGAAGGTTCCGGGGAGGGAGAATGTCATCGTGGCGACGGGGCACTCCATGATGGGGCTGAGTCTGGGGCCGGTGACGGGGAAGTTGGTGGCGGAGATGGTGGTGGGGGACGAAGCGAGTGTGGATGTGGGGAAGTTGGCGGTGGGGCGGTTTTGAGCCGCTTCGCGGTGGACGCCAGAACCCGGAGACCAGAGGGGTGAGGCATGGGGAGAGTGAAGTTGGAAGCCGGCGTCCCGAGGAGGCTTTGGGGGAGGCGGGTTGTGGGAGATGGCGCGGGGGTTCCGCGCGACTGCGGT
>JAPKDA010000211.1 GCA_028822695.1 Akkermansiaceae bacterium
ATCCCAAGTTGGTCATCGCTGTCGAATCCCCCAGCTCCGCGGCCTTCCGATACCATTTGTAGGCTAGTTCGGAATTCTGATCTACCCCGAATCCGCGATCATAAGCTGTGCCTATGAGAGCCCACCAGGCGGGCCATCCAGACTCCGCGTCCCGAAAAAAACCGCCATCTTTGGCCTTTCTAAAATAGGAGCGGGCCTCTTCCTCATTCTTGGGAAGCAATCGCCCCTCCATCATCAGGAGCCCCATTCGGAAATTGCCCAAGGGGTCATTTTGATGGGCTGAACGCTCAATCCACTCCAACCCCTCTTCAGGATTGATTTCAATTCCCCGTTTGACATGGTGGCCACTGATCATGGCGTCTCCAAGCAGAGCCTGAGCAAGGGAGTCTCCACGGACCGCCCGCTGTCTCCACTTGGAGGGTTGGCTCGCGATTTCGTCCTGCGAAGGCCCACCTGCCCATTGCACGACTCCGACAAGCACGGCAAGCGCCAGAACGGACGCCACTACCAAGGCCCACTTCCGGCCGCCCCTCGAATTTTGTTTCCGCTTTCCACCGCTAGTCACTCCCGCGTCCGCAGTGACGGCAGGGCCACGAGCTGTTGCGGCATGGGAAGTTTGGGCGCTTTGGTGCTCTCCAGCGTCTATCGGGCGATCCCGGGTGATTGGACTCGTCAGCGGAGGAGGCAAGGCTCCGGTCGACGCGCGCTCGCTCTGCTGATGGCTCAGAGCCGTCGACCAGTTCTCCGCACTTTGCCAACGGTCTGCAGGATCCACCGCCATCGACCGATCAATGGACGCCAAGGTGCCCGCTGAGTACAATGACATCCACTCCGGATTTGATGCCAGACCCTTCCAGGGATCTCCCATCATCCGGTCGGCGGCCTTCGGTGGTGTATCAAAGGTAATGGCTTTGACCAAGGTCGCTCCCAGCGCATAGAGATCGCTCCACGGGCCCACGTTGCCCCGGCTCTGCAGTTGCTCAAAGGGCGTGTAGCCAGCGCTCTCGATGACGGTCATGGAGCGCTCGCTCAGGCGCTGCCGCGCCGAGCCGAAGTCGATCAGGATCGGCTCTCCTTCCATGGTCACCAGGACGTTCCCGGGCTTGATGTCCCGGTGGTAGATTCCTCGCTCGTGCAGGTAGCCCAAGCTGGCCAGCATATAGAGCAGGAAACCCCGGACCTCCTCTTCGCTGAAGGGTTGGTTCTTTGCCTTCCGTGTCTCGATCAAGGCGTCGAGAGTCACCCCCTCGACAAAGGGCATCACAAAGTAGGCCGTGCCATTTGCCTCGAATTTGCGCAGGACTCGCACGATCCCCGGGTGATCCAAGGAGGCAAGGGTCTCCGCCTCCTGGAGAAAATTTCGAAGCGACCACTGGAAATCCTCCACATCGCCGCCGGTGGTGTCGCGCGGCCGGACCGTCCCGGTCGCAGGCTCCCGCCAGGCAAACTGGACAGGAAGGTTTTCTTTAATCACCACCTCACGGCCCAAGCTCGTATCCTCTGCAAGGTAGGTAATCCCAAACCCTCCGGTGCCGAGGACTCGCTTGATCACGAATTCTTCCAAGCACGTCCCCGCTGGGAGCGCTTGTCCGCCACCACCCGCTTCTGGCCCGCTCTGTTTCCCTTCGTTCATTGCAGAAGCCTCATTTCAAAATTCGTCATCTACTGGACGTCCACGCTGGTGGTGCATGCTCCCGCGCCAGAGCTCAGCGCCGAGCCACCGCCAGCCTCTTTTGCGAAGGTGGGGGTAGGGGAATCGATGGCGATTTCGGCAGTGACCGAGTGGCCAGTGCCAAGAAGGGTTGAGATCAAGATGCCAGTCTCAAACGGCTTCGATGCGGTGCTCATGGGTGTGGTCGTTGAATTACGTGGCCGTCGCCTCTGTGTCAGGGCGGTCAGGATCATTACGCATACCCTTACCGACTATTCTATTTTCACAGTTTTGACACGTCAACATATTCGGAAAACCTGACCCAGTATAATACGTGAAATACACCGCATTGCCTGTGAGGCTGGGTCCGAC
>JAPKDA010000212.1 GCA_028822695.1 Akkermansiaceae bacterium
CCAGAAGTTGGCGTAACCTTCTCCTCTTCTAAACAGCCTCCGGGTCGAACCAGCGCCCCAGATGGAGGATTCTACAACATTTACAGCCCTGACGACAATTTGAGTCTTTTCCTCGAAGGCTAACGCATCACACACTAACACCGTCCATGAAATCAGCAATCTTCCTCCTTCCCATCCTCGCCCTCGGCGCCTGCACCAAGGAACCATCCGCACCCGCCTCCAAAAATTCCATCAGCGAAGAAAGCTACGGAAAGCTCCCCGATGGCAGCGATGTCGCCATCTACACGCTGACCAACAAGAACGGCATGTCAGCCAAGGTCACCGAATACGGGGCCATTCTCGTCGGTCTCGAAGTCCCCGATAAGGACGGCAAGACCGCTGACGTCACTCACGGCTACGATAGCCTCGAAGGCTGGCTCACCAACACCTCCTACTTTGGCTCTACCGTCGGGCGTTACGGCAACCGAATCGCTCACGGAAAGTTCTCGCTCAACGGCGAAGGCTACTCCCTCGCCACCAACAACGATCCCGGCGGCATCCCCTGCGCCCTCCACGGCGGACTCAAGGGATTCGACAAGGTCCTCTGGTCAGGTAAGACAATCTCCAAAGACGGCAGCAACGGCGTCGAACTCACCTATGTTTCCAAAGACGGCGAAGAAGGCTACCCCGGCGAACTCACCGCGGTGGTCACCTACATTCTCACCGATGACAATGAACTGATCTGGGAAGCGAAAGCCACCGTCACTGGAAAATCCACCCCGCTCAACATCGTCCATCATAGCTACTGGAATCTCAGCAACGATCAGATGTCTTCCATCAACGATCACGTCCTCACCCTCGACGCCGACCACTACCTCCCCACAGACGCCGGCCTGATCCCTACCGGAAAACTCGATCCGGTCACAGGCACGCCGTTTGACTTCACCAAACCTACCGCCATCGGCGACCGCGTCGGAGTCGAGAACGAAGCCCTCACCCTCGGCGGAGGCTACGATCACTGCTGGGTGCTCACCAAAAAGGATGGCCTCCGCCACGCCGCCACCCTCCACGACCCGAAGACCGGCCGCACCATGGACATCTCCACTGACCAACCCGGTATCCAGTTCTACGGCGGCAACTTCCTCGACGGCACCGCGACCGGAAAAAACGGCGAGAAATACCCCTTCCGCTCGGCATGCTGCCTTGAAACACAAGTCTATCCCGATTCGCCAAACCAGCCGGACTTCCCGTCCAGCATCCTCAAGCCAGGAGAGACCTATTCCCACACGATGGTGCACAAATTTTCGTGGTAACACTGACGGGAGTCGGCAAGGGCATCGAGCATCGAAGCGAATACTGACCGCACCCTACTCTGCGGGCCTCAGCTTGCTATTCCGAAATTTCCGCTCCAGCGGCCTGACTGACATTCCCGCCCCCTCTCCCGCCGTTAGCCCCCCGGGAAGGGAGCGAGCAAGGTGATGATCAGTATTTGAAACCTCATGAGACGGGTCCTTGGCGTTCCAATGGGAGGAACAAGACTCACGATTCACTCCCCATACGCATCCCTCAAAATCTGAATCGTATGCCGCACCTCCACCCCTGATCCCAAGCGCCGCAAATGCATCTGCATCTGCGTCAAACACCCAATATTTCCGCTCGCCACCACCGTCGCCCCGGTCTCCAGAACCGCCTCCGCCACCGCCTCATCACTGATGATCTCCCCCCACGGCGCCTCAACCGAATGCACCGTCGCACCACAGCGCTCGATCACATCCTTCATCCGAATCCCGAACACCCCGTTCACACAAACAATCGCCTCGTCCCCGCGTTCGATGAGGTTGCTGGCAATCGCCTCCATCCCCGCCATCCCTGTCGCGGACACCGCGAAAGGTCAGCTTGTTCTTCGTCTGGAAGACTTCCCGCAGCATCTCGCAGGTCTCGTCCATGATCTCGATATATTGCGGGTCCAAATGCCCCAGCGTCGGCGCAGACAGCGCCCGCAAAATCCGGCTCGGCACCGTACTCGGCCCCGGCCCC
>JAPKDA010000213.1 GCA_028822695.1 Akkermansiaceae bacterium
GAGAGGGGATGGGTGATGGAGTAAGACCGGGGCTCGTGGTGGTGGAGGGGAACGCTGAATATGGAATGGGGAGTTGATGGGCTTTGGGGCGGGCGGGGCGCCCGGGGTTCCAAGGGGGATGGTGACGGAGACGGTCAGCATACGGGAGGAAGGCCTGCAACCGGGACGGTCACGCCATGTTTGGGCGAGAAAGGGTGATTTTGATCTTGTTGGGGGTGGGTGCCGTTGGAGAGTTTGGGGCGTGAAGGGACTCATAATATTGGCTGCGCTGCTTTTGGTGCCGTCGATGGCGTACTTTCAGAAGCATTACTTCGCGGAAGTGCTGCAGGAGCGCTTGGTGGAAGAAGTTCGGGTTGCTTTGATCGCAGGTGGGGTGGAGGAGCCGGTGGTGAGTTTACAGTGGATGGATGCGACGATCGGTGGGGCGGTGGTGTCGGTGGAGAAGCGGAACGAGTTGGGGGAGAAGATTGAGAAGATGGATGGGCTGCGTTTGGCGCCGGGTGGGAATGGGTTGCTGGTTCGTGGGTGGGTGGAGTTGGGGCGGGAGAAGGGGGCGTGGCAGGCGCGGGGATTGGTGCCGAAGGATTTTGTGATCGGGGTTGTGGATGAGTCGGCGCGATTGGAGGGCTGGGATGCGGAGTTGGCACGCGCTGCGGAGGTGGAGGAGCCGGCGGAGGCATCGGGGTGGGATCGATTTCTTGGTGGGTATTTTCGTGAGGCGGGTAATCGCAAGGTGCTGCTTCATCACGGTCAGTTGACCTTGAGTGGGGAAGCAACCCGGGAGATGCGGAAGGATTGGTTGGCGCAGGCGGTTGCGGTCGTGCCGAAGGAGCGGGTGAGGGAGGAGCTTGAGCTGCGGTCGTCGGTTTATCACTTCGCGGGTCATGTGCCGGAGGTGTTGCGGGACCCGGTGGAGGTGGCACGGTTGAGGAAGGAATTGGAGGCGTTGAGTTTTGAGTTTTCGAAGGGATCGGTGGCGATGGACGATGATGTCCTGGAGGTGGTTTCCTCCGCGGCCGGGGTGATGTTGGAGGCGGGCGGAAAGATCCGTTTTGTGGTGGGATTGGGTGCGGCGGCGGAGGGCGATCAGGTGGCTGAGCGAATGGAGGCGGTCGTGACGCTTTTGGGGGATTACGGGGTTGGTGAGTCGCAGCTTGTAAAGGCGGTGTTTGACGCCACGCTGGATGGAGCCAAGGACGGGCAGGTGGAGTTCCTGCTGAGATAGACTGATTGGAATCACGAGACGCAAGGGAATGCAGGACAGGGAAGCACTGAAATATTTTCTGATCAATCTGGGTTTGTTCAACCTGGTGTTGGTGGCTTTGGCGGTGGGGGTGGGGGTGCTGCTGGGGCGTTTGGTGTGGGCACGGTCGACGCAGGGATTGGTGCAGCTGAGGGAGCGGATGTCTGTAGAGGTGGACCGTGCGAAGGATGCGGAGCTGGAGGTGGAGCAAGAGCGGGATCGGTTTCGGGAGTTGCGTGAGCAGGTGGAGTCTGGTGAGGAGGGGACGGTGGTGATCAATTCGCCGGAGTTGGAGGAAGAGGTGGCGGTGCTCCGGGCTGAGATCGAAGTGATGCGGAAGGAGTCGCAGGAGTTGCGCGGGGAGCGGGACGAAGTTTTGTCGAAGATGAAGAAGCGGCAGGGTGCTTTAGAGAAAACGGAGGAGTTGAGTGAAGAGTTAAAGGCCAAGAAAGGAAAGGAAGGGGGGATGACAGAGCGGGTGGCGGCCTTGGAGCTGCAGCTGTTGGATGCCAGGCGGGAGCGGAAGCAGGTGGAGGATGCTTCAGGAGTTTTGCGGAAGGAACTCTACGGGATGCGCAGTAAACTGGGGGATATTGAGAAGCGGCAGAGTTTGGAGAAGGAATTGGATGATGCGCTGCGGGATGCGGAGCAGCGTTTGACCCGATTACAGGCCGAGGTGGCGATGGGGGCGGTGGAGAAGAGAGACGAGGGGGAAGAGGTGGTCCGTCTGGAGGTGGTGGATGATGACGATGAGGGCGGTTTAGAGCCGGAA
>JAPKDA010000214.1 GCA_028822695.1 Akkermansiaceae bacterium
TTTTGGGGGAAGGAGGAATGGTGGGGAGCGGGGGCAAAGACATGAAGGAGCGGAGACTGCGCTTTGGGCGAAGCCGGATGGGGAGAGAATGGGCGGGAGGGCCGCGCGAAAGCGGTGTCGCCACCCCGCCGGGCTTCTGCCACCGCAGTCCAAAAGGGTGGAAGGGTGCGTGCTGGCAGATTGTCCGGAGCGGAGGTCCGGGGGGCCTTTTGCCGGGCGGAGGCTGGCACTGTGTTAGGGAGTGAGGGGTTCGAGGTGGTAGTAGGCGGAGAGGTCGGTCTCGCCACTGATGCCGGTGTCGGGGTCGGGGGTGCCGAAGAGGGTGGACCAGGAGTTGGTGGAAATGTCGGTCGCCTTCTGGACGTTGACGGTGAGGTTGTTGACGTCGGGGTAGTCGAGGGCGACTTCGTCGGTGGTGGGGTTGTAGGCGACGCTGGTGATTTGGAAGTCGGGGAGGCGGAGGTAGTCGTTGGGGCCGTGGAGGACGCCTGCGCTGGTGTGGGTGAGGGTGATTATATCGGTTTGAGGGCTGGTGACGATCCAGGAGGATGAGTTTGACCAGACACCACCGACTTGCGGGGTTGCGGAGCGGGTTGCGGCATTGGTGTTGTGCACTCCGCTCAGGCTCCACTGAAGGAAGTCGGCAAGGCTGGATCCGGATCCGAAGTTGTTGTCGATGTAAAGACCGATGGCGAAGGCGGGACTGGTGAGCGGTGTGGCGAAGATGCCTCCAAGGCTGGAGAGGTTGATGTGATTCGCGCCACCTGGGGAATCGCCGTTGAAGTAGATGAAGAGGGATGGTGACTGGGCCGAAATTTTTTAATTCGATGATGCCGGTGGTGAAGTCATTTCCATCGAGTTCGACTTAAAGCCAGGCATTGGCGAGTCCTATATTGGAGGGATGTCAGGCTGACGAAAAGGAGGGGAATGGATTTCATGGGGGGAGGAGCTAGACTGGTATTTTTTAAGCGTGGGGCAGGGGCTTTGGAAGGAGAAGGACGATCTGCACGGGGTTGATCCCTCTACCGTTGCGAAGGAGGGGAGGGGGGTGTAGGTTTTAGGCTATGTCCGGGTGTTTCAAAGGGGTGGCGGGGGCCGTGTTGTTGCTGGTGCCCGGAGGGGAACTCTTGGCGGAGCATCCGAATGCAGTGATCCTGGAGGTGGTTCGGGAGATGCCGAAGGGCGGGGGGTATTCGGTGGAGAATAAGGCGAAGCGTTCGTTGGATGCGCTGCAGCGTTCGGTGCAGCCGGTGGAGGGGCGGATTGTGGTGGATGCGGAGAGGGCGACGCCGAGTTTTTGTTCGAGTGGGACTTATGTGGTGTTGTTGAAGACGCTGGATCGGATTCAGCGGAAGGAGCGTTTTCAGGTGAGCGGGAAGGTGGCGGAGCGATTGCGGATCACGGAGGAGCAACCGGATGGGGAGGGTGTTTGGGGTCGCTGGAATGCGAATGGCCCGGGGGCGGCGAAGCTGTTGCATGACACGAAGATGGGGCGGAGTTTCGAGGACTGGGGAGAGGCGCGGGCGGGGGATTTTATGAAGATTTTTTGGACGGAGGAAATCGGACAGAAGGAGTTTGGGCATTTGGTGGTGTATCTGGGGACCCGGAAGAAGGGTGGGAAGGAATGGGTGCGGTTTTGGTCGAGCAACAAGCCGGGAGGATATGGCGAGAAGGAGGTGGAGCGGGAGAAGATCAAGTGGGCGGTGTTCTCACGATTGGAGCGGCCGGAGCGGGTGAGTGCGGTGGTGAAGTTGGGGAAGACGGATAAGTTTTTGGCGTCGATGTTGACGAAGCGGTTTACACGGGAGGAGGTAAGGAGGGCGTTGGGGATGAGGTAGGGAGTCGGAGGTCGAAGATTGATGATTTACGATTGATGAGTTCGAAATTTTGAAGTCGGAGCCTGGAGAAGAGGGATTTGGACCACGAATGGACGCGAATTGACAGGAATGGGAGCGGGGGGGGAAGAGCGGCTATCGCCGGGGGTTTAGATGGCGAC
>JAPKDA010000215.1 GCA_028822695.1 Akkermansiaceae bacterium
AGAAGTGCACGAAGAAGAAAGCTGAAGACGCCGACAAAGACGAAGCTCTCCTCGCCTGCAAGAAGTGTGACAAGCACAACAAGAAAAAGGACGGCGACGACGAGGACCACGAACACGATGACGACAAGAAGGACGACCTCCTCCTCGTTGCCTAAATCGCCTCGCGATCTATCTTAACAACAATTTCCAAGACCGTCGGCAACCCCGACGGTCTTTTTTTGCCCACCCAGAGCGCCGGCCTTCAAGACCGGCATCTTTTTCAGCCTCCTCCCCAATCTTAAATTTTAGACCTTAATTCTTATATTTCCTACCCCTTCCTCCGCTGCATGAACAAATCAATCCCGTCCGTCAGCGCGATCCAGCTCGCCTCGATGATGCTGTCCGAAACACCAACCGTACTCCAGTTGCGCTCACCATCGGTATGCACGACCAACACCCGCGTCTTCGCCGCCGTGGCCGCATGGCCATCAACAATCCGCACCTTGTAGTCGATCAGGGTCACGCCCTCGATCTCCGGAAAGAACGGAACCAGAGCCTTTCGCAGCGCCTTGTCCAACGCATTCACCACGCCGGAACCCTCCGCCGCCGTGTATTCGGACTGCCCGTCCACCTCCAGTTTCACCGTCGCCTCACAGACCGGCGAATGCCCATCGCGATACTGGCGGAAACTGCAATGGTACTCATTCAGCTTCCAGGCTTTCTCGTACTTCGTCTCCGTCTCCCGCCGAATCAAGAGCTCCAACGATCCACTGGCCGCCTCAAAGGAATAGCCCTCCTTTTCCATGGCCTTGACCTTGCTCAGCACGGCCTTCGCCTCATCGCTGCCTTTCGCCAGCGGCAATCCGATCTCCTCGGCCTTCATGAGAATGTTCGACTGCCCCGACAGCTCGCTCACCAAAATGAACTGCTCGTTCCCAACCTCTTCGGGCCGGATGTGTTCGTAGCTGTGCGCCACCTTCTGCACCGCGTTCACGTGCATTCCTCCCTTGTGGGAAAATGCCGTCCGCCCGATGAAGGCAGCCCGCGGGAAATGCGGATTGTTCGCGACGTCGTCCACGAAGAACGACAATTCACGCATCTTCGTCAGATCGTCCACCACCTTGATTCCCATCTTCAGCTGCAGGATCGGGATCAACGAGGTCATGTTGCAGTTGCCGGTGCGCTCACCGTAACCATTGATCGTCCCCTGCACCTGCATCGCCCCGACCTCCACCGCGGCGATCGCATTCGCCACACCCAGTTCACAATCGTTGTGGGTATGGATACCAAACGGCGTTTCCGGGATCGCTGCCTTCACCGCCAAACAGATCTCCTTAATCTCCGCAGGAAGCGTCCCACCATTCGTATCACAAAGAATCAGCGACTCCGCCCCACCTTCCGCCGCAGCCTTCAAGGTCAGGATCGCATGTTCCGCATCATCCTTATAACCATCAAAAAAGTGCTCCGCATCATAGATCACCTCCCGACCGGCCGCCTTCAAGTAGGCCACCGTATCGCGGATCATCTTAAAATTTTCCTCCGGCGTCGTCCGGATTACCTCGGTAACATGCAGCTTCCAGCTCTTGCCAAAAATCGTGATCACCGGTGTCCCTGCATCGAGCAGCATCTTCACCTGCGGATCATCCTCCACCTTCAGGTCAGCCCGCCGCGTCGAGCCAAAGGCCGCGATCTTCGCGTGCTTCAGATTCAGCTTCTGAGCCTCCTGGAAAAACTCCACATCCTTCGGGTTCGACCCCGGCCAGCCGCCCTCAATATAATCAGCGCCAAACTCGTCCAAACGCTGAGCAATTCGCAGCTTATCCAAGCCGGATAACTGGAAGCCCTCACCCTGCGTTCCATCACGCAGAGTCGTATCATAGAGGTAAACGTCTTTTTTGCTCATCGCCAAGGCCGCGGACCCTACCCGCCTTCCCCCTCCACCGCAAGCCCCGGAACCCCCCATAAAACCCCAAAAACGCGCTCCCGAGAGGAATCGAACCTCT
>JAPKDA010000216.1 GCA_028822695.1 Akkermansiaceae bacterium
AAGGTGGCGTTTCCAAAGGCAAGGCCTGGATGCTCTATGACGAGGACACGATGCGCGTCGCCACCGCCTACTCGGGAGACTTTTTGGACTGGAGAGGCATCGCCTTCGACGGCTCCCACAACAGCCACACCAGCATCGCCGGCGAGCCCTTGTTCATCAATCCCGACGCGCCCGCATGGGAGCACCCCACAAAACAATCTTGGGAAGACGAGCGTGTCGTCGGCCGTGACGGTCGCCGCTACGGCCCCCTCCCCCAAGACTGGGTCCGCTACCTCGGCCGCTACCGTCACGGACAACAAACGATCATTCACTACCGAGTCGGCACGACACAGATCCTCGAACTCCCCGGCCTGCTCCCCGGCGCAGATCAAGGCATCTTCACCCGCACCTTGAATGTTGCAAAATCCAAGCACGACCTCATCAGCCGCGTTGCCCCTGCCGATGAAAGTCTGGCCGTCGCACTCAAAGGAACCCCGGGAGCCAGCATCGAACGCAAGGACGACGGAATCTACCTCCGCATCCCGGCCGCCGCCACCCCCGCCCGTCTCATGATCGGCTTCGCCAAAATGGACGCCGCCGATCTCACCAAGGCACTCACCGAACCAGCCGCGCTCACCGCCTTGACCAAAGGTGGCCCAGCCCAATACCCCGAGCCAGTCATCACGGTCGGGAAACTCGGCAATGACGAAGATCCCTTCGCCTACGACACCCTCACCATCCCGAACAAAGGCGACAACCCCTGGAATTCCTGGATGCGTCTCGGCGGATTCGACTTCTTCCAAAACAATCCGGACCGCGCCGCCGTCTGCACCTGGCTCGGAGACGTCTGGCTGGTCGATGGAGTCACCGGGGATCTCAAGGAACTTAAATGGCGCCGCATCTGCACCGGACTCTTCCAACCACTCGGCCTCAAAATCGTGGACAACACCATCTACGTCACCTGCCGCGACCAGATCGCCCGCCTCCACGACCTGAATGGCGACGAGGAAATCGATTACGTGGAAGCCTTCAACAACGACCACCAGGTCACCGAGCACTTCCACGAGTTTGCGATGGGCCTGCAAACCGACGAAAAAGGAAACTTCTACTACGCCAAGTCGGCCCGCCACGCCCTCAAGGCAGTGGTCCCCCACCACGGCACCCTCCTCCGGGTCAGCCCCGATGGCGCGACCACCGAGATCGTCGCGGCCGGCTTCCGCGCCGCCAACGGCGTCTGCATCAACCCGGACGGCACCTGGATCGTCACCGATCAGGAAGGCCACTGGAACCCGAAGAACAGAATCAACTACGTCAAGGAAGGTGGCTTCTACGGCAACATGTATGGCTACCATGATGTCACCGACAGCTCTGATGAGGCGATGGAGCAACCGCTGGCTTGGATCACCAATTCCTTCGACCGCTCCCCCGCTGAACTCCTCTGGGTGCCAAAGGATGCCGCGTGGGGTTCCCTCAACGGCACGCTGCTCAACCTCAGCTACGGCTATGGCAAAGTCTACACCGTCCCGCACGAGGTAATGGATGGCCAAGCCCAAGGCGGCATGTGTGCCTTGCCCCTCGAGGCATCGCCCTCCGGTCTCCACCGCGGTCGCTTCCACCCCGGCAACAAGCAACTCTACGCCGCCGGCATGTTCGCCTGGGCGGGCAGCCGAAATGCGGACGGCTCATTCTGCCGGATCCGGGCCACCGGAAAGCCGAGCTACATGCCGATCAAGACGGCCGCTACGAAAGGGAAATACACCATCACCTTCAGTGACCCGCTCCCCGCAGAAGGCACCTTCAAGGTCAAGGTCTGGAACCTGAAACGCACCGCGGGCTACGGTTCCAAACACTACGACGAACACGAGCTCAAAATCACCAGCGCCGAGATCAAAGGCCAACAAGTGACCCTCAGCATCCCCGACCTCGAACCGACCTGGGGCATGGAAATCTCCTGCGATTTCGGCAACAACATCAAGCGCGTCATCCACGCCTC
>JAPKDA010000097.1 GCA_028822695.1 Akkermansiaceae bacterium
GTATCAATCCCCGCAGTCCGGAACACTGGTAGCAGATCGGGGGAAAGCCCTGGGATGTCATCAAAGGAGGTCATCAAAGGGGGTCATCAAAGGAGGTCATCTCAAAAGTATCAGCAGGACGCTGATCATGCTACCCTACAATCCATACAACCGCAGACTTACAGCGATTTCCGCATTTCTCGCAATCGCGCGATTTTTTCCTCCCACTCGGCCAACCGCGTCCGCTCCTGTTCGACCACCTCAGGCTTCGCTCGCTCTATAAAACGATCATTCCCGAGCTTTTTGGTCGATTTCTCGAGCTCCTTCTCAGTCTTCTCGAGTTCCTTATCCAGACGTCCTTTTTCGGCCTCCACATCGATGAGCCCCTCCAGTGGCATGTAAATCTCCCCCATCGGGGTCACCGCCGCAGGCGTCCCTTTCGGCATGGATGGCTCAGCCTCAATGGAGACCCCCTCCGCACCCACCAAAAGAGCCAGCGTCTCAGCCTCCGCCGCCACCCACTCCGCCGCCGGCTTGAGCACCAGGCGAACATTCTTGTTGGAAGCCAAATTATACTCCGCCTTCAAATTCCGAGTCTTGCTCGCCGTCTCAAACACCGCCGCGGTCTGACCCTGCGCCGCAGCAATCCCATCGGCCGCCAGCCCCTCCAGAACCAAGCCCTTCACCGCTGGCGTCGTCGCCAAAAATTCTTCCGTGCCAAACTCCAAGCGCGTCCAAAGCTCCTCCGTCACATGCGGCATGAACGGATGAAACAACTGCAGCAACCGCGCCAGCACCACATCCATCGTCCACAAGGTCGCATGCTTGCGCTCCTCCGATCCCTTGAAGTCGTCCTTGATCGCCTCCAAATAGAGATCGCAGAAGTTACTCCAAAAGAACTCATAAAGCTGCGCGGCAATGTCGTTGAACTTGTAGTCCGCATACGCCCCATCAAGTCGCCCCGCCAGCGCATCCAGCTTCGCCAAAATATCCACCGCGTAGATCGGCAGATTCTCCGGACGATTCGCCGCATCCAACCCACCAACTCCCGCATCGCCCACCATCAATCGATAGCGACAGGCATTCCACAGCTTGTTGGCCAGGTTCCTCCCCTCTTCGATCTGCTTCTCATCAAAACGCAAATCCAATCCGGTCGGCGCCATCCGCAACAATCCAAAGCGCAATCCATCCGCGCCATACTTCGCCATCAAGTCGAGCGGATCAGGTGAGTTCCCCAAACTCTTCGACATCTTCCGACCCTTGATGTCGCGAATGATGCTGTTGAAGTAGACATGCCCGAACGGCTTCTCCCCCGTGAACTCAAAACCCGCCATGATCATCCGGGCCACCCAGAAAAAGATGATGTCCGGCCCGGTCGCCAAGTCGCTCGTCGGGTAAAACTTTGCCCGCGCCGTGTCGTCCATCGTCGCAAACGGCCACAGCCACGAACTAAACCACGTGTCCATCACGTCGTCTTCCTGCACCCAGTTTTCCGGGTCAGACGGCGGCTCGGAACCAACGTGAATCTCTCCTCGCTCCATGTTTCCACGGTCCAAACTCTCCGCACCCTGCAACTCCGCTGCTTTGTCCTTCCGATACCAAACCGGAATCCGGTGACCCCACCAAAGCTGACGGCTGATGCACCAGTCCTGCAAATTCTCCATCCAGTGAAGGTAAGTCTTCTTCCACCGCGCCGGACGCATCTCGATCTCCCCATTCGCCACCGCCTCGGTAGCCCGCTCCACTTGTGGATAGCGCAGGAACCACTGCATCGAAAGCCGTGGCTCGATCGGCACTCCCGCCCGCTCACTGTAGCCCACGTTATTCTCGTGCTCCTCCACCTTGTCCAACAAACCCATCTCCTCCAACATCTCCACCGCCTTGCGACGCGCCGGAAAACGATCCATCCCATCCAACTCCGGAACCTCCGGACAGTTGATCGTCCCATCAGGATGCAGAACGTCGATGATCTCCAAATTGTGGCGCACCCCGATCTCAAAGTCGGCCTTGTCGTGCGCCGGAGTCACCTTCAGCACACCCGTTCCAAACTCAATATCGATGTGCTCGTCCGCCACGATCGGAATCTCCGCCGCCGGAAACGGCCGCTTCGCGTGCTTCCCAATCAAATGAGCATACCGCGGATCCTTCGGATTCACCGCCACCCCACTGTCTCCCATCAAGGTCTCCGGACGCGTCGTCGCGATCTGTAGAAACTTACCAGGCTCCTCCACCAACTCGTAGCGCATGTAAAAGAGCTTCGAGTTCTGAGGTTTCATGATCACCTCCTCATCGGAAAGCGCAGTCAGTGAAACCGGACACCAGTTCACCATCCGCTTTCCACGGTAAATGTTCCCCTTCTCAAAGAAGTGCACGAAGGTCTTCGTCACCTCCGCCGAATACTCCTCATCCATCGTGAAGCGCTCCCGCTCCCAATCGCAGGAACAGCCAAGCCGCTTCAACTGCTCGATGATGATTCCACCGTGCTTCTCCTTCCACTCCCAAACCTTCTCCAAAAACTTCTCGCGCCCGAGGTCGTGTTTCGTCTGCCCGTCCTCGCGCAACATCTTCTCCACCCGCGTCTGCGTCGCGATCCCGGCGTGATCCATCCCCGGCAACCACAGCACTTCCTTCCCCTCCTGCCGCGCCCGACGGCACAGCACATCCTGGATCGTGTTGTTGAGCACGTGACCCATGTGTAGGATCCCCGTCACGTTCGGCGGCGGGATCACAATCGAGAAGGCTTCCTTATCGGAACTCTCGTCGGCATGGAAGCACCCCCCCTCCACCCAGCGCTGATACCAGGACACCTCTACTTCTGCAGGTTCATACGCTGTGCTCAGTTCGGCCATGTCGGGCGGATGGATGCCAAAGCCCCCCGTAAAATTAAAGGCTATTCCACCCTCAGCACCTAAAAATCAAGCGGGGTCCCATCTCCCTCTCCCCCCTGATCACCAATAACGGATAACCGATCACTAGGGCGCAGCCCTCAGCGACCCCGCATCAGTCACCACCAACCGCCCAACATCCCCATCCACCAGTAATTCGCCATGCGGCCCCAACCCCACGATCCTCCCCCGATCGCCGGCCGGCAAAATCTCCACCTCCCTGTCCCGCCAGGCCAATCGCTCCCACACCGCCCCCGAAATCTCCTCCACCGACCGCTCCGAGACCTCCATCAGTCTCCGCCAAATCAATTCCAACACCGATTCCCGTTGATAGCTTCGCCCACCAGCCTGCTCCATGGAAATCGCCTCCACCCCCTCCGGAAACTCGCCGCCGTTCACATTCAATCCTATCCCTGCCACCACCCGTTCCCCAATCGCCTCGACCAAAATCCCACACACCTTCCGCTCATCCAGATAAACATCATTCGGCCACTTGATTGACGGCGTCATCCCCACCCCCTCCAGCGCCTCACAAACTGCCAACCCCGCTCCCAAGGCTGTCCACGCCCAATGATGCCGCTCCCACTCCGGAGCAAGAATCACCGAAAACGCCAGTCCATCACCCGGCGCACAAAACCACTCCGCCCCCTTCCGTCCCCGTCCCGCCGTCTGCCTCTCCGCCACCACCACCGTCCCCGCCTCCGCGCCGTCTTCCACCAAGGCCCTCGCATCATCGTTCGTCGACTCCGTCGTCTCTTTCCAAACAAGACGCCCCGCCAACAACTGTCGCCATTCCTCCGGACTCATCGATCAATCCACATTCACAAACTCCAACGACAAGTCCAACGCAATCGCCGAATGCGTCAAAGCCCCCACCGAAATGTATTTCACCCCCGTCTCCGCGATCCCGCGCACCGTCTCCAAATTCACCCCGCCACTCGCCTCCAACAAGGGCCCATTCTCCGATCGCATCGCCACCGCCTTCGCCAGCGTCTCGTTATCCATGTTATCGAGCAGAATGTAATCCACTCCCTCCAACGTCAAAAACGCTTCCATCTGCTCCAGTCGATCCACCTCCAACTCCACCTGCACTCCCGGGTTCTCTTCCTTCAACTCCTTGATCCCCGCCTGCAAGGCCTCCAGCCCACCTTCCGCCACGAGGTGATTGTCCTTCACCATGGCCCGGTCGTAGAGCCCCATCCGATGATTCTGCCCCCCACCTGAAACAACCGCCGCCTTCTGCAAAAACCTCCATCCTGGCGTCGTCTTCCGCGTATCCAGAATCACCGCCCCGGTTCCCCTCACCGCCTCCACAAATTCCGCCGTCTTCGTTGCCACCCCTGACAGCCGCTGCAAAAAGTTCAACGCCGTCCGCTCCGCCGTCAGCAATGACCGCGCCGCGCCCCGCACCTCCATCACAATTGCCCCCGGCGCAATGTGCGATCCGTCATCCAGCAGAATATTCACCCCTGTCTCCTCATCCACCCGCTGAAATACCTCCTTCGCGATCTCCGTCCCCGCCAAAATCCCATCCGTCTTCCCCAACACCATCGCCCGGGCCATCCGATCGGCCGGCACAAAATACTCCGAGGTCACATCCCCCAATCCCACATCCTCAACCAAGGCCAGATCAATCAACGCAGATACAACTTCGTCCACCCCCCAACCCTAGCCACCCCCACCCGTTCATCAATCAGAATTCAAAACCACGCCCTCAAACGTGGCGTGACCGTCCCGGTCACAAGCCTTCCCCTCCAACCTCCGACCTCCGAATTCCCCTCCCCATCCTCCAACCATTCCCAAAATCACTCCCCAACCACACTCACCACAAGCTCCCTCCGATGCGCCGCCCGCCGATGCTCAAACAAAAAGATCCCCTGCCAAGTCCCCAACACCATCCGCCCATTCACCACTGGAATCACCTCACTCGTCCGCGTCAAGGCCATCCGGATATGTGACGGCATATCATCTGCCCCCTCATGAGTGTGCACAAAATACGGCGTATCCTCCGGCACCAAGTGATCAAAAAATGCATGCAAATCCGTCCGCGCACTCGGATCCGCATTCTCCATGATCACCAAACTCGCACTCGTGTGCCGCACAAACACGGTCACCGTCCCAGTCGACACCCCCGACTCCGTGACAATCCCCGCCACCTTATCCGTAATCTCATACGTCCCCTTCCCTTGGGACCCGACCTCAAAACTCTCTGCATACGCCGCCATAACGAACTCACGCTACCCACCGAAACCCCGCATTCCAAGCGCCAAGCCAATCCCGTGGCATGATCCGTCCCGGTCATCACCAACCCCCTCCGGCCCAGCCGCAAGCCAATCCCTCCTTCTCCAAATCAAAGCAATCAGTGAAATCAGCGGTTAAGTCCCCCTCTCCGAAAGCCCGTCCGACTACTTCCGAAACGCGGCATGATTCTTATCTCCCCCGCTCAGCACGTAGGCCACCAGATCCAGCACCTCGTCCTTGGTCAACATCATCAGAAGACCGGGAGGCATCTGCGACACCGCGCTCGGCTCGATACTCTTCACCGTCGTCCGATCGATCGAAACCCGCTGATTCGGATCACTTGCATCCGTATTGATGGTGAGCCTCTTCCCGCTGAGGTTCACAACAACTCCATAGACTTGAGACCCATCGTTCTTCGTGACCACGATCGGCGAGAACTGCTCGTTGATCTCCTTGCTCGGATTGATGATTTGATCCAGCAGGTCATGTGGACTGTAACGCCCCCCACTCCCCGTCAAATCAGGCCCGGTCATCCCGCCTGCATTCCCAAAGCGGTGACAGGCGAAGCAAGCCGACGCCCCAAACATCTTCCGACCATTCGCAAAGTCACGGTTCTTCATCCCCGTCTTCGAGGCCTCACTCAACTCCTCCAACGTCCACATCGTCGGCGTCCGCCCCGCAAAGATCTCCCCCGAGAGCTCGATCGCACTCTTCACCTCGGGCTTCTTCGCAATGAGCTGTGCGAATTCCTTATTCTCCACCTTCGTAAACGTCGCCAGCGAATCAGTTCTGATAAATTCGATGAACTTCGCAAAGCTCGAGCCTCCATTGAAATTCGCCGCTTTCAAAAACCACTCCAACTGCTGCTTGCGCAACTCCTTCGTCCATCCCGTCTTCAAAAATCGCAGGCTCCTCGCATACTCAATCTGCGGCTCCTGACTCTCCGCCGCCGCAATCAACGCCATCCCTTTCGCCGCCGTATTCGGCGCCTGGAGATACGCCAGCGTCTCACAGAGCAACCAGTTCAACTCAAAACTCTCCGCCGGAAACGCAGGATCAAGCTTCGCGATGATCGCCGCCATCGTTTTTCCGTCCGGATTCCCAAAGCGATGCAACACGATCTGCATGATCCTCACATAGCTCAACTTCCCTTCCTCGCTCAGCGTCCCGAAATCCCGCTTCAACAACGCGCCCAACACCGCATCCCGAGCACCCGCGTCCACCTTCGCGTCCTTCGCTCGATGATCCGAACACTGCCCCTTCACCCGCACATACGCCAACAGCGCCTCCAACTGCCTCGTCGCATCCTTCTCCCCCAAGGCCTTCGCCCCCCACTCGCCAACTGGCTGATGCTCGAGCACCGTCCGCGCCGCCGAGCGGACAAACCGATCCGCATGACCCAGATGCGGCCAGGCAGCAGCAACCGCGCCGGGATCCTGCTTGCCGTGATACGCAGCCAACTTCAAACGCAGATCCCGCTCAGGCGTGCTCTTCGGAGTCAGATCCACCGCCGCCGTCGACTCTGCACCCGTGTAGGTCACCCGATACAATCCCGACTGCACCCGTCGCCCACCGATCGCAAAATACATCGCCCCATCCTGATGAATGATCGCATCCGTCACCGGCAAGGGCCCACCCGTGATGAATTCCTCCTTCGTCCCGGTATAGCTCGACCCATCCTGCGTCAAATGCACCGCGTAGATCTTCCCCCAACTCCAATCGAGAATGTAAAACGCCTTCTGATACTTCGCCGGGAACTTCGCCCCATAACCAAACGTCGTCCCCGTGGGAGACCCCGGACCGATGTTCACGGTCGCCGGCAGATTATCCACGTAGAACTCCGGATACTTCCCCGCCCCGTTCCGCCAACCGTATTCACCACCACTGACCACGTGATTCACCCGCGTCGGCCGATACCAGGACGTATTGAAGTCATACTCCATATCCGCGTCGTAGGTGAAAAGGTCCCCATCGCTGTTGACCCCCGCATCAAAAATATTCCGGAACCCGTTCGCCATGACGTGGAAGTTTTTCCCGTCCGGATCGACCCGGTAAATGATCCCACCCGGAGCCAAACGGCTACGATTATGCCCCCGTCCATCTGGCATCCGTGGCAAGAGATGATCATCCCCCCACAGCGGCAGCACCGCGGAGTCCGCCGCAGGCTCGGTCGGCTCCGCATTGTTTCCACAAATCAAATACAACCCCTTCTCGTCGGGCGTCAGGACTACCGCATGCACCCCGTGATCACCCCGCGCCCCGATCGACCGAAGCTGCTCCGACTTGTCCAACTTCCCGTCCCCATCACTATCCGTGATCCGATACAACCCGCTCTCCATCTTCCGCTCGTAGTCGTTCACCCCTACGTAGAGTGCACCAAACGCAAAGAGCATCCCGTTCACCGCCCGGATCTTCACCGGAACCTTCTCAATATCCGCCTTCGTCAAAGTCTTCCCAGGCGCCGGAGGGTCGAAGCTGTAGAGCACTCCATACTGATCACTCACATAGATCCGCCCCTTCTCGTCACTACACATGTTCACCCACGACCCCAACTCCTCAGCCGGCACCGAGTAGAGAAGCTCCACCTGAAAGCCCTTCGGCATCGTAATACTCGAAACAGGCGTTGCCTCGTTTCCTTTGGCCTTCGGAGCGGCCTTCACCGCGTTCTTCGCTGCGGGCTTCTTCTTCGCCGGCTTCTTGCCCCCAATCTCTTGAGCATCACTCGGGATTGGCATCTTCTCCGCCGAAATCAACCCGCCCTCTTTCAACTCCTTCAAGCGCACATCCTTAATCTCCAACTTCATCGGCGGACCACGATGAATCTGAACCGCCAAGAGTCCCTCCAGCGAACGGGCCTTCTCATCAAAATCCCACAGCTCGGCCGTCACCTTGCCGTCCACCTTGTGAACGAGATGATTGCCCCTCGCGATCACCGTGTATTCATGCCACTCGGCAACATCCACCTCCACCGTCTCCCGCTCTGCCGATAGCCAACGTCGGCCATCGCCGTCTGTCATCACCTCTTGCCCGTTCAGCGCAACAATCCCCCGCCCCCGCTCCTCATAGGCCATCGCGTTGTTCCGCGCCGTCGGGTGGATGTCGCACTGATACCCCCCGATCGACCACTTCCCGACCTTCGGCAACTCCTTGCTCCGATACTGAATCCCGCTGTTGTTGCCCTTCACACGAACCGTCATCCGCAGTTCAAAATTCTTCACCGACCCACCGCGCCAAATCAGAAACTGATTATACGCAAGCTGCTTGGGATCCGTCGTCTGCCCCACGATCACCCCGTCCTCGACCGACCAAAGATCAGGATTGCCGTCCCATCCATCGAGGTCCTTCCCATTAAAGAGAGCTCGAAACCCCTTCCCCTCCGGCGCGGCATGAGAAATCTGCAACGGCAACAAAGCAAGCAGGAGGACTGTTCGGGAAATTCGGTTAAAAGTCATATTCAGCAGCGATCGTTTCTTGTGACACGCCAATACGTCCCCCTACCAGCCAACATTTCGCAAAATCCCACCCCTTCCACCCGATCCCGAATTTCCGGATTCGGCACCTTCCGCTGCTCCAGGCCAAAGGCGATATTTTTCCCCACCGACATATGCGGCCACAGCCCCAAACGTCTTCACTATCTCCTGCGCCCTGATCGCCTCCATAGCAGCCCTCCCGTCCTTAGTACCCCGCGCCCAATTCAAGCCAAATCGCCCCCCTTATTTCCCCCCAAAGAATCACTTGCTTTCCCCTCCGAAACCCCCTAACTACGCCCCTTCAACCACTGCTCGGGTGGCGGAATTGGTAGACGCGCCAGACTAAGGATCTGGTGGGAGCAATCCTGTGGGGGTTCGAGTCCCCCCTCGAGCATTTTTTATAACCCTTCGAAAGGCCTCTCCACATCGAGAGGCTTTTTAGCGTACCGAGCGGCCAACTTGCCGACGAAAGCAAAAAATGCTCGAGGGGGGACGAGAACCCTTCCGAGCCCGGCGAGCAGGGTTTGAACGCGGCGCTCAACGAATGGGCGATCGCCCAAGAG
>JAPKDA010000217.1 GCA_028822695.1 Akkermansiaceae bacterium
TCTTAAGTCCCTGATCAGCAATGAATTGGGCCACCGCCTCCCATCCCACCTCACCGACCAGAAGCGCCCCGACAGGATCCATGGTGGTCACCCGACAATCGATATAGAGATCACTCGTTTTTCCTGAGGCGAGCGTGAACTCCCCCGTTCTCACTGACTTCTTCAACAAAATCTCCCTCAGTTTCTCTCGCGCTGTGTCTGCCATTGCGCCGCATTGCTCCCACAAACCCGGCCCCTTGACGAGCGGAGATTCATGAGAATGGCACCATCCGCGGCTCCTCCGCGTCCCGTTTCCGTCCAATCGAACGGGAAGCTTTGTCTGCTCGTGGCTAGCCCGACCCAAAGAGCGCTAAACCAACATCAGGGCCGGATTCTCGAGGAGCTTCTTGATTTGGCCCAGGAGCTGTGCGCCTACGGCCCCATCCACAACCCGGTGGTCGCAGGACAGGCCGAGATTCATGCGTAGTCCGATGGAGAGCTGCCCATCGACGACGACCGGCTTCTCTTGGATCGCTCCCACCGAGAGGATCGCGGCCTGAGGAGGATTGATAATCGCGTCGAAACTCTCGATGCCGTAAGCGCCGAGGTTGGAAACAGTCATGGTCCCGCCATCAAATTCGTCCGGCTTGAGTTTCTTGTCCCGAGCTCGCGTCGCAAGATCCTTAACTTCACGTGATATCTGCAGAAGGGATTTCGCCGCCGCATTTTTCACCACGGGGGTGACCAAGCCGTCATCAATGGCCACAGCTACCGCGATACCGATCTGGTCGAATTGCACGATATGATCACCGTTGAAGGAGGCATTGGCCGCAGGGACCGCCTGAAGGGCATTGATCACTCCCTTCAAAATGAAGTCATTGACGGTGTATTTGTTCCCGTGGGTGACCTCCGCCTGGGCATTGATTTGCTTGCGAATCGCCATGAGGGGAGCCGCATCGACCTCGAGGTGGAGGTAGAAATGGGGAATGGTCGTCTTGGAGGTGAGGAGACGATCCGCAATGATGCGGCGCATGCTGGAAAGCTCGATCCGCTGATCCGCTCCACTGACCGTCGGGACGACGGGCGCTGGGGCCGGAGCTGCGGCCGGTGCCGCCGCCACCTGGTCTGTTGCCCGGGCCGCGCTTCCGCCCACCGAGGCGGCGATGACATCTGCCTTCACAATGCGACCTCCCGGGCCGGAGCCGGTAATGCCGGCGAGATCTACCCCTTCATCAGCAGCAATTTTCCGTGCCAATGGCGATGATTTGATCCGCTCCCCGGATGCTTGAGGCGCTGGAGCCGGGGCGGCTGGGGTTGCCGCAGCTGCTTGGGCGGGTGCTGCCGTTTCAGCAGCGGCAGGTGCCGCCGCGGTCTCTGCTTCACCTCCATCCAAGGACTCCCCTTCTGCAGTGATGATCGCTAAGACACTCCCGATCGGTGCTTTGCCACCTTCTGGGATTAAGATTTTTGCCAAGGTCCCTTCGTCGAAGGCCTCCATGGCCATGGTCGCCTTGTCCGTTTCGATCTCGGCCACTTCATCCCCGATATCGACGGTGTCCCCCTCCTTCTTAAGCCAGCGGACAACTGTTCCCTCCGTCATCGTGTCGGAGAGCTTCGGCATTTCGAGATTGATTGGCATAATATGGATGTCTGGGAAAGAGGGCGCGAGCCGCAGGGGACTTAGCAGAGGGAGGGCCTTGGGCAAAAGCAATTTCGTGGCCAAGTCCAGAGACAAAACGGGCCCAACCACGAATGGAAGGGCCCGCTAAAGGAAATTTTGCAATCAGGTTCGCTTAGGAATTAGGATCGGGAGCGAGCACCTTCATCGTCGGGATCTGGCCCATGTGGGGCTCACCCGTTCCGCCTTGAACCGTAGAACGCGGTAACGAACAGCAGGAGTTGAGAGAGATCATCATGGCGATGGCCGCCGTAAGA
>JAPKDA010000016.1 GCA_028822695.1 Akkermansiaceae bacterium
GGGTGCTTGGGGTGGCAAGAGTGGGGGGATGAGACTGGTGATGGGGATGCTTTATTTGTTGCTGGGCCTGGCTAGTGGGGCTCAGCCGCCGGTGCGGGGGGTGTTCAATGCGGGGACGGAATTGCATCGCTATGATGGGTGCGAGTTGGTGCCGACGGATTGGGCGGATGGGGATTCGTTTTCGGTGCGGTTTCCGGATGGGAAGGATTATACGATTCGGCTCTATGGCGTGGATTGTCTGGAGACGAGTGGGGAGGATGATACGGATGCGCGGAGGCTGAGAGCGCAGCGGCGGTATTTTGGGATCGCGAGGTTTGGAGGGAATCCGAAAGCGTCGAATAACAAGGCGAAGGAGATGGGGAAGGCTGCGAAGAAGAGGGTGAGTGAGTTGCTGGAGGGGGAACTGACGGTGCATACGGCCTGGGCAGATGCGAGGGGGAGCGGGAAGTTCAAACGGCATTACGGATTCGTCAGGACCGCGGAGGGGAAGGATCTGGCGGAGGTGCTTGTGTCGGAAGGACTGGCCCGGGCCTATGGAGTTTATCGATTGGGACCGCAGGGGGAAAGCGGAGCAGACTATAAGGAGCGCTTGCGGGATCTGGAACTTCAGGCTGCTCGAAGAGGGGTTGGTATTTGGAAGTTCACGGACTGGGACAAGTTCCCGGAAGAGCGACAGGCGGAGCGCGATGAGGCGGCAGAGTTGGATGCGGCGAAGGACGATAAGAAGGCCCCAGCGAAGAACGTGGATCCGAATACGGCGTCGCGGGATGAGTTGATGTCTTTGCCGGGGGTCGGCGAGAAGACTGCGTTGGCGATTATCGAAGGCCGTGAGGAGGGGAAGTATCGGAAGGCGGAGGATTTGGATCGGGTGCCGAGGATCGGGAAGAAGACGGTGGAGAAATTGCGCCCGTATTTGAAGTTTGGTCCGGAGGCGAAGGCGGTGGAGCCATGAAGAAGAAGCTTTCCAGCGTGTTTGGAGGATGGAGGGGCGGCGACGCTGACGGAGAATGTGGAGAGGTGGCGGGGATTTTGAGGGGTGGATGATGAAGGCTGATGTGGGAATGGTGGGGGAGATCAGCAAGGAGGGGCGTTCTCCAGGGCGCCCATTGATGGGGGGCGAGCAGAGCGAGGTGGAGGGGGACTTGCTCGCTTGCGCTCGGAGGGTTTTAGACGGCGCCCTGGAAGAACGCCCCTCCTTGAGGTTCAAGCGCTACGCTTTGGGGCGGAGGGCTTCGAGGGCTTCCCAGCGGGTGTAGAGGGCGGCGACGGCGGCGCGGTTTGTTTCGAGCTCAGCGGTGAGTTCGTTGAGCTTGGCGAAGTGCTCGGCTTGGAAGGCGGGGTCGTTGAGTTTGGTCTCGAGGTCGGAAACTTTTTCTTCTGCTTCGAGGATGCGTTCTTCGATGGTTTCGAGTTCGCGGGTTTCGTTGAAGGTGAGCTTGCGTTTCTTCTCGGCGGGCTTGGCGGCAGCCGCTTTTTTTCGGGCGGCGGCGTCGCGGTTGGCGGAGGCGGTTTGGGCGCGGAAGATGGCTTCGCGCTTCTGGCGTTTTTCCAAGTAGTAGGAATAGTTGCCGGGGCTGGTGTGAACGCCGTCGTCTTCGAAGGCGACGATGTGGTCACAGATGCGGTCGAGGAAGTAGCGGTCGTGGGAGACGACGAGGACGGAACCGGGGAAGCCGGAGATGGCTTCCTCGAGCATGCGGAGGGAGGGGAGGTCGAGGTCGTTGGTGGGTTCGTCGAGAACGAGGAGGTTGCCGCCAGTCTTGAGGACCTTGGCGAGCATGAGACGGGCGCGTTCGCCACCGGAGAGGAGGTCGACCCGTTCGTTGATGCGGTCGTCGGAGAAGAGGTAGCGGCGGAGGTAGCCGCGGGCGCCGATGAGTTCCTCGCCGAAGCGGACCTTCTCATTGCCTTCCGCGACTTCGTCGAGGAGTGAGCCGGTGCCGTCGAGGACCATGCGGGTTTGGTCGATGTAGTTGACCTTCACGCGCTTTCCGAGTTGGGCGATGCCTTCGGTGGGCTCGAGTTGGTCGAGGCAGATTTTGAGAAGAGTGGTTTTGCCGGTTCCGTTGCGGCCGACGATGCCGGTGCATTCGCCGGGCTGGAGTTTGAGGTCGAGTTTGCGGAAGAGCCAGCGGGGGGAGGCTTCCGTGCCAACGTTCATGCCGACCTTGTCGAGTTCGACGACGATGTTGCCGAGGCCGGGTGGGGGAGGGATGAGGAGGTCCATCTCGCGTTCTTCGGGTGGCGCTTCCTGGCCTTCGGCTTCGTAGAACTTGTCGAGGCGGCTCTTGGATTTGGTGGTGCGGGCTTTGACGCCGGCGCGAACCCACTCGAGTTCTTCGCGGAGGAATCGCTGGCGGCGGCGTTCGGATTGTTTGGCGATGTTCTGGCGGATGGCCTTGGACTCGAGGAAGGCGGTGTAGTTGCCGGGGTGGGAAAATGCTTTGCCGTTGTCGAGCTCGATGATGCGGGTGGCGATGATGTCGAGGAAGTAGCGATCGTGGGTGACGAAGATGACGGCGCCGGTGTAGGTCTTGAGAAAGCTTTCGAGCCAACGAATGGAATCGGCGTCGAGGTGGTTGGTGGGTTCGTCGAGGAGGAGAAGGTCGGGTTGGGAGGCGAGGGCGCGGCAGAGGGCGACGCGGCGTTTTTCTCCTCCGGAGAGCGGGCCGGTTTCGGACTCGAGGGGTGGGGTGCCGAGGTTGTTGGAGAGGGATTGGATGCGGGCGTCGAGGTTCCAGCCGTCGGCGTGTTCGATGAGGTGAAGGAAGTCAGCGAGTTCGGATTCGGTGCCGTCGCCGTTTTCGTAGCGGCGGATCGCTTCGACGACATCACCGGCTCCGGCGGCAATGTTTTCGTGGATGGAGAGGTTGGGATCGAGTTCGAGTTCCTGGGGGAGGTAGCCGATGCGGAGTTGGCGGCGGCGGGAGATCTCGCCGGAGTCGCTCTCGTTGACGCCGGAGAGAATTTTGAGAAGGGAGGTTTTGCCGCAGCCGTTGCGGCCGACGAGGCCAACCTTTTCTCCGGCGGAGACGGCGAGGGTGACGCCGTCGAGGAGGTTTTGAGGGCCGTAGGCGAGGCAGAGTTCGTTGGCGGAGAGGAGGGAGGGCATTGGGAAGAGGTCGGAGGGCAGGGGGCAGAAGAGAGTCGTCGGAGGTCAGAATGGAGACCCTCGGGAGGGCGGGGAGGTTGAACACTGAATGTGGGGGGCTGAACAGGGAATTTTGAATGGAGGAGGCAATGTGGCGCGACCGAGACGGTCAGGCCACGGTGGGAGGAGTGCGGCTATCGCCGGGGGTTTAGAGGCGACCGAGACGGTCACCTTACTGGTGGGAACACTTCGCGTTACTTGAGATGCTCCTTGAGGAACATGAGGACGGCTTGGGCGTAGATGTCACGGTTTTCCTTTTTGCGGTAGCCGTGGCCTTCGTTGAGGGCGTTCATGTACCAGACGGGGTTGCCGTGCGCCCTGACGGCGGCGACGACTTGTTCGGCTTCGGTGACGGGGACGCGGGGGTCGTTCTGGCCCTGGATGACGAAGAGGGGGATTTTGATTTTGTCGACGTGGGTGAGGGGGCTGATTTCCTGGAGGTGCATACGCATGGCGGGGATGCGTTCGTCGCCGTATTCGACACGACGGAGGTCGCGGCGATAGTCCTGGGTGTTTTCGAGGAAGGTGACGAAGTTGGAGATGCCGACGACGTCGACGGCGGCCTGAAGGCGATCGCTGTAGTGGACGGCGCTGGCGAGGACCATGTAGCCGCCGTAGCTGCCGCCGTAGACGACGACACGGTTTTGATCGAGATCAGGTTGAGCGGCGATCCAATCGAGGAGGGCGCCGATGTCTTTGACGGAGTCTTCGCGTTTGTAGCCGTTGTCGAGGCCGAGGTAGGTTTTGCCGTATCCAGAGGAGCCGCGGACGTTGGGGGAGATGACGGCGGCGCCGAGTTGATCAATCCATTGCTGGGTGCGGCTGCTGAATCCAGGGCGGGACTGGCTTTCGGGGCCGCCATGGATGCTGATGATGACGGGGTGGGGGCCTTTGCCTTTGGGTTTGTAGAGGAAGGCGGGGATGGTACGTTGCTGGTCGCCGACTTTGTCGAAGGTGGGGTAGCGGATGAGTATCGGTTCGCTGAAGGTGCTGGTGTCGAGGCCGCCGACTTCGGAGAAGGTCCAGCGGGTGAGGGTGCCGGCGTCGAGGGGAGCACTGCCGAGGTCGAGGACGAAGCTGTCGGAGGGCGTGCGGGCCGTGTTCATGGTGAAGGCCAGCTTCGTGCCGTCGGGACTGAATTCCAGGCCGCCGAGGAGGCCGATGGGGAGGCCTTCGACTGCTTTGTATTTCAAGGAAGCGGGATCGAAGAGGTAGAGGCGGCTGAGTCCATCGGCATTGGTGACGAAGGCACCGCGGGTGCGTTCTTCGTTGAGACTGTAGCTGCGGACGTCCCAGGGGATGTCTTTGGTGATGATGGTGCTCTTGCTATCGCTGGCGAGAGGGCGGTGGGCGAATTGGAGGAACTCTCCACCTTCGTCGGTGAGGTAGAAGAATCCGTCGCCGCTGGCATCGAAGGCGGCCCCGGTGCGTCGGCCAGGGTCGTCTCCTTCGCCGGCGAGGAGGGTGAGTTTGCCGGAGGCGATGTCGAGGAGGTGGAGGCGGGAGGCGAGGGCGCTGATGTAGTTGCCGATGATGAGCTGTTTGCCGTCGGCTGAGAAATCGCCGGGGCCCCAGTAGGTGCCGTCGGGGGATTCGAGGATGAGGCGGGCCTCTTTCGGTTTGTCGGGTGACATGAGCCAGATGTCGTTGGAGGCGCCGTTGCGGCGCGTACTTTGGTGGGCGAGAAGTTTTCCGTCCCGGGACCAGAGGGTGCTGCCGTTTTTGGATTTGCCGTCGGTGAGGAGGGTTCGGGTGGCAGTATTTGAATCGAACAGGTAGAGCTGCGCGAATTCGCTGCCGCCTTCGTCCATGCTGAAGAGGAGGGTGTCGCTGCCGGGACGGCGGGAGGCGCCGCCGACGGGCTCTTTGAAGAAGGTGAGTTGATGACGGGCGCCACCGGGTTGATCAACTTGGTGGATTTGGCTGACCTCTCCAAAGCGGGTGGAGATGAGGAGGCCTTCGCCGTTTTTGGTCCAGGTAATGACTCCGGCAGCCCGGACGTTCTCGTAGGGGGTGAGCTTGGCCTTGAGGTCGGCGGGGATGACAGGGATGTCGGAGAGGACGAGGTTGCCGCTGTTGAGGGTGCGGGTGGTCTCGGCGAGGAGGGGGGTGATGAGAAGGAGGAGGGCGAGTGAGGTGCGCATGATGATGGGAGGGGAGGGTTGACCAGAATCCTTCGTCGCTCAAGCGATGAAGGACAGGTTTGGAGAATGGATAGAGATTGGGTGGGGACGGTCACGCCACGACGAGATCACTTCTTGTTCTTCTTTTTCTTGGGGAGGCCGAGGTGGGCGGGGCGTTGGCCGTGGAATTTGTTCAGGCCGGACTGAAGCATGGTGTGGGTTTGCTTGAGCTCATCACTGAGGGCGGTGAGGTCGAGTGGCTTCTTTTCGAGGACATCGTTCTTGATGTCGTAGAGTTTGCCGTCGCTGTAGAGTTTGTAACGTTGGTTGCGGGCGAAGCTCCGGGCCCCTTTATTCTGACCGCTCCGCGAGTACCACATGTAGATGTGGTCGCGGTGCTTGGTTTTGGGGGCTTTGAGGGTGGCGAGGAGGCTCTTGCCGTCGATGTTGTCAGGAGTGGCGGTGCCGGAAATCTCGCAGAGGGTGGGGAGGACGTCGCTGAAGTCGAGGATCTCGGTGGAGACGGTGCCGGCGGGAACGGTTCCGGGCCAGGTGGCGATGCAGGGGACACGGTTGCCGCCGTCGTGCATGGCGCCTTTCGCTCCGACGACCTTGCGACCGTTCATCATGGAGACGACCGGTTTGTCGGTGCCGTTGTCGCCGAGAAAGATGACGAGGGTATTTTCGCGGAGGCCGGTTTCATCGAGTTTGGCGAGGATCTTGCCGACGATCTTGTCCATGTAGGTGACCATGTCGCCGAAGTATTTGGCGTCGCCCTTGTAGGTTTTTGAACCCGGGCTTTTGGGATCCCAATCCTTGGAATCGGGAGTGGGCTCGAAGGGGCAGTGGGTGAGGATCATGGGATAGTAGAGGAGGAAGGGTTGCTCCTTGTTCTTCTCGATGAAATTGCAGGCGTGATCGCTGACGACGTCGGGAAGGTATTCGCCGTTGGTGTAGTCGACATTCTGGCCGTTGACTTCGAGTCCGCCGTTGGGGTAGCGGCTGGGTCGGCGGGTGATCTGCCAGAGAGCGTAGTCGTCGAATCCGAAATGGCCCGGTCCTTCCATGCCTCCCTTGAGTTGCCACTTGCCGACCACGCAGGTTGCGTAGCCTTCCTTTTTGAGGAGATGGGCGAAGGTGGTTTGCTTGGGGTCGAGAAGGCCGAACTCGACGTAGTTGCGGATGTTGGAGATGCCGGTCATCAGTTTGACCCGCGAGGGGGTGCAGATCGGCTGGGAGTAGCAGTGCTCGAAGCGCATGCCTTGTTTGGCCATCTGGTCGAGGTGCGGAGTCTTGTAGGAGGTGCCGCCGTTGGCTGCGATGCATTCGTAGCCGAGGTCGTCGGCCATGATGACGACGATGTTGGGTTTGGCGCTGGCGCAGGCGATGGTGGCGGTGAGGAAGAGGAGGAGGCGGTTCATTGGGATTAACTACAGGGAAATTGGACAGAAATTTCAGATTGGATAGAATTTTGAGTGGGCGTGGCGTGGCCGTCTCGGTCACAGGCCTGTTTGGTTGGGTGGGGGAGTGAATGGAATGGTTGGCGTGAATATTCGGAGTTTGGCCTGTGACCGGGACGGTCACGCCACGGTTGTTCTTGGCATGGGAACTGTAGGCCTCAGGGTTCGGCGGTCGGAGCGATGAATGGAGAATCTGAGGGAGTGAGCGGGAAACCTCCGCCGTGGTTGTTGGGGTGGCGGGCGGCGAAAGCGAATTTCCTGCCGGGGATGTTGGTGCCTGCAGTGATGGGGGTCGTGCTGGTGCTCTACTTCTGGCATCCGCCGACACGGGAGTTCATCGAGCGGATGGCGGCAGTGAAAGCGCGGTGGGGGTTCGGTTACAGTGCGCTGGCGGGGATCGTGGCGGGGGCCTTTGTTCCAGAGATTTTGCGGGTGGCGGTGTTTCAGAAGGGCCGGGGGACGAGGAGGAATTTTGAGAACCTGGTGTTCACGATCCCGCTGTGGTGCGTGATGGGGTTGTGTGTCGATGTGTTGTATCGAATGCAGGTGGTGTGGTTCGGGGATGAGGCGACGCTGCCAGTGGTGGTGGCGCAGGTGTTCGTGGATCAGTTCCTCTACAACCCGTTGTTTGCGGCGCCGCTGTTGGTGTGGCTCTACGATTGGCGGAACGGAGGGTATCGGGTGCCGAAGGAGGCGTTCAACCTGCGCTATTACATGGGGCATGTGTTCCCGACGCTCATTGCGGGGTGGGCGGTGTGGATTCCGGTGACTGCGATTCTCTACACCTTGCCCGAGTCGGTGCAGGTTCCGTTGTTTGCCCTGGCCTTGAGCTTGTGGGTGCTGATCTTCACGTGGATGACTGAGAATCGGGGTGGTGGGTAGGTGGGGTGACGGATGAACCCACGAGGGGGGAGGGTTTGCGGCTTTGCCGGAGGGGTTTGATCATGACCGGGACGGTCACGCCACGTTGTTGCCACGGGGCTTTCCCTTGGTCTGATTTTGCTACATATTCACCAACGTGAAACGGAGACTTCAGGAAGGGATTGGATATTTTCAGACGAGGGAAGAGGGCGATACCGCCCGGGCTCAGCTGGTGGAACTGGTGAATGTGAAGCTGGCGTCGCAGGGGTTTTCGGTCCCGTTGGGGGGTGAGGATTCGCCGTTGCTGGCCTTGGGGCGGTCGCTGTCGGCAAACTTTGAGGAGAAATTGAGGATTTTTGGTGAGCCGCTCTGTCCGGCAGACCAGACGATTCATGATTTCCTGGTGAACTATCTCGGGGAACATGCGAAGGGCGTTTTTGAGGAGGGTGAGGCGATGGTGCCGCGTTCGGCCTTGGCATTGGAGAGGCATGGTTTGGCGCGGGTGCTTTCGGTGCCGGCGGATGGAGATGCGCTGAGTTCTGATCTCGTTTCTTCGTATCGGGTTTATCAAGGTGTCTGCCACAATCCGGCGAAGGATCGCCGCACGACAGAGGGAGTATTCCATGTGGTGGAAGACGGATTGCCGATTCCGGCGGACAAGAAGGGGGTGCCGCGGCAGGCCTTCGCTCGGTTGTTGAAGGCGGCGTTGACTCCGCCCGACAAATATTTGCGTTTGCCATACACGGCGACGCGGGCCGAGGCGGATCAGGCGAATGCCTTTGCGAGTCTGTTGTTGCGGCCGGTGGTTTGTCCGGAGGTTCCGGGGGTGATGGCACAGCGGACGATGGAGATCAGGTTTTTTGCGCCGGGTGCGATGGTGAGTAATCTCGATTTTGTGGAGAGCATCTTCGGCAATGCGGGTGATCCGTTTCTGCCGGAGAACGATGCGCGGCTTGATGCCGGTGGTTGGACCGGGCACAGCGGAGCGGTGATTTTGGCGCCGCATTTGACGACATTGAAGAAGAAGGACCTTGGTCTGCCACATGTTTCGGAGGCGACCAAGCTGCAGAAGCGGGATGGGATGTGTTGGGAGAATGAGGGTGAGCTCTACAATGACGGCGGGGCCTTCAAGGTGGCTTGTCGTGATGCGTCGGGGGTTTGCGTGACGCTGATTGCGGATAGCTATTACGGTTATTGCAAGAAGGAGGTGAAGACGCAGATCAGCTTTTCGGCGAACTTGTTTGGGCTTTGTGAAGAGGAGCATGCGGGTGGGGCCTTGGCCTTTCCGTCGTTTGACATGGGGGAGGATTTTTCGGTGGCGCAGTTGGGCAAGAAGGTGAATCACACTTGGGACGAGGTGGTGAAGCTGCGGGGGGATCGGATGACGGTGATGCCGGATGGCTACGGGGTCGATACGCGGTGGACGAACATCATCTACTTGCCGGAGACGACGCAGTTCGATCTGCGGAAGTTGCGGATTTCGTGGACGAAGGTGGATGGGTCGGAGAGCGGGAAGAAACTCTTGGTGGGAGAGACCTACATTCTCCCATCGGGGTTCAAGGTGGAGATGGGTCAGAGTGTGAAGGGCCAGCGTTGGCGGTTGATCGGGACGCAGGCGGAAGGGACGTTTTGCCACAAGCCCTGCACGGTGTCGGGTGGCGGGAAGTCGGAGATTTCGAAGTCGTTGTCCGATGCGATGCTGACTGGGCCGGTGACGGTGCAGAACCTCGAGGAGGATGTGAAGGCGGTGCAGGAGATCCTGGACAAGGGACAGGAGTTTTACACGGCGCGGTTCAAGCATCCGCGGCAGCCGCAGTTGCCGAGTCGGCCGATTCTTGGCCCGATGCGTTCCTTTGGTTCGGTGGTGCGGATGCTCACGCCGAGTGATTTGTTCACCGACGAGTATAACGCATGGTTGATGACGATTCCGCGCCAGGTGCGTGGGTTTGCCTTGGTGTTGAAACGACGGCATCAGCAGTCGTGGGGCGATGATTGGGCGAAGCGGTTCAGTGTGGATGTGATTGATGGCTTGCCGGGGATCGAGTTGAAGTTCCGGAACCAGCGCATCATCACGCGTTACCTGCGGGTTGGTTTCAACGAGGCGGGTGCCTGGCGGACCTTTGGAGTGCGGAAGGATTTTGCGCCGGCGGTGAAATTGCAGCGGGAGGATGATATTACGGCCTCGGTGGTGTTGCCGGCGGAGCGGTTGTCGGGATTGCATCCACATTTGAAGGAACCCGGCTACAAGTTTTCGACGAACTGTGAGTATCGATTGTTCCAACGGCCGGACGACGCGGTGATTCGCGGCTACGACAAGGCGGCGGAGGAGGATTTTTCGCGCACCGGCATGTTCTTTTCGAACTACGAGCCGTTACCTCGCACCGAGGCGCAGGAGATGTGCGAGGATGCGATTCGCTTTGGGCAATTTACTGATCCGATGCAGGGATTGATTCGGAAAGTGGCGGCAGCAGAGAAGCCGGATTGGTTTGTGTGCACGGCGAACCCGCGGATCGTGGACGGGAAGCAGACGAAGAATCCTCGGTATCTGCAGAACCGTCCGGATTTGGAGAATGAGCGGGGTGAGTATCTCGCTGAGGTTGGAGCGCAGATGTTCCGTCGGCTTGGGGCGGAGGCGCCGGTGTTGAATCCGGTGCATGCGGTGTTGCCGGGGCGGAGGAACAATCCCGCTGATCCGGAGGCGGGGATCCGTCCGCTGGCGGTGTTTGGCCCGGTGCATTTTCAGGAACTGCCGGAGTTGTTCATGGACTACACGGCGAGTTTGACCGGCAAGTCACCATCGACGACGGGGGCAGGCTCGGAAGGGGCGCTGACGAAGGGGCCGTTCAACTGTTTGCTGCCGATTCACGATTTGAACAACGCGCTGATTTCGATGTTGCTGACCGGGGCGGGAGCCTTTTGTAGCGCGGCGGGACACATCGGGCGGAAGTACCGGGTGGATCATGATATCAGCTTGGTGATTCCGGAGGTGTGGAGTCGGATGCATTTGACGGAACGCGATCCGCAGTGGTTGATGGCGAACGGTTGTTTGGAGCCGTTGGAGGATTTTGAGCACGAGGGCCGGACGATTCCGGCGAGTCGCCTGGGTTGGCGGATTACGTCGGATTTTGTGCAGGGGTTCTTTGGTCGGGTCTTCAGCGATTCGGCGACGGTGTTTCCGGATGACATGCTGCGGCCCGAGGAGCAGTGCATGGAAGAATATGTCGACGGCATCGAGCACATCGCGGAAGCGCATCAGAAGGCGGCGAAGAGTTATTTTGAAGATGGATCGATCGATCACGCGATTCCGCCGCTGAAGGCGCTGTTGAGCATCATGGCGACGGGCGAGTGGGAAGGGAAGACGGTGCATGATCCCGAAGTGCGTGGGTTGTTTGCACGGGAAGCGATGTTGGAGAGTGATTGGTATGCAGCGCGGTTGGTGGCGAAGGTGGAGTTTGACCGTCGTCTCTGGGCGCGCCACGTGGCGGACCTGACGGAGTTTCGGGATAAGAGGGCGCGCTTGCAGGGGAGTGAGCGGGCTGAGGTGGAGGAGCAGCTGGCGAAGGCGGAGAGGGAGTTGGATTCTCTGCAGGGGGAGGAGGCGGTGAAGTTGTATGCGGGGACGTTGGGGTTGGATCCGGCGTTTGGGTGATTAGTATTCAGTGATCAGTAGTCGGAGGTCGAAGTGGGGAATTTGACCGCTGATTTCGCCGATTACGCTGATTAGTGAGGGGGGGTGGGAGAACGTCGAATACTGAACACTGAATGGGGAGTTTGGCGGACTCCGAGACTAGGGAGTTGGCTCGATCTCGAAGGTGTGCTCGTAGTCGGCTTTGAAGGCTTTGCCGCCGGGGAGTTGGTCGCCGCCGTGGGAGACGAGGCGGACGGTGGTGCCGACGGTGACGTAATGGATGGGGTGGCCGGAGTGGTCGAGGAGGGTGTCGGGGGAGAGGGGGAGGTCGGTGAGGGATTCGGGGGCTTGGCCGTTCTGCGCGATGTAGGTCTCGATGGCTTGCTGGATCAGGTTCATCCGCTCGCTGTCGATCTGGCGAGGAGGGTTCATGTCGCGAGAGAGGATGAGGAGGAGGACGGTGGCGATGGCCAGGATCGTGGCGAGGATGATGGGCTTGCGATTTTTCATGGGGAGGGGGCGCTTTGCGCCCGGTTATCAGTTATCGGTGATTGGGGAAGAGGAACCCGGAGACGGGAGACTGGAGATGGGAATTTGACCGCTGATTTCGTTGATTGCTCTGATTTGGAGGAGAAGGGATGAAGGGAGGAGGTCGGAGACGAGAGACCAGAGACCAGAGCCGGAATCAAGAGGCAAGAGGCTTGGGTCCGCAGATTTCGCAGATTTGCGCAGATTTTTTCTGGGGAAGGGAGGGGAGTTATCCGTTATCGGTTATTAGGGGGGAGGAAGAACGTCGGACCCTCCTTCGCCAACCTACGTCGCTCCGAGGAGCGATGTGGGTCAAGAGGCAACGGGAGGGCAGGCAGCGGAACGTCGAATTCGGAATGGGGAGTGGGGCTGGAAATGTGGGGGGATGGGGTTGTGAAGCGGGTTGGAAGCCCACGCTCCTTTTTGACTACACGGGGATGGTTGTCTGGAGGATGACGCTGTTGGCGGTGGCGGTGAGGGGGAAGGTGCCGCGGGGGAGGAGGAGGAAGTCGCCGGGGCGGTAGGTCTCGCCGTCGAGGGATTGGAGTTCGCCGCTGACGACGCTGAGGATGGAGAAGCGTTCGGGATTGGGGTTGGTGATGGTATCACCGGGCTCGAGGGGGTGGCGGTCGACTTGAAAGAGTGGGCAGGTGGCGAGGGTGTTGCCGTCGGGTTCGTCCATGGAGGGTTCCTGGTCGTCGAAGTCGATGCACTGGAGCGATTCGCTGACGTGAAGTTGGCGCGGTTCTCCGTCGAGGCCGAGGCGGTTCCAATCGAAGACGCGGTAGGTGGTGTCGGAGTTCTGCTGGATTTCGTAGATGAGGAGTCCGGCGCCGATGGCGTGGAGTCGGCCGGAGGGGATGAAGATGGAGTCGCCGTTGTTCGGAGTGACGGCGTGGACGTGATTAGCGACGGAGCCGTCGGCGATGGAGGCTTCGAATTGGTCGCGGGTGGTGCCGTTTTTGAGGCCGATGTAGAGTTGGGAGCCGGGAGTGGCATCGGCGATGAACCACATTTCGGTTTTTGGTTCGCCACCGAGTTGTGGTGCGACGGCGACGGGTGGGTGGACTTGGATGGAGAGGTCGTCCCGGGCGTCGAGGATTTTGATGAGGAGCGGGAAGCGCTCGCCTTCGAGGTCTGCGCCGAAGAGTTCCTCGCGGTGGTTGGTCCAGAGTTCGTGGAGGGTTTGACCGGCAAAGGGGCCGCTGTTGACGACGGACTGTTCGTCGGGGCGGTCGGTGAGTTCCCAGGATTCGCCGTAGGGTTGGTCGTCGGGGAGGGTGCGGTTGTAGATCGACGCCAGGGAGCGTCCGCCCCAGACGCGGGTCATGTAGAGAGGCTGGAAGGTGAGGGGTTGCACGGATTTAGGATGGAGAGTGGAAAGACGAAGGTCAAAGGTCAAAGGTCGACCTGGATGGTGGCGTGGGTCATGGGATCTCCTTGCGGACCTGCTCGAGGAGTCCTGCGCAGCCGTCTTCCATGAGGTCGGCGACGAGTTCGAATCCGGCGTCGCCGCCGTGGTAGGGATCGGGGACTTCGTGGAGATCGTGTTCGGTGCAGAAGTCGGTGAAGCGTTTGACTTTGGTTTCCTCTTCGGGAGTTTTTGCGAGGGCGAGGATGTCGCGAAGGTTGTCATCATCCATGGTGAGGATCAGGTCGAAGTTCTGGAAGTCGGACCGGGTGAAGTGGCGGGCCTGGCCTTGGATGGGAATGCCGCGATGCTGGAGGACGGCGCTCATGCGGTGGTCGGGGGGATTTCCGGTGTGGTAGTCGAGGGTGCCGGCGGAATCACAGGTGATGGAGTCTGCTAGTCCGGCTTCCCCGACGTAGTGGCGGAAGACGTTGTCGCCAGCGGGGGAGCGGCAAATATTGCCCATGCAGACGAAGAGGACGCGGTAGGGGATGGTGGCCATGGAAGGCGAGGAAATGGCAGGACTGGGGTGGAGGCAAGGAGGATTGGGTGCCGGGGGGTAGCTGGAGCGGGTTGTTTGGGGAAGTGAGGCAAGATTTCCGCAACTTTTGCTGGATGAGGGGGTTTGGATGGGAGAACACTTAAGTATATGAATTCAAGCATTCTCGTTGGCGTTGGAGCCCTGCTGCTCGGAGGGGTGGGTGGCTATATGGTTGGTAATTCCGGCCCGGTGGAATCCGGGGCGGAGGTAACGGCCCGGTTGGCCTCTAAAACGGATCGCTCGGGAGGCACTGTCGCCGGTGGTCCAACGCGGGCGTCGCGTTCAAATTTTGAAGACATCATGAAGGAGCCGGGTCAGACGGCGCGGCTGCAAAGCTTGATGAATTATTATGCGGGACTCGATCCGACGAAGTTTGCGGAGGAGGCGGGCAAGTTGGATGACTTGCCATTCTCGGAGCGTTTGATTGCGAGCTATCTGTTGTTCTCCCGTTGGGCGGAAGTTGATCCGATCAGCGCGATGGCGCATGCCGATACAATGGGCCGCGGAGGCTTCATGGTGCGTCCGACGATTTTGCAGAGCTGGGCATCGACCGATCCGAAGGGTGCGGCACGGTATTTCGAAGACAACCCCCGTGACTTTGCGATGATGGGTGGTTTTGGAGGACGAGGTGGTGGCGGAGACAGTGCCGCCGGTCAGATTGCCGCCGAGTGGGCGAAGCAGGATCCGAGTGCGGCTTTGGAGTGGGCGCAGGGTTTGGAAGGGCGCAATGCGAGTTCTGCCTTGGGGAGCATCTTCCGCCAGATGGCCGAGGATGATCCTGGGAAGGCTGCACAGATGGCGGCAGGCCTCGATGATGAACAACGGGCCGGTGCCTATCGTTCGATTGCCCGGGAGTGGGGAGAGACGGATTGGGCAGGAGCGGAGAGTTGGATTTCGGGATTGCCGGCCGAGGAGCAAGGTGCGGCGATGGCCCAAGCGATTCGTGGTTTGGCAGGCGATGATCCGCAGTTTGCGGCAAAACAGATCAGTAAGATTTCCGATCCGGAAGCGCGGGACGATGCGATTCGTTCCGTTGCAGAGAACTGGGCGCAAGAGGATCCGGCGGCGGCAGCCGAATGGTTGGTGAAGCAAGACAGCGAGGAATTGGGTCGGCCGATGCGCGAGGTGGTCTCGGCCTGGACGAACCAGGACAGCGCGGCGGCGTTGGCGTTTGTGACCTCTCAGCCGGAAGGCGATCTGAGGGACTCGGCGGTGGCGACCTATGTGTTTGCAAACCGCGAGGGAGAAGTGAGCGAGTCTTTGGCGCTTGCAGAAAGCATCGGCGACGAGGAGTCGCGCAGTCGTGCGATTGCAGTGACGGCCTTGCGCTGGATGGAGGACGACAAGGAAGCGGCCCTGCAATATATCAAGGCAACGGACAGCCTTGGAGACAAGGCGAAGCAGCGGATTTGGCAGCGTGCCAACGGCGCAGGCGATAAGCGCAGGCGATAGGCGCGGAGGCGGCGGCCCGGGGCGTGGGCGATAGAGCGAAATATTCTCTAGTTTGACACAACGAATATTCGGTTCCATCATGGAGGTTGAATGGCCCCTCCACGCAAAACCTATGCAATCGCGAGGCTCGATCTATCGAGTGGGGGGACGCATGGGTGGCAGGTGCGGTTGCAGCGGCGCGGGGTGAAGCATGCGAAGTATTTTTCCGACCGGTTGTGTGGGGGGGCGCGTGAGGCCTTTGATGAGGCGTTGCGCTGGAGGGACCGGGTCTTGAGGAAATTTGAAGAGGAGGAGGCGATCCGTGTTTGTCGGCGCTCGCCACGGAACCGATCCGGAGTGGTGGGAGTATCGAAAGTGCGGGTGGTGGCGGCGAACGGAGCGGAGTATGAGTTTTGGCAGGCAACTTGGTCGCCGGGAGTGGGGAAGCGGCGCTGCGTGAAGTTTTCGGTGATGCGCTACGGTGATTCCGAAGCATTCCGTCTGGCGGTGGAGGCCCGGATGCAGGCGGCGGGGCGTTGATCGGTCTCTGGCCGGGATTGGCGCTTGTGGGGGAGGTCTGTTAGATGCAGACCTATGCCAATGATCAGTGCAAGCCAGTTGAGCGAGGAGCAGATCGGGCAGGTTCGTGAATGGGCGGAAGGTGGGGACCAGCTTCCAGAGATCCAGAAAAAGCTCGTGGAGGTGCTTGGATTGAGCGCGACCTACATGGACACGCGGTTCCTGGTTTTGGATTTGGGGATTGAGCTGAAGTCGGAGGAGCCGGAGCCGGAACCCGAACCGGAGGAGGAAAAGGTCGCCGAGGAGAATGTTGCGGAAGGCGCAGAGGCGCCGACTCCGGCCGAGGGTGCGGGTGGTGAAATTTCGGTGACATTGGACAGCATGACCCGGCCCGGGGCGGCGGTGAGTGGACAGATCACGTTCAGCGACGGGGAGAAGGGGATGTGGATGATTGATCAGGAGGGTCGGCCCGGTCTTGATACGCAGACGCAGGGGTATCGGCCGAGCGAGGCGGACTTGGTTGCCTTCGAGCAGGAGTTGCGTCGGTTACTTCAAGGTGAGGAGTGATGGCGCGAGTAATTTGTGATGAAACTGTACGTTTACGCGAAGTGTTCGACCTGCCGGAAGGCGATGGCGTGGCTGGAAAAGAAGGGGATCGAGTTTGAAGAAATTGCGATCAAGGAGACACAGCCGACAGTGAAGGAGCTGAAGGAAGTGCAAGCGATCTATGGAGGTGAGCGGCGTCGATTGTTCAACACCTCGGGGATGGACTACCGGGAGATGGAGTTGAAAGACAAGCTGCCGACGATGAGTGAGAAGGAGGCTTATGCGTTGTTGCGGAGCAACGGGATGCTGGTGAAGCGGCCGTTTCTGGTGGGTGCCGGGGTGGGGCTGGTGGGATTTCGGGAGATGGAGTGGGAAGAGAAGTTGGGTTGACCTACCCGGGGGAGTTTGCGGCTAACGCCGGTTTTTTTTTAATCACGACCGAGACGGTCATGCCACAGTGAGCCACGCTAGTGCGGACTGGGCGGCGAGGGTGCCGGTGGAGAAGCAGCCTTGGATGAGGTAGCCGCCGGTGGGGGCTTCCCAATCGATCATTTCGCCGGCGAGGAAGATGCCGGGGAGTTTGCGGAGCATGAGATTCTCATCGAGTTCGGACCAAGAGACGCCGCCGGCGGAGGAGATCGCCTCGGCGAGGGGGCGGGCCCCGGAGAGGGAGAGGGGGTAGGCTTTGACGAGGGGGGCGAGTTGTTCGGCGGATTCGATGGGGCCGTGGGTGGCCTCGATGAGATCGCAGGCGGCGGGCGGGAGTTTCCAGCGGAGTTGGGCTTCGTGGAGGAAGTTACGGCGAGCCGACTCCATTTTTGCGAGAAGTTTGCCAAGGGTGAAGGTGGGTTTGAAATCGATGATGAGGGAAGGTTGCTCCATGGAGCGAAGGGCGGGACCGAGGGCGTAGAGTGGGCCGCCTTCGAGACCGGTGCGGGAGATGATGAGTTCGCCGACGGAGTCTTTGCCACTCGCGTGAAGGAGGAGGTTTTTGAGGGGAGTGGCTTCGTGTTTCTCGATGAACCCTTCGGGCCAGTCGACGTTCCAACCACAGTTGGCGGGGGAGAGGGGGTTGGTGGCGATTCCGACAGCATCCAAGGTTTCGGTCCAGGCACCATCGGATCCGGTGTTCGGCCAGGAACCACCGCCGAGTCCGAGGATGATGGTGTCGGCCGTCGCGGTGACTTCTCCGTCCGGGGTGTCGAAGGTGAGGGTGTGCGGGGTGCCGGGAGTGATGGCGCGGAGTCGGTGGTTCACGTGGAACTGCACGGATTGTTCCTTGAGGCGCTGAACCCAGCGGCGGAGAAGCGGGGCGGCTTTGAGAGCTTTTGGATAAACGCGACCATTTCGTGCGGCAAAGGTGCCGACATCGAGGCGGGCGGCCCAGGCGCGAATTTGGTCGTTGGTAAATCCAGCGAGGGCCTTTTCCCAGAAGCCTGGGGGTTGGTCGGGTCCGTGGAATCGCTTTGCGAATTCGTTGAGCGGTTCGGCGTTGGTGAGGTTGAGTCCACCTTTGCCGGCGACGAGGAATTTGCGACCGACGGAGCGTTTGGCGTCGAAGAGAGTGACCGACGAGTCGCCTTCTGAAGCAAGCTCAGCGGCGCGAAGGCCGGCAGGGCCTCCGCCGATGATGGCGATACGGGAGTGGGTCATGGATCAGGATTGCGCACCGCGACCGTCGCGCGGTGGTGCCCAGTAGTGAGGACGTCCCCGCTTTTTGACAAGGCACTTATCGGGAATCAAGTGGGAGGTTCACTCCAATTGACGGCTGTCCGTCAGGGGTTGGCGGACCTTGGGCTTTCGGCGGATGCGCCGAATTGTCCGTAGAAATTCCGCTAGAGCGGGATTTTGTCGTGGAAGAGGATGACGAGGACGACAACGACGCCAATGGCGACCAAGAGTTTAAACAGGGACTTGGTGACCTTGATGATGATGAACAGCCCGAGAACAAAAATGGCAGCCGCCCCGATGAGGGTGAGGAGTTGGTCAGTGGGGAATTCGGAGAGCATGACGTGGGGCGCTTGTAAGTGAGGGGAGGGCCTGGAATTCGGAGAGCGGGAGGCCGGTCCGGATGCGTTCGACCAATGGTGGACAAGACTGTGGTGAGGCTTCCCGAATCCGTTGGTTGGAGTCGTCTCGGGCCGGGAGAAAGCTGGTTACAATTGGGAGCTCACCATACTTCATGCTCTGAAGCTATCAGGGGGCTGGCGGGCGTAAAATCAAAAGAATAGTTTAAATCATTCTTTTGATTAAAGTGTATTCAGGCGGTCGCAGGTTCCTCGGGTGCGGGCACTGCCTCCTCAGTGTAGCCGTGTTCCTCGGCATACTTGCGGACGTCGGCGGTGATCTTCATCGAGCAGAAGGTGGGGCCGCACATGGAGCAGAAGTGGGCGGTTTTGGCGCCTTCCGCGGGGAGGGTTTCATCGTGGAAGTCGATGGCGCGGGCTGGATCGAGGCCGAGGGCGAACTGGTCGCGCCAGCGGAACTCGAAGCGGGCCTTGGAGATGGCGTTGTCGCGTTCCTGGGCGGCGGGGTGACCTTTGGCAAGGTCGGCGGCGTGGGCGGCGATCTTGTAGGTGATCACGCCTTCGCGGACATCGTCGCGGTTGGGGAGACCAAGGTGTTCCTTTGGCGTGACGTAGCAGAGCATGGCGCAGCCGTACCAACCGATGTTGGCGGCGCCAATGGCGGAGGTGATGTGGTCGTAGCCGGGAGCGATGTCGGTGGTGAGTGGTCCGAGGGTGTAGAAGGGGGCTTCGTGACACCAGTCGATTTGCTTCTGCATGTTTTCCTCAATAAGATGCATGGGCACGTGGCCGGGTCCTTCGTTCATGACTTGGCAACCTTTCGCCCAGGCGCGGGTGGTGAGTTCGCCCTGCACTTCGAGTTCGGCGAGCTGGGCGTAGTCGTTGGCGTCGGCGATGGAGCCGGGACGGAGGCCGTCACCGATGGAGAAGCTGACGTCGTAGGCGGCACAGATGTCGCAGATGTCATCCCAATGCGAGTAGAGGAAGTTCTCCTTGTTGTGATGAAGCGACCACTTGGCGAGGATCGATCCGCCCCGGGAGACGATGCCAGTCATGCGACGGGCGGTGTGGGGGACGAAGCGTTTGAGAACCGCAGCATGGATGGTGAAGTAATCAACACCTTGCTCGGCCTGTTCGATGAGCGTGTCGCGGTAGAGTTCCCAAGTGAGGTCCTCGATGCGGCCGTTGACCTTTTCGAGGGCTTGGTAGATGGGGACCGTGCCGATGGGGACGGGGGAGTTGCGGATGATCCACTCGCGGGTGGCGTGGATGTTCTTGCCGGTGGAAAGATCCATGACCGTGTCCGCGCCCCACTTGGTGGACCAGCGCATCTTTTCGACCTCCTCGTCGATCGTTGATGCGACGGCAGAGTTTCCGATGTTGGCGTTGATCTTCACGAGGAAATTACGACCGATGATCATCGGCTCGTTTTCCGGGTGATTGATGTTGGCAGGGATGATGGCCCGGCCCCGGGCAACTTCGGAGCGGACGTATTCGGCGGTGATGAGTGGGGGGATCTGCGCACCGAACGGTTGTCCGGGGTGCTGGTGGTTCATGACGTTCCGGGAGACCTGCTTGGCGGGGTCGATGTCGGAGGGACGAGGCATCTCGTAGCCGTCGGGGGTGGAGCAGAGTTGCTTGATTCGGTCGGAGGCGTCTTCGGGGAGATCCTTGAGATTGGGATAGCTGTCGTGGATCGTTTTGAACTCTTCCTGACGGCCCATGTTTTCGCGGATGGCGATGTATTCCATCTCGGGGGTGATGATGCCTTGGTCGGCGTACCACTTTTGCGTGACGGGGTGACCGGCGGAGGCTTTCAGAGGTCTGCGTTTCAGTCCGGGATATTCCTTGAGCTTGTTTTTGGCAGCCTTATTTTCGTTGTACTTCTCGGCGTGTGCTTCCGAGAGGTAGCCGTTGTCGATGGCGGAGATTTCGCGGCCGTCGTATTCCTCGACGTCGCCACGCTCGAGGATCCATTCGCGGCGGAGGGCGGGGAGGCCTTTGGTGACGTCGCCATCAAATCCGGGGTCGCCCCAGGGGCCGGCACAGTCGTAGACGCGGATGGGGGGATTTTTTTCGATGCGGCCGTTTTCGTGCTCGGTGTCGGAGAGTCGAATTTCCCGCATGGGGACTTTTACGGAAGGGTGCAGATTGCCGTCGACGTAGACCCGGGTGGAGTTGGGGAAGAGGGTGGGATCTTTTTCCATCGCGGCGAGTTCTTCGCTGTTGTCGATGTCCTCGATGAAGTTTCCCGTGTAGTCGCTGCGTTGTTTGGAGTTGTCGGGGGTGATTGGATTTTCGTCGGGAGAGATCATGGCTTCGCAGTTATCAGTTATTGGTTATCCGTTGTTGGGAATAGAAAAGGCCGCGTGGAGAACGCGGCCGGGGAAAGAGGACTTTTGTAAATGTCGACTTCCTACGGCGGCGTGATCCGCATCAGGTTCGGAGGATTTTGGCGACGCGCTCGCCAGTCTCAGTCCCTCGGTCGGGGGGCTCTCCTGTCTGGGTTTAGGCTCAGTCGGTCGGGGGGAGATGTCAAGGAGGCGGTCCCGGGGGCCGGATGTGAGTAAGATTTTGACCGCTGATTTCACTGATTTCTCTGATTGGGGAGAAGGTCGGATGGGCTTTGGCGCAGGCGGGACCGCCAGTGGTTCCCTCTACTTGATGAGTTCGTGGTAGCGGGAATGGAGGGCCTTGGCTTCTTGATCGATTTGGCGAGGAGGACGCCGCCGGCGGCGAGGAGGGATTCGGGGGCCGGCCTCGAAGGGGAGGACCGCAGCGTGCGCCGCAAGCCCAAGGGTGCAAAAACCTCGCCCTGCTACGCGGAGCCCTATTGTCCCTCATCCCGTCGGATCAATTCGATTCGCTCAACGCCGCCTTTGATCACTACGGGGGCCACCGCACTGCGGCACTCCACCTGCTCACCCGCACTCCACCCCAATGCCCCTAGCCAGTCAATCGCCCTGTGGGTTGCCGGGGCAGGGATGATTTTTCATGGTAATTCGAAGCGTTGAGGGTTAGTCCAATAGGGCTCCAAGGGGCAGATCCTTAAGTCAGATGTAATGCTTACGCCTTGCCCCGGAGAGCCCTTTCATGTCAGACCTCATGCCGTGTTGCACCGTGTGCAATTTGACTGAATGAGCGTGCCAAAAATATCGGGTTATCGGATCGAATCCTTGATCGGTAAGGGGGCTTGCGGGGTTGTCTACGCAGCCCGGCACACCTCTGGGGCCCGTATTGCGGTCAAGGTCTTACACGAAGATTCCTGCAATCCGGGGCTGATCGCAAATCAGCTCAATCGGCTCTATCGGACCGAGTGTCCGGAGGGGGCGCTGCCTCTGATCGCTCATTCCCTGAATAAACGCCCAATTTTGCTCCTGGGATCGCTTGAGGCGGATCGGGTGGAGCAGGAGATCGGGGAGCATTATGTGCCCCGGACGCTGCAGATGCGGTTGGCGGATTACCTCGGCAAGCCCGAGTCGTGGGATCTCATTTTGAAGTTGGCGGAGACCTTGGCGGACTTCCACCGGCGACGTGTTGCGCACGGCAACCTGAAGCCGGGTAATATCTTTCTGTCGACGGACGGTGCGCCGTTGTTGTCGGACTTCGCACAGGGGTTGATGCCGGGCATCAAGGCCTTGTCTTATTCCGACGCGCTGCTCTATGCGCCGCCGGAGCAGCTGAACGATCCTGAGAGTTACCTCGAGGGAGCGGGTTACGGATGGGACGTGTATGGATTCGGGGTGTTGGCGTTTCGTTTGTTGAACGGAATGTTCCCGCGCTGTGATGAAGTCTTTGCGCAGGTCGCGCCGGAGCCGGGTCAGGCACGGCGGAAGGGAGTGGAGGCAGACTGCGAACGTCTGGCGCGGAAGTTGGAGGGAAGTCCACTCGTTCCGTGGCGTGAAATTTCGGTGAATCCGGAAGAGACGGCACGTCGTCAAATTCTGGAGCGGTGTTTGCATCTCGATCCGAACGAGCGTTACCGCGACATGCGTGACGTGCTACAGGACTTGCGCGACATTGGCACGACCAAGGCAACGGTTGAAGAGCGGCAGGATGAAGAAGAGCGGCTCGACGTCGAAGTGCGAAGCAAGAGGCGTTGGCGCGGTGTGGCCGGAGCGGGGATTGCTGCGACCTTGGCCTTGGGAGGCATCGTCTTCCTGATGACTTCGGAGCAGAACCGTTGGGAGCAGACCCACATGGACAAACTCGCGGAGGTGCAGAGTAACTCGACGAATTTCAAGAATCAGAAGCTGGAGGAAAAGGTCGCCCTTGAGAATGGGATGGCTATTTCCCGGCGAGACAAGGAAGCCGCGGAAGAATTGACTGAGCGATTGCGGACGCGATTCGGGTCGATGGGTGAGGATTTGGCGATGTCTTACGAGCTGAGCGATACGCTCTTGGCGTGGACTTTGGAGCGAGGGGCAAGGCAATTGCCGACTTTGGAGGGACGCAGCGGACGATTGGGTTTGTTGGAGGGTTCCTTGCGTGAACTCTTGGCGAAGATTCCAGAACTCCCGGCTTTGGAGCGTCAGCAATGGAGGATCGAGTTGGCCTTGGCGGAAGTTCTGGTCTCCGGCGGGAAGATCGAGGAAGCGCGGAAGTATTTGGCCTCGGCGATCGAGGCCGCTCCGGAGACGGGGACGAAAGTCGGCGAACGGGTGGGCCGGGCGCGGGTGTTGATTTGTCTGCTCGCCTCCGAGAGTGGCGACGTCAGGGTGAGTGAGGCGGGCATACAGCGTGCCAAGCAGGCTATCGCGAGACTGCCGGAAGGGGATGCTTCACGGGAGCGGTTGGGGGCGGCGATGCATTTGGTGGAAGCCCGCCGCGACCGTTACGCTGGAAATATTGAGAAGGCCTTGGAGCATTATCGGGCGGCGTTCGAAGCGATGACCTTGCTTTGTCAGGCGGATCCGCAGAATGGGGCGCTGACCTTGTGGCGGGTGCAGGGATACACCGAAGCGGCGGAGAGTGCGGAGGGTGCGGGAGTGGCCGATGCAGCGATGGTGTTGCGTCAGAAGGCTGCGGCGGAGTTGATGCAGATGTTGGATCAGGATACGACCGATCCGGATGTGATGGTGGAGTTGTCCGGAGCCTTGGCGGCACAGTCCGAGGCGAAACTGGAGATGGGTGATTTGAAAAATGCCAGAGAGTTGGCGCTGCGGGGGATCAAGTTGTGTGAAGATGTTCTCAAGCAAGGGCGTCCGTTTCCGCGGGCGAAGGTGTTGCTTGGTGGACACATGAGTGTGGTGGCGACTTGCCAGCACTCCAAGGGCGATGCGAACGGGGCGCTGGCGGCCGTGGACAAGGGGATCGCGTTGGTCAACGAAGCGCTTGATGAGGAGGGGAACGATGAGCTTGCTCCTTTCCGTCTGGCCTTGTTGAAATGGCAGAAGGCGACGATGAGCGGGTTCTTTGGAGAGCGGGCCGACGAGTTGATTTTCGGGAAGGAAGCGCGGGCTCACTTGATGACGATTCTCGGTGGGAAGTGCCATTATCCCTCCAAGCGCCAGGTGCGACGGGTGCTGGCGCATTTGAGTGGCGACCTCGGGGTGGCTTCGCTGAACGCGGGGCAGAACGACGAGGCGATCAAATATTTCCGCGAGTCGGTGGCGCTTTGGGTTGTTCTGACGAAGGAGGAAGAGGAGAATTTCGAGTTTGAGGAAGGGCTGCAGTGGGCGCGGGAGCGGTTGAGTGAGATGGGTGTGGTGACGTTGTTGGAGGAATGAGGCGCGGAGCGCCGGTGATCGGTGGCTGGAGTGCGGTGGCATGACCAAAATCTGAGCGAATTTATTGAGGCAACGGCTGAACCGCCGAAAGCACGCAGTGCTTTCTTGACGTGACCGTCGGTCCAGTGAAGCGGTTGTTGAACTTATTCACAATAATATGGGTAAGTAAAAGATTGCCCCCCAAGCGTATACCTAAGCAAAAGATTGCCCCCCAAGCGTATACCTAAGCAAAAGATTGCCCCCCAAGCTCCAGATTTAAATAAAGCCAGCCAGCCCCCTCTCCTAGGGGAAAGGGAAGCCTGCATGAATGAATTTGCTGGCCGGCATGAATGAATTTACTGGCGTGGAGGTCGATAGGGTGTTAGGAATGTTCTTTAGGAAGAAAATTCTTCCTGAGAGAGAGCAGGAAGATCAAGCCGCTGGTATGAACACCCTACAAAAAAACGACGCCGGACGACTCCTCTTTAAGGACCGAGTCAACGTCCTCATTCGGCTCCATGAGGAGGAGGTGAAGAAAGTGAGAGCTGCGCTCAGGCGTCGACGTTTCAAGTTCGCCGAGCGCGATTACGCCCACTTCACCGCAGTGAAGGCCGGCTTGCATGTCACCGCCTACCAGAAGGGGCCGAAGGTGTTGATACAGGGGAACGAGGCCATGGACTTTGCGCGTTCCGTGTTGGAGCCGTTGGTCAGCGGGTTGAATATCGTTGCGACCGACGGAGAGCATTAAGTCATTGCGGATCTGATCCTGCCAGAGCTCCAGACAGTCGCCCCGGAGTCGGGGCCCTCTTTGAAGTCAGTGAGAGAGGGGCTCAGTAGCGCTTTGGGTTGTTCTGAGGAAGGAGGAAGAGGGCGATGGGGTCAGCAATTTTGATGAGTATGTTACGGGAACGGATCCAACGGATGGCGGCTCGTTTTTCGGCATCGATAGCATCACGCTTGCTCCTGATGATGGCTACGTCGTCACTTGGCAGAGCGCCGTGGGCCGCAACTACGTCGTCTACCATTCGGAGCCTCTCTCCGGCATCTGGTTGCCGCTATCCGGAACCTTGGCGGGCACCGGCGGTGAGCTCTCGTTCACCGATCCGGAGGATGGACTCACCGAGAGATTCTATCGGATCGGCGTCACCCTGCCCTGAGGCAGTGAGTTTTGGTGATCGCAAACGCACAAAGCAATGGCTAGGGAGTAGATGATCGGGGGGAGTTAGGGAAGATTCTGGAAGGTATCTACCGGCGCCATCTTCGGGCTCTTCGTTTCGTTCCCCGGTTCTGAAATGGTCAGTTTCCACGATTGATGAAAAATATGTATAGATTGATCCCTCTTGTCCTGACGGCAGCCCTGTTTCCGACCGTCTCTGTCTGCGCGGCCGCAGAGCCGAGCATCAAAATCGGTTTGATCGGAGATTCCACCGTGGCCGAGCAATCTGGTTGGGGCCCGGCCTTCGCGAGTCGATTCAATGAACAGGCGGAGATCATCAACTACGCGAAGAACGGTGCCACCCTCGAGGCCTTGTCCGGGAAACTGGACGCGCTCGTGGAGCTCAAGCCCGACTATGTCCTGATTCAATTCGGCCACAACGATCAGAAGCGATATGATACGGCTGTCTATAGTGATCACCTGAGGTCGTATGTCGCACGAATCCGGAAGGCGGGCGGCAAGGCGGTGATTGTGAGTTCGGTCACCCGGCGCAGCTTCGATGTTCAGGGGAAGATCGTGTCCAACATGGTCAAAAACGAAAAGTACAGCTACCAGGCAAATTTGACCGCTTACGCAAATGCCGCCGAAGCGGTGGCGGGGGAGCTGGCTCTGCCGTTCATCGACCTGCACCGAACCAGCATTGCGCACCACAACAAGATCGGCCGGGAGGAGAGCATGAGCTATAACTTCAAGGAAGGGGACAAGACCCACTTCAATCGAAAAGGGGCGGAGGCCATCACGAACCTGATCCTGAAGGAGATCGAGACCGCCGTGCCGAAGATCTCTGCCTGGTTGAAGTCTGAAGAGGAACTGGTCGCGGCGCGGAGTCGGGCCGCTTTCGAAGTGGTTGACTCGGTTGAATGGAAGGGTGTCTTTTTCGACTCCTTCACGAAGGACTGGGAGAAGCAATGGACCCTCGACGGCGAGGTCGGCACGGCGAAGAACACTCCGGAAGGCATTGAGCTGACCGCTGGTCCGGAGTTTAGAAACGACGCGCACCACATGGTGCTTTGGACCCGGAAGAGCTTCGAAGGTGACGTGAGGATCGACTACGAAGTCGTCCGCTTGGATTCCTCGGAAGAGGGAGTGAATATTCTCTACATTCAAGCAACAGGTGGCGGGGAGGGGCCGTATAAGAAGGACATTTCAGCATGGAGTGATCTGCGGCGCGTGCCGGCCATGAAGACGTATTTCAACAACATGCAGACCTATCACATCAGCTATGCGGTGCCCGGCGACAGGGACTACATCCGGGCCCGCCGCTACATGCCGAACAGATCGGGGCTGAAGGGGACGGCTCTCGCGCCGGACTATTTCCGCAACGGACTTTTTGCCACAGGCGTGCCGCACAAGCTCACCGTCATCAAACAGGATCGGGACATTTTCATGCGTGTCCGCAATGCGGAACAAACCCGCCACTACCACTGGCACAACGACAAGCTGCCGCCTATTGAAGAGGGGCGCATCGGCTTGCGCCTGATGTTCACCCGTGCCTCCAGAATCAAAGACTTCCGTGTCAGCGTTCCCCTCCCGAACCCGACTCAAAAGACTCATGATGAGTAGACCGCTTTCAATGATCCTGGCACCCTTGTTGGCGGTATTCCTCGGGCCTGCGGTGGCGGAGGAAGAAAGCGCTGCCCGGGACCATGCTTCGGGCCATCTTCGGGCCGAGGACAGGTATGCCGGCCATGAGGCGCTGGTGGCCGAAACGCACAAGGCATCGCGGGTGGCCCGGGACCGTGCCCTGCACAGGACTATTTCGAGGAATACCAGTGGGCCTCCCGGCGCGTGGGGCGAGACGCTTTGGTCGCTCGCCGCGCTGTATTTGAATGAGAAGGTGGACCTCGCCAATGAGCGCTTGCTGAAGCGGGCGAAGGAGTACGTCGCGCTGAAACGGTCCAAAGCAGAGGTTTCGGAGTTTCTTCCGGAGGGGTCCAAGGAAACTCCGTGGAGCTACTTTGCCCTGACTGATTACGTGCGGATCTACTACTTGTTCCATGCCAAGAGTGCTCATTTTCCCGGCCGCCTGAAGCCCGAGACGGAGGCCGCGATGAAGGAGGCGCTGTGGTTCTGGGTGAAGGAAGATAGTAAGCTGGCGGATGCTTTGATGGAGAATCTCCTGGTTCTGCTCGGGACCGAAAATCACGACCTGATCCGGCGACCGAATCACTATCTGGTGGCTTCTCTCCTCAAAGAGGACCCGGGGTATCGAGATCGGCCCTTTGATGACGGGCATACTGCCGTTGAGTATGCCGCGGCCTACGAGAAGTTCTTCCGGGAGTGGCCGCGCAAGCGGGCGATGACGGGCTTGTGGTTCGAGGTGGGATCGAACACTTATCAGAAATACTCCTGGCCGTCGTTGTTCAACCTGCATGAGCTGGCCCCGGATCCCGTGGTGCGGAAGCAATTCGGACTGTTGTTGGATCTGGCGTTCATTGAAGAAGCGCAGATCTCGGTTCAAGGTCGACGAGGGGGAGGGCGAAGTCGGGCCAGTTTCGGGAAGAACGGCTTCGAGTCCTACAAGAACCTGTTTTACGCTCCAGACGGAATGGCGGCGGGATCGAGTCATTCGAGAGTGATGGAGACCAGCAGCTACCAGCTGCCGGCCGCGGCGATTTTGTTGCGGAGGCGGGAATTTCCAGCGGCGAAGCCGTTTGTGATTCAGAACCGTGTGCTCGGAGAATTGGAATCTCGTCGACCGGGCGATGGTGAGGGTGCCCGACACGCGGCGGATTCCGCCTTGGTGAACTATGCGTATCGGACACCGCACTACCTACTCGGGAGCACCTTGCAAAACCCGGCATTGAGTATGCCGGATCCGGAGGCCGGAGCGCCGGTCCTGAAGTATGCGGGGATTTCCCGACAGAAGCGCTGGGGTGGGATGCTCTTCCATGACCCGGCGAGCGATGAGATTTGCTCGGTCTCTCCTGTTGTTGAGAAAACCCGTGGCGGCCGGCCGCAGCATCCGCATTGGAGTGTGCAGCACGAAAATGTGATCCTCTTCCAACGCATCAAGCCGGAGACTCGCAAGCGTTTGGGATCCTATAGCACGGGAAAGCTCGGTATTCATTTCCATGGCCGCAAGTTGGAGATGTTGGACGAGGGCGGTTGGATCTTTTCGAGCAACGGAACGGCCTTTGTTGGCGTGAATTTTCTGGATGGGGGATACGAGTGGGATGAGGAGAGGGAGGAGGCGAATCCCACGGATTTTGACCAGGCCACGGATACCTCGCGCATTCTTCTTCATGCTGGCGACCTCATCAGTCACGGTTCATTCGATCAGTTTCGGGAGGAGGTGCTCGCCAATCGTCTGGTAGTGGGCGCGGACAAGGTGGACTATCGGTTCGGGGCGGCGAAGAATCACCTCGAGGCGACGCTCTATGATGGGGATCGCCCCGAGAAGTTCTCGCTGCCCCGCATCAACGGAAAGCCCGTCGATTTGCGTCCCAAGCGGACCTTTCAGAGCCCCTACCTCAAGGGGGGATTTGGCAGTGACCAGATTGACGTGACCGTCGGTCCGGTGAAGCGGCGTCTGGACTTTTCGAGATAGAATACCGCGTGAAACAATGAACTCGAGTCCTACACATCGTCTCAGATGAAGGTGTGTGCCCACCTGTTGCTACCGGTGCTTCTCATGCTGGCGCTGGCGGAGGTCAGCCGTGGAGAGGGTCAACCGGATGGTGAAGGCGATTCGCAAACATGACGAACGCCATCTGATTACGGTCGGAGTGATTCCCTGGGTGTTCACGTTTGGTGGAGGCAAGCCCCTGTTCCATGGCCCTCGGGTCGGCAAGGAACTCGACTTTGTGGCGGTGCACTTTCATCCCGAAAAGGGGGGAAGGAGGGACGCACGATCGGCGAGGCGATCACCGCTGTGTGGCTGGAGAAGTTCAAGGAAGAGTCCGCTGGCAGAAAGCGGGGATGCGGAAGAGTGACGTGGCGTATCGAGCCTGAGTTGGGGTGGTCTGGTGGGTGGAGAATGCCTTCGGGCCAAGCGGTTTTGCAGATTTTTATTTTGTCGGGCTTTCCAGGTGGCACTTGGATTGCTATGAGGTTGATGATGAGAAATTCACTGTTGGTCAGCATGACCGCTACCCTGGTGTTGGGAGGTGCGGCCCTTGCCGAGAAGGCTGTGTTGCGCGTCGGGCATGCGCAGAGTGAGAAGGACGCGTTGGCGGAGTTGGAGGGGTTCAAGAAGTCCTATTCGGATCTGGCCGGGTGGGAGGAGCGGAAGAAGACGATCCGGGAGGGGATTCTCAGGGGAACCGGACTGAGCACGCTTCCTGAGAAGACGAATCTCAATGCGAAGTTTTCGAACAAGCGAAGCTACGATGGGTATACTGCGGAGAGCGTGGCATTTGAGAGTGCGCCCGGATTTTTTGTGACCGGCACGCTCTATCGTCCGATTGGATTTGAGGGCAGGCTGGCGGGGATTCTTTGTCCGCATGGACATGGGGGGCGGTTCAAGGAGAGTCGGCAGAAACGATGTGCGGTATTGGCCCGGATGGGGGCGGCGGTGTTTCTATACGACATGGTGGGGTATGGAGACTGGAAGGAGGCGGGGTGGTCTCACGGGGAGACGCCGGAAGTTTTGAGGCTGCAGACCTGGAATAGCATTCGGGCATTGGACTTCGTGGGGTCGTTGCCGAAGGTGGATGTAAAACGGCTTGCGATCACCGGTTGCTCAGGTGGGGGGACACAGAGTTTCATTCTGGCAGCGATCGACGAGCGGGTGGCGGTGAGTGTGCCGGTTTGCCAGGTGTCGGCGCACTTTTTCGGGGGCTGTGTTTGTGAGAGCGGAATGCCGGTGCACCAGAGTTCAACCCACAAGACGAACAACGCGGAAATTGCGGCGCTTGCCGCGCCCCGTCCGCAATTGATTGTGTCGGATGGTGAGGACTGGACCAAGAACACGCCCCGCCACGAGTTTCCCTACATTCGCGATGTGTATCGATTGTACGGAGCGGAGGGGAAGGTCATGAATGCGCATTTTGCGGATGAAGGACATGACTACGGGGTCTCCAAGCGCATGGCGGTCTATCCGTTTCTGGCGAAGCATCTGGGCTTGACGCTTGCGGAAGTGCAGGGAGCGGGAGGGAAGGTCGCCGAGTCATTTGTGACGGTGGAGACGCGGGAGGAGATGCTGGTGTTTGGGAAGGGGAATGCTCGCCCGGAAAGTGCGGTGAAGCCGAATACAGCCTTGCCGAGGTAGGCGGTGCTTCCGCTACAAGAAGATGGCGTTTACTTGATGAAGCGGATGGACCAGGGGTAGCGGTGCCATTCGCCTTTGTTGGCGGCGATGCAGGCCATGATCTCGAAGACGAGGAAGAGGATGATGACGATCATGAGGAGAGGCACGATGATGATGAGGGCAAATCCGAGGGTGAGGACCCCGGCGATGGTGCCAATGAGGATGCCGCTGAATTCGATGATGATGAGGGTGATCTGGAAGTTGAGGGCTTCCTTGTTGTGGTGCTGGATGAAGGGGGAGCGCTCTTTGGTGACGCAGTACATGATGACTGCGCCGATGATGCCGCCGAGGATGGAGACGAGGTGGGCGAGCATGCCCATGGTGAGGTCGTCCTGAGTGAGGGAGTTGTTCGCTGGTGCGGCCGGGAGAGCCGGGGCGGGGGAGTTCTCCGGGGGGAGGGTTGGCGGGGTGTTGCTCATTTCGTTGGGGCGAGAAATTTGACGAGGTCCTTTCGCATTTTGGCGAGGTCGGGTTCGTTGAGGTAGAACATGTGGCCGGCATCGTAGTAGGTAAACTCGACGTTGCTACGTTGTTCGGCGGGGAGGGAGAGCATTTGGCGGAAGCTGTGTTCGATACCGGTGGGCGGTGTGGCGAGATCGGTGTGGCCGCACATGACGAGGACCTTGAGCTTGGGGTTCTCGACCATGGCATTGCTGATACGGCTGGTGAGGTTGACGATGGAGTTCTCGCGGCCCCATTTCCAGGGACGGACTTTGCCGGTGAGGATCTCGTAGGGATTGTCCTCTTCCCAGCCGAGGTCGGCAGAGAGGTAGTCGAGCATGGCGGTGGAGAAGGCGCCGTAGGCAACTGCATAGGAGGGGTCGTAGGAGGCGTAGTCGGAGTCCTTGGATCTGGCGGCCCAGGCGACGCGGGCATCGAAGCGGCCGAGGACTTTTCCTTCGGCTCGGAGGAGTTCCTTGCGGAAGCGGGAGGAGGGGAGGCGGAGGTCGGTTTCGAGCCAGATGAGGGTGGAGATCCCGGTCATCTTGGAGAGCTGGATGGCGGCTTTCTGGCGGGTGGTTTCATCGACTTCGTTGCCGCGGAGGAGGAGGGTGGCGTATTCGCCATGGGCGTAGTCGCGGGAGTCCTTGAGGAGTTTGGCGAGGTCGCCTTTCACTTTGCCGTGGTGGTGGGCGACGGCGGCGAAGGCGGGGAGGTAGACGATGTTGACGAGGCCGTCTCCGTCGGCACCGCGGAGGGTGCGGAAGTCGAGGAGGGAGGAGAGCATGACGACGCCGTTGAGGGACATGCCGTAGCGCGACTGCAGGTGATCGGAGAGTCCGGCCGCGCGGATGCCGCCGTAGCTTTCGCCGAGGAGATATTTCGGAGATCCCCAGCGGTCGTTTTCGGTGACCCAGCGGCGGATGAAGTCGCCGACGGATTCGATGTCCTGGGTGAGGCCGTGGAATTCGGAGGGTTTGGCGTCGCCCTCGACCCGGGAGTATCCGGTGGAGACGGGGTCGATGAAGACGAGGTCGGCGACATCGAGGATGGAGTGGGGGTTGTCGATGAGGCGGTGAGGTGGGGCGAGGGGTTTGGTGCCGTCGGGGGAGGTGGGGACGAGGCGGGGACCGAGGGCGCCGAGGTGGAGCCAGACCGAGGAGGAACCGGGTCCGCCATTGAAGGCGAACATCACGGGGCGGTCCTGGGGTTTGTCGACGCCGGTACGGATGTAGCTGATGTGGAAGATGTCGGCGCGGGGCTTGCCATCCCCGGTCTTCAGTTGGAGTTTGGCGGCGGTGACGGTGTAGTCGATTTTCTTGCCGTCGAGAGTGATGCTTCTCTCTTGGGAGACGTCCTTGGACTTCTCTTCTTGTTCTTCTTCTTGATCTTTCTTGTCGGGCTTCTCTTTGTCTTGGGCGGGTGAGACGGCGAGGCCGAGGGCGAAGAGGACGCTGAAGGGTAGGAGTATGCGCATGGTGGTGGATCTAGCAGATTGATTTGGGAATGGAATGGGAAATGGGGATGGGAGGG
>JAPKDA010000098.1 GCA_028822695.1 Akkermansiaceae bacterium
CGTTGCGCTGCCATCGACCATTTGAGTTGGGTCCGACGAAGGATCGAGATCGGGCAAGTAGACCTTAGCTCCTTCCTCAGGAGTCCCTGAAACACTCCCGATTTCAGAGTCGGCTAAAACCCCGTCATCACCAACACCGTCACCGAACAAGGCCTGATACACAGCCAAACCTGAACCTTTCAGACCATCTCCTCCCGGATAGGTGCCTGTATCTGCGTGATATCGCTCCAGCCCGTTCTCCAATTTGGCCAGCTGGGCCCGCGCCTTTTTATTGGCAGCCATCCTCGTCACCCACCCCATCGCTCCGAGGGTCAATCCAGTCAGAATGACGATGATCGTGATGACGACCAACAGCTCGACGAGGGTAAATCCTCCCTTCTTCCTGATTCTCAATACATTAGGGGATCTCATGACCTTGATTATCCGGGTTATACGTTCTGCATGCTCTGAATAATCTTAATCAGAGGTAGGAACAATGCAAATACAATTGATCCCACAACCAAGGCCAGGAAGACGATCATGATCGGTTCAATAATGGAGGTCAGGGCCGTCACCGCATTGTCCACTTCGTCGTCATAGACATCCGCGATCTTCAAAAGCATCTCCGGTAACTGCCCGGTCTCTTCACCCACATCGACCATACTGATGACCATAGACGGGAACACCGAGCTCGCCGTCAGCGGCTGCACGATCGATTCACCTTCCTTCACGCTCTCATGCACTTTGGCAATGGCGTCGGAAATAATGACGTTTCCAGCGGTCTCCCGCGTAATGTTGAGCGCTTGGAGAATCGGCACCCCTGAGGTCACTAGAGTTCCCAAAGTCCGCGAGAACCGGGCGATGGCGCTCTTCCGCTGAATGTCACCAAAGAGAGGCATCTTCAGCTTGATGGCATCGAGAACGCGCCGCCCACCCTTCGTCCGGGCCCACACCTGAGACATGATCCAGATGAAGACAACGCCAAAGAGAATCCAGACCGAGTTCGGTAAAATGAAACTCCGCGACAACATGAACTCCGAAAAGCCAAACACCACCTTTGAAATCATCGGCAGCTGCGTATCACCCATATCCGCGAACATGTCTTTGAACCTCGGCACGATGAACAACATCAGGAATGTCAAGATGGCCACCGCGATGAACATGACGATCACCGGATAGACCATGGCCGCCACGATCTTGTTCTTCAGCTTGTGAGCCTTCTCCTGGTATTCAGCGAGACGGTTCAGAACTACCTCCAAAACACCACCGAGCTCACCAGCCTTCACCATGTTGACATAGAGTTTGTTGAAAATCCGTGGGTGCTGGGACAAGCTTTCCGAAAAGGTCGAACCGCCCTGCACCGAGTCAGCAAGGGAATTGATTGTCCCCTTCAACACTGGATTCGGCTCCTGCTTGGCCAACACGTTCAGCCCCCGCAACAATGGCAGGCCTGAATCAATGAGCGTCGCAAGCTGCCGCGTAAAAATCATGAGCACCTTCGGCTTTACCCGACCGCCCGATTTACCACCCTTGGCTTTCTTTCTTTTCTTCGGCGCAGACTTTTTGGGCGCACTGAGTTTGCCTTTGCCCTCTTGAACGACCTGGGTCGGATACAAGCCCTGGGACCGAATCTGGGCGACAGCATCGGCCTCGGAACCTGCGGAGACAGATCCGGACGTTTGCGCCCCTTTTGCGTCGAGTGCGATATACTGGAAATTTGCCATGTTCGATTATTCTCTAACGTTGAACGGTTTCTCAAAGCAAGCCGCGTCTCCGGAATTTAGTCCGGTGAGACAGATTTCTGTGATTTGGTTGATCTTTAAGTGTATTTGAGCACCTCTTCAATGGTCGTGGTGCCGTCGTAAATGTTTCTAAGACCATCCTCCCGAAGTGTCCCCATCCCAAGCTCAATCGCCTTCTGCTTCAGAACCACCGATGGAGCCCGCTCGATGATGAGCTCCGCCAGCGGATCGGTCACGTCGAGCAGCTCAAATAGTCCTTTCCGTCCCCGGTATCCGGTCTCTCCACAGACATCGCAGCCCTGCCCGGTGTAAAACTCCTTGTCTCCCAGCTCATTGGCCGAAAGCCCCAACTGGCTCAAAACCGCCTCGTTCGGCTCGTAGGAGGTCTTACATTCCTTGCAAATGGTCCTGACAAGACGCTGGGCAAGAACGCCCTCCAAGGACGCAGCCACTAGAAACGGCTCGGTTCCCATGTCCACCAAACGAGTCACTGCACCAGCCGCGTCGTTGGTATGAAGGGTCGAAAGCACCAGGTGACCTGTCAGGGATGCCTGAATCGCAATCTGAGCCGTCTGGAGGTCCCGAATCTCTCCCACCAGGATCTTGTCGGGATCCTGACGGAGGAAGGCCCTCAAAATCCGCGCAAAGGTCAACTCGATAGCCTCGTGCACCGGCACCTGGATGATCCCATCGATGTCATACTCAACCGGATCCTCCGCCGTGAGAATCTTGGTGTCGATCCGGTTGATCAGCCGCAGTCCGGCATAAAGTGTCGTCGTCTTTCCTGCACCCGTCGGGCCGGTCACCAGGAAGATTCCGTTCGGCTTGTCCAAGGTGAGGCGGACATATTCGTCCACGTGCTTCGGCAACCCCAATGCCGGCAGATCCAGATTCACACTGGATCGATCCAACACCCGCAACACCACACTCTCTCCGAAGGTGGTCGGCAACGTTGACACCCGAAGATCCACGCCCTTGTCACCGATCGTCTTCACGATCCGTCCATCCTGAGGAACACGGCGCTCCGCGATGTTCATGTTCGACATGACCTTCACCCGCGAAATGATCGGGAGAGCGAGGTGAATCGGCGGTGGCGCCATTTCATAAAGAGATCCGTCAACACGATACCGAATCTTGAACTCCTTCTCAAAGGGCTCGAAGTGAATGTCCGAGGCACGTTCACGAATGGCCTGATAGAGCACCAGATCCACATAACGCACAATGGGGGCTGAGTTCGCCTCCTGCTCCAACTCCTGATCGGTCAGGTTTCTACCACCGGCCTCCAACTGCCCAAGCAATTCTTCCATCGCCTGCCCCTCACCACCGTAGAGATCATTGATCTTTTGCTCGATCTGGAAATCCGGAGCGACCGCAATGATCACTTCCCGCCCCAAGGCAAAACGCAAGTCCTCGGCCGTCTGGGGATTCATCGGATCGATCAAGGCGACCGTGAGGCCCGCATCATCAAAGCTCACTGGCAGAGCACCGTGAAGTCGGGCCATCCCGGACGGAATCATCTGTAACAAGGCCTCCGGAGGGTCAAAACCACTGAGGTCCACCAAGTCGGCGCCCAGTTCCTGCGCAATGATCTTCCAAATGTCCTTCTTACTACTCACCACCTGAAAGTCGGAAAGGATCGCTCCGATGTCTTTCCCGCTGATTTCCAACTCCCGAAGGATCTCCTCACCCAAGGCTTGGTCAATCATCCCCCGGCCAACAAAAAGATCGATAACGTGACTATTCTCCATTTCTGATTTCCTTTTTGGTTCCGGGTTAGTCCGAGTCAGACATGGTGACCGAGATCACTTCGGATGCCGAAGTTGTTCCCGCCAAAACTTTTCGAATACCATCCTCTCGCAAGGTCCGCATTCCCAACTCCCTCGCCCTCCTCCGCAGTTGCGGAGTACTCAGGTTCTCGTTGATCAAGTGTCGGACTTCATCGTCCACATTGAATATTTCGTAAATTCCAAGACGACCGCGATACCCACTGTTCCGGCAACTCTCACATCCGTTGGGCCCCATGATGGTGCTCTCAGCGAGTTGCGCATCATCAATGTTGAGCATCCGCATCTCATTCTCCGATAGACCACCGGCCTGCTTGCATTCTTTGCAAAGCGTTCGCACCAATCGCTGCGCAACAATGGCCCGTACCGCAGAAGCAATCAGGAATCGCTGCACTCCAATGTCAGCCAAACGAGCCACCGCACTGGGAGCATCATTGGTATGAAGCGTGGAGAATACCAAGTGACCGGTCAGCGCCGCATTGATCGCAATATTTGCAGTCTCCTGGTCACGAATCTCTCCAACCATGATGATATTCGGTGCCTGACGCAACATGGCTCGCAAGGCCGCTGCAAAAGTCATCCCGATATCGGCCTTCACCATGACCTGGTTGATCCCTGCCAACTGATACTCGACCGGATCTTCCACCGTGATGATCTTGCGATCCGGTTTGTTGATGTGATTCAGACAGGCGTAGAGGGTTGTCGTTTTTCCGGAACCTGTCGGGCCGGTCACGAGAATAATACCGTCCGGCAATTCCATCAGGCGCTCGAAAGTTTCCTGATCGTCCGAATAGAAACCCAACTGGCCCAATCCCAACAACAGGGACGACTTGTCGAGAATACGCATGACGATGCTCTCTCCGTGGTTACTCGGAACGGTGGATACTCGAAGGTCAACTTCCTTGCCGCCGATCCTCATCTGAATCCTCCCGTCCTGCGGCATGCGCTTTTCAGCAATACTCATGCTGCCGCTCATCACCTTCACCCGTGCCACAATGGCTGGGATGAGCCGCTTCGGATGATTGTCCACTTCCACGAGTTTCCCATCGATCCGAAAGCGAACCCTCAGCGAAGTCTCAAGTGGCTCGATGTGAATATCGGAAGCCCTCATCTTGAAGGCATCCAACAACATGTTGGTGACCATCTTGATGATCGGAGCGTCACCTGATTCGGCAACTTCCTCCTCTCCTCCTTCGCCGATCACCTTGAACTCATCGACCGAATCGGCAGCGTCGTCTTCAACCCCGTAGCTTGCCTTAAGCAGTCTTGCGATTGCGGTTGGGGTCGATACAGCAAAAATCACTTCCCGGCCAATCACATGCGGCAGGGAGTCCAAGGTCTCGAAATCAAGCGCATCCGCTACCGCCACCGTGACATAGGTCCCATCATCCCCGATCGGGACAGCATGAAAGCGCTGCGCGACCTCCGCCTCCATCGCGTTGAAGACCTCGGGCAAGATCGGCAAATTCTCGATCTCAACATAGTCGTTCCCACTATTGGCAGCAATGACCTGCCCGATCTGCTCCTCGGTGATCACTGCATCCAGGATCAGGCGATTGATGATACTGTCGTTCGGACCTAAAGTTCCGCGGATTTCCTCAAGACCTTCAGGAGTCACTAAACCCCGCTCGACCAACAACTCGGTTAAATAATCTTGATTCGAATACACAGACCTCGGGGGAAGTTTCGCCGCCCTTGAAATAGCTCACGGGGATAGCGCTGAATGCAGGATGAGCATGCCCCCTAGACTTGTCAATGCGGCGAATCAGACGCGCTCAAATTGCCACATCACTTCAACCAAGGACATCCTCAAGCAAGGCCTCCTGCAATTCGCCCATCCGTTGCCTTCCCTCCTCGTCAGCGTCTTCGTAACCGCACAAATGCAGTATTCCATGAACCAAATACAAGGTCACCTCACGCTCCCAACCCACCGCGTATTCCTTCGCGTGTTCCGCCGCGGTCTCCACACTGATCAGAACTTCTCCGCTCTCTCCATAGGGAAAGGTGATCACATCGGTTGGACTCGGGTCATCCATGTATTGACCATGCACCTCACCAATCATCACATCGTCCAACAGACTGACCGAAACCTCCCTCGGAATGACGGTGAGCGCGAGCTTCCTTTGTCCAATCAACTTCAAAGAAGCCAATCCGGCAGACTCCAGTTGAGCGAGAAGATCATTCGAAACGGGGAGTGCCGTCTGTCGATTTTCGACAGCCACCCTTCTGGCCCCGCCCGGTTCACAATCCCCCGTGCTCCCACTCACGAATCTCCAGACGCCTTCCGTCGATGTTTCTCAAGCTCCTCCACCGAAACCACCTTTCGCCGATCAGCCTCATCCATAGCCCACCCTCTCCTTCCAAGATCGCTGGAAGGACCTCCGTCTCCGGAATGTTTCCGCTCCGCCTTCTTTCCTTGCTTCGGATAATCGATTCGACTGTGCAGCATGCTTCGCAACGTTTTCGCAAAACTCTCCCGCACCGATCGCAGCTCACTGACCGTCAAGCCACACCCATCCAACTGACCGTCCTTAAGCCTGTTGAAGACAATTTCGTCGATCAGGGCCCGGATTTTTTGCGGCGTCGGTTTCTGCAAACTTCGTGAAGCACTCTCCACCGCATCCGCGAGGGAAATAATCCCACTCTCCTTCGTCCGCGGCGTGGGTCCCGGATAGTGGAAGTTCTCTCCGTCGATGTTGGGTAGATCCTCCTCGTTCTCCAATCCTTCCGCGACCTTCTCCTCTTCCATCTTCCGCTGCTCCTGCGCCTTCCGGTAGAAATAGTAGACCAACGAATCGCCATGGTGCTCCGTGATCACATCGATGATCCTGGGATTTAGTTTGTGCTTCAACGCCAGATCCACACCATCCTTGACATGAGCCACAATAATCAAGGCACTCATGGTGGGCGTCAGCGCGTTGTGTGGATTTTCATCGCCCTGGTTCTCGATGAAATACTCAGGCTTGGTCAGCTTCCCAATGTCGTGGAAATAGGAACAAACCCGGCAAATCATCGCATTTGCTCCGATCGATTCCGCCGCTGCTTCTGAAAGCGAAGCAACAACCAGGCTATGATGAAAGGTTCCCGGCGCCTCCAACTGCATTCGCCGTAGCAAGCGATGGTTCAAATCACTCAACTCCAGCCAACTGATATCTGACGTAATTCCAAACAGGCCTTCCACGATCGGCAGCAATCCACTGACGATCATGCCTGTCAGAAGTCCGGTCCCGAAGGCTACCGCACTGTTGATCCCGAATACCTCCCATTCGGCGATCCCACCCGAGAAAAGTGGTCGAATGGAAATTAAGTCAAAGGCATAGGCAATAATGAGAACCATGATTCCCACATACAGCCCGGCCCGTAAAACCCGGCCTCTCTTCCGCACTTCCTGAGTCACAAAAACCGCAGTGAGTCCCGCCATGAAACTGAACACCAGGTAGCTCAGCACCCGGTCTCCGGGCACAAGAAAGCACCCCAAAATGCTGACCGCCATCGTAGAGAACAATCCCACATCTTTGCCCAACAGGACCGAGTGAACTAGCGGCGCCAGAGCAAATGGAATGAAGAACAGGCTCAGCGATTCGTGAAAATTGTTCGTATCCACAAAGACAGTCGCCGCCCGAATGACCGCCAAATGAATCGCCAAACCAACAAATACCAAAAGCACTTGGCTGTTCCGTCGGACGACCTCCTGATGGCTCATCTCAAATGCCATTACGATCATCGACAACAGAAGGAGTCCCACGAGGATCCCGTGCCCTGCCTCAGGCCCGGTTCCCGACCCACGACTGGCAACGAGAATGAGCAAACTGAAAATTGCCGCGAACCCCCCATAGATTGAGAACTTCAAGACAGCACTCCGGTCGAGTGAATCAACCACCGATCCATCCGCTTGAGTGCGTCGCTTTTTGCCCGACGACAATCCCTTCTGGGTTAGGCGTCGGCGTTTGATGGAATCGAAAAGTCCCACGTGAAAATCGATTTGGTGACCGATCAAGCGCGTCGGCAGCTTTCGCCTGCCCCCGCCTGACCGATGGTGGACGCTACCAAATTAATCCGACCTGACAATCGGAATCCCCATAGGCCCGCGTCATTTTGTCACCCTAAGCCCGGGCTTGCACCGTCCACCGTCGCTGCGATGTTTCGCAGTCATTCAGTTTTATCCCTCTGTCGGCTCAACACAACAACCGTCAATCCGCGCGTTTTGACAGCCCTGGGAGCAATACCCCGTCGATTTCTCCTCACAAGACTCGCAACAGAAATACTGCGCATTACACATCGACCACGCACAGTTCAAATAGCGATCACAGGCGCAACCACAGTGTAGGCACCTCCCCACCACGCCGGCATCCACCTCGTTCACATCAACTCCGATTCGCTCGTCGAAAACGTAGCACTTCCCCTCGAACCGCTCACCCCGAACCTCGGGATCCTTCCCATACTTTACAATCCCGCCGTGCAGTTGGTAAACATCTTCGAACCCCTCTTGCTTGAGAAAGCCACTGAATTTCTCGCACCGAATCCCGCCAGTGCAGTAAGTCATGATCTTCTTCCCCTCCAATTCAGCACGATGCTCACGAACCCAGGTCGGCAAATCACGGAAGCTGTCAATGTCAGGTAAGACAGCACCCGCGAATCGACCCAACTCCCATTCATAGTTGTTCCTCGCGTCGAGAATGACCACGTCATCCCGTCCCATCATTTCAAGCCACTCCTTGGGCGCAAGATAGTCGGCGGTGTTCCCGGGAGGGAACAAATCTTCCTCACCAAGTCCGAGACTCACCACCTCCGAACGTAATTTCACAGACAACTTCGGGAAGGCATGCTCCGTCACTCTGTCGATCTTGAACTCCATCTCCGCAAAGCGGGAATCTGCCCGCATTGCCCGCATGTAGTCCTCACAGGATGAATCCAGCCCCGAAACGGTCCCGTTGATCCCCTCCTCCGCCACGATAATTCGCCCGAGTAACTCCAATGACTCACAAAGGGCTCGCTGCTGCTCCACAAACTCTGCGGGATCAGCAAGAGGCGTGTAGAAGTAATAAAGGAGGACGCTGTAGCTTTCGGTGGCCACGTGCCTTCCTTAGCCAATTCCCCCCGCCCGAATGAAGCAAAAAACAACGCTTCAACCAATCCGCCTCCATCTACCAAGCAGGACCCATCGCCGCACCGTAGTTGTTCGAATAGCTGATGGGCATCCCGCGCCGGAAGGAATTCTTCTGTGGCGGAACAACTGGACTCGCCGTCACCT
>JAPKDA010000099.1 GCA_028822695.1 Akkermansiaceae bacterium
CGACGTCGATGGCGCTCGGGCTGAGCATCATCGGCTCGCTGGCGAAGAGTTGCGCCTCGAGATCCTCGTGGACACTGAGGCCGGCCACGGCGTTGACGGGATCACGCTCTGCGGCAGGAGCGGTAATTGTTGAAACGAGGGAGGCGACGACCGTTACGGCAATCATCGGGCAGGTGAAGTGAAGTTGTTTCATTTTCTGTGTAAATCTGGTTTTTAGAGCAAGGGAGCCGTTACCAAAACCTATCCCGCAAGGATCGTCCTGTGCGTATCGGACAATTTCCATGCGGTATCGGGAATGGCCAGCTGATATCCAGCGAACCGCAAATAGGCGCAGATAGACAGGATCAATGTCCTGATTGTTCTTCCGATATTATTTTTCAACCACCCAGATGTTTTGATAGACGACCGGGTTGCCATGATTTTGCAGGTAAACAGGCCCTCCCTCCGGCCCTTCTTCCAAAGGCGAAGCGGTGGTTCTATGAGTCAGCTCAACATTGTCCTGCACAACGACACCATTCAGTGCGACGGTCATTGTTCCGTTCTTTACTTTTTTCCCATCCTTGAATTCGGCAGCCGTGAAATCAATGTCGTAGGTTTGCCAGGTTAATGGAGGAAAGCACATGTTGAGATCCGGCGCCTTGATGGAATAAATCCCACCGGTCTCGTTCATTTTTCCCTCCAGGCCAAATGAGTCCAGTATTTGGGTTTCATACCGACTCTGAACATAGAAACCGGCGTTGCCGCGACCCTGTCCACGGGCAAAGGGTTTATATGGCGTCCGAAATTCCATGTGAATCTTATGAGAACCAAACAGCTGCTTACCGGTAGTGCCTGTCTGCAACAATTTGCCCTCGGTCATTTTACCATTTTTGAAAGCATCTGTGGAAGACCCATCAAAAAGCACCACCGCACCTTCAGGAGCTTTCATTCCAAGAGTTTTGCTTTGACGAACCGTGCGAGCCAGCTTGCCGTTTTTGCCGGTAATGGTGAACGCTCCATCATGAATCGTAGCGCCGCCCATGAAATTGGCGAACGTCGTTTTGACGCCTTTCGTTTCGCCACCTGATTTGATCGCTTTGCTGTTTTCTCCCCCTTCCCCGGGAAGCCCCCCTTCAAAACCAACCGCATCAAATTTTCCGTCACCAAGCGCGATGACTTGAACTCCCATTTTCTTCCCGCCGATGACTCCTGAGTATTCACCCTGGATCGCGTAATCCGCATCCACTTTGGCGGGGTCGGTGTAAGTTACATTTTGATCGGCGGCGTTTATTTCAGCGCAAAAGATCAGACAAGTTACTGATGCGGCTAGTGTTATCGCTATGTTTTTCATGATGTTTTATTTAGGAATCGCGCGCAGGGTGAAGTAAGACTCCAGCTTTTTCCAGACCGGAGTATCGCCAAACAGTTGACCCGTATCCGGGATGTGGATGGAGTAGATACGGTCGACCCATTGATCCCCTTTGCCAAAGTCCTCTACCTTCAGTTGCGCCGACCGGCGGTCTGCGGAAATCTTCGCCGACTGCAGGACATCGTCGCGCGGGTCGTGTTCCGGCGATCCATAGCGTCCTGTATTGGCGTAGAACCACGACTTTACTTTGAAGGCCTTCGCCACCTCTTCCCCGGTGACCGCGCGATCCAGCGGACTGGTGAAGTGGACCTCAAACCCGACACTGGCTGCGCTCACGTGTGAGATATCAGCCGCCACCGTTTTGCCATCCCAGGAGATGTGTTGCAATCCCGCCTGACTGCCTCCGCGTGCACCCCAACCGCGTCCTGTCTGGCCGAGCAGCAAGCTACCATCCGGCAGGAAGCAGGTGCGCATCACTCCCGATACCAGGCCGCGGGCAAACGGCACCACGCTGCCCTGATCGACACCGTTCACCTGCTCGGTGACGACACGCAGTAAGGTCGAAAGAGTCTGGTCTCCGATGAAGAGTTGTCCCTGGTAAGGACCAAATTTCCCACCAGTCACATCCCACGCCGGGTGCCCCGGTGAGTTGGCAAGTTTTCCGTGGGGGAGCCACACTGCGCCTTTGCGAATCTTATCCTTCCAGTGCTCAAACTTCAGTTCGGGGGAGTCAGGATTCATCTTCCCCGGAAGGCTCACCAAGCCCGAGGGATGACCGTAGAACTTGCCCTTCTCCAAGGGAACCAACTTTGAGGATCCTACATACTCGCCCTGGTTTTCGGCATACCAGAGACGTCCGTCCGGATCGATCCCGAGTCCCGCCGGACTGCGCAGACCGTTGGCATACGGTTCAAACTTTCCCTCCGGTGTGACCCGGCATGCCCAACCACGGTAGCCACCCATCGAACCCATGTAGGGTCCGCCGGCCCGCCAGTTGACGCGCTCGGTGCCGCCGTGGGACAGGTTCAGGGTGAAGTAGTAATTCCCCGCCGGGTCACGCACCGGGCCGTGAGCGTACTCATGGTAGTTGCCGTGGAACCCGTAGTCGTCGCAAAGCGTCTCAAACTGGTCGGCGCGGCCGTCACCGTTGGTGTCACTGATGCGGGTCAGCTCCGGCTTCTGCATCACGACGATTTTGTCACCTTTATCGTCCTCGATGCACACGCCGAGGCATTCGTAGGTCCCCTCGGCAAACAGCGTCCACTTGCCATCCCGGATCCGCCACACCCCGGCGGTGCGCGTCCCAACCACAATCGTGCCATCCTTAGCGACCGCGATCCCGGTCGGCTCGAACAGCTGGTCGCGCCCGAACAGGTCTTTGGGCGATTCCCAGGTCTCCACCGAGTAGCCGGCGGGGATTTCCAAAGGCTGCCGCCCTTTCTTGTCCTGGTTCTTCACCAGCGGCTGCGGATCCTGGTTTTCGTCGCGGCCCAACGCTTGGCGAGCCACCAGGCCTCCGGCGAGTTTCGCGGAAAATTTGTAGCTTTGTCCCTTCGAGGAACCCAGCGACCAGACACCGTCCTTGTAAGTGCCACCTTCCACTTTCACATCCGAAAGACCATTCTCCGACACGTTGAATCTCTGTGCGTGCCGAATCCTGCCGTTCACCACGACTTCGATTCGGCCGTCATCCGTCAGCGTGATCGCCTGCGACAATTTATTCTGCCCGACCCGGAAGTAGAAGACCGGTCTACCGCTGGCAGAGTCGATCCGGTGCCCAGAAAATTCAGCATCGATGGAGGCCTGCAACTCCGGGAAATCGCGATCTTCCCACAGCCACTTCTCAATCGCCTCGTGATCACGCACGTCTGGCTCTTTGAACTCAAAATCGATCGGTTCGCCGGATTTGGACAGCGGTTGCAGAATCGCCCCGCCTTCGACATAGGTTTTTGCACCCTGGCCTCTGCCCGAATCCGGCTGCCCCCGGCCTTTACGCTCCGCGGACAAATTGAGGAATCCGCCGGCCCAGATAGTTCTGACCGAAAGCAGCCGAGGATCGAACGTGTAGTTCATCCCGTTCGGCTGACCCACATGCAGCGCCCTGCCGCTGGATCCCCGGAGCGGGGCACGGATCACCCGCGGACGTTTCGCCACTAAAACCTCATTCGGAATCTCCAGCAGACTCTTTGATTGGGCCTGTTTTTGCTTCTTCAGCATGACGGTCGCCGGCCCGGCTAAGCCATCATCCGCGAGGGTCCGCAGATAGTGCCAGACGGACTCTACATCATGATCCGGGATCACCTCGCGGGTATACATCGGCATCACCGGAAGATAGGTTTCCCCGCTGGTCGGTCCGCTCTCGGCTACTGCCAACGCGTCCCAGGACTTGCGTACCGAATTCAAAAAGTAGGCCTTGTCGGCCGTTACCTTCTTCCGGTCATCGCTACCGACGACACCGGTCTCGCGTTCGCGCGGCTCATTGACAAACAGACCGAACAGGCTCGGTCCCGTCTTCAGGGAATCATCGTTTTTCGCAACCACGTGGCATTCAGCGCACCCCATCGTTTCGAACACCTTTTTGCCCTCGGCAACAGCGTCGAACTCGCCTTGTGCCCAAACAGACGAGCAACCCGCCAGGAAAATAATTACTAATTGGTTTTTCATTGAGATAAATAGTTGGAACATCGACCGCGCCTCCTGACTCGATCCTTTACGCGGCCATTCAAGCGGAACTTTCCTGAAATGTCTGTAACGCATCGGACAAAATTTATGCTGTTTTGGACAAAATTGCGGGTCTGGCCACCTTCCCGACACTTTCGTGGCCGAGAGCAAACGGGAACGCGGCCTCCATCCCGGTAAATTTTCCACCAACAAGTTCTCCGTCGGTGTTGTTGCACACACAGGCCAGCTCAGTCCTGACCAAGGCCTCGTAGGGCCCCACAACAGGAACGGGCGTGTCGATGATCGCAACATTCCCCGGGGCGGTGACAATTACGGTTCTCATTTGTATGCTTAGAAATCTCTTCGGGTGTTCTTTAATTATTATCCGACCAAGTCCTCCCAAACATCCTTGTCCTTCATTTATTTGCTATCCTGCATTCCGGAGGACTCCTCTCTTATCGTGTTTTTGGGTTGTCGCCGGGAGATTCATAGGTGATACTGATTCCGGCGTCTGCTGAGCCACCGCTACAGCCCTCCAACACCAAATTCATGAGAATTCTTGTTACCGGCGGCGCGGGATTTATCGGGTCCAATCTGATCAGCCAATTGATTGCGGAAACCGATCACGAAATCGTCAATCTCGACAAGCTGACCTACGCGGGAAATCCCGCATCGCTCTCCTCCCTACAGGACCACCCCCGGTATCGCTTTGAAAAGCTGGACATCTGTGACGCCGCGGTGGTCAACGAGCTGATGATGCGGGTCCGCCCGGAGGCCGTCATGCACTTGGCTGCCGAAAGCCACGTCGACCGGTCGATCGACGGCCCGGGGGAATTCATGCAGACCAATATTCTTGGGACCTATCATCTACTCCAGGCGGCGCTCGTGCACTGGCAGTCCCTACCATCCGACAAGAAGGAACGTTTTCGTTTCCTCCATGTGTCCACAGACGAGGTCTACGGATCCCTTGCCCCCGACGATAAGGCATTCTCTGAGACGACCGGGTATGACCCGCACTCCCCTTATGGCGCCAGCAAGGCGGCATCAGACCACCTGGTGAGAGCATGGGGAACAACCTATGGGCTCCCGTTTCTCCTCACCAATTGTTCGAACAATTACGGCCCTCGTCAGTATCCCGAAAAGCTCATCCCGACGGTCATTCTCCGCTGCCTGAGGAACGAGCCAATTCCCGTGTATGGAAAAGGCGAGAACATTCGGGACTGGCTTCACGTCGACGACCATTGCCGCGCCCTGCGGACCGTCTGCGACAAGGGAACGCCGGGACGCACTTATAACATTGGCGGCAACTGTGAGCTCCAGAACATCGACCTTGTCCGGGCAATCTGTGCAATCCTTGATGAACTCTCCCCTTCGCAGACGACCACCAAAAAATACGCCGACCTCATCACCTACGTCACGGACCGCCCGGGCCATGACCTACGCTACGCCATTGATTGCTCCCGCATCCATGATGAATTAGGCTGGAGCCCGAAGGCGACCTTGGATTCCGGAATGCGCGAAACTGTGCAATGGTATCTCGACAACCAAGCGTGGGTCGACCAGATCGAAAACGGAACCATCAGCGGCGAACGCATCGGCACAGGCCAGCCAAATGAAACATCATGAATCCTGATCCAAAAGTTCGCAAGGGCATCATTCTCGCCGGCGGCACCGGAACGCGCCTTTATCCGCTCACGCGCATCGCCTGCAAGCAATTGCTGCCGGTCTACGACAAGCCGATGGTTTACTAACTTCTGCCCACGCTGATGCTGGGTGGCATTCGGGAGACCCTCATCATCTCCACCCCGGAAGACCTCCCAAAATTTGAAGAACTCTTCGGCGACGGCTCCAAGAGGTAATCCCAACTGTAGCGGCTCCCAAGATCTGCGATCCAATCCTTGTTGCCCCTGACCCAATCACCCTCAAGCCCGGCCCTGCTCGCCTTTCTAGTCGTCTTCACCACCCGTCCCCGCCAACATCTCAGTCATGACCATTGGAGTCCCCAAGGAAATCAAAATTCAGGAGCACCGCGTCAGCGTCATCCCCTCCGCCACTGCCGAGCTCGTCCACCGCGGACACCGTGTCGTCGTCCAAACCGGGGCGGGTGATGGTGCCAGCTATCCCGACGCCCTCTACGAAGCCGTCGGTGCCGAAATCCTCCCCGATGCCGACGCGGTCTTCGGAGAGGCCCAACTCATCGTCAAGGTCAAGGAACCCCAGCCCGAGGAAATCGCCCGCCTCGGGCCCCAGCACGTTCTCTTCACCTACCTCCACCTCGCTGCCTCCAAACAACTCACCGAAGAACTTCTCGCTTCCGGCTGCACCGCCCTCGCCTACGAAACCCTCAAGGTCAATCACCGCCTTCCCCTCCTCGAACCCATGAGCGAGATCGCCGGCCGCATGTCCGCCATTGTCGGCTCCTATCACCTCGCCAACCACCGTGGCGGCCGCGGCACCCTCCTCGGCGGCGTCCCCGGGGTAGCCCCCGGACGTGTCATGGTCATCGGCGGCGGCAGCGCCGGTATCAATGCCGCCCGGGTCTCCTCCGGCATCGGCGCCGACGTGACCATCCTCGAGGTCGATTTCGAACGCATGCGCTTCCTCGACATCACCATGGAGGGAGCCAGCACACTCTATTCCACAGAAGCCAACATCGCCGAGCAACTACCCCGCGTCGACCTCATCATCGGCGCCGTCCTTGTCCCCGGCGCTGCCGCCCCGAAACTCATCACCCGCGAGATGCTTCGCCAAATGCAACCCGGCAGCGTTTTTGTGGACATCGCCATCGACCAAGGCGGCTGCTCCGAGACCAGTCGCCCCACCACTCACGACGACCCCACCTACTTTGAGGAGGATGTCCTGCACTACTGCGTCGCCAACATGCCCGGCGCCTACGCTCGCACCGCCACACAGGCCCTCAATAATGTCACCCATCGCTGGACATTACTGCTCGCCGAAGAAGGCCTCCAAGGCGCCTGCCGCAAACGCCCGGAACTCCTCACCGCCATCAACACCGCCCAGGGGCATCTCACCTGCGCCCCGGTCGGCACAGCCCACGATCTCCCCGTCCTCAGCCCCTCTGAGGCCCTTAGCATCTCATGAATCGCTACCGATTCGGCCCGGCCACAGCCGCTTGAATTCGCTGAAATATTTGTCCTCGAACCAACGTTCGCTCTATTGGTATTACGGCAGCCCCGGAAACGCCACGCGATCTACGTCCCATGAACAACCATCTCCTGCTCACTCTCCTCTCCTCCATCGCCCTCGGCACAGTTCCGACCTTCGGCCAAGTTCCCATCATCCCGGCCAAAACCGTACAGCAGACCCAGTTCCCGGTCTTTGAAAATGGCTACCAATCCCGCGAACTCGCCAACTTCAGACTCCATCTCGACTACCAGGCAGACACCGCCTCCGAACTCTTGGTCGCCGAAGGATTCAGCCTCCCCCTCCCCGACGGCTCCCACGTGCTCGACCTGACCTGCCAACAGACCGGATCAAAGCCGACCCAGATCAGCGTCTGGATCGATGGCAAGGCCCTCCACACCAACAAGCCCCTTCCCGGCGGCGGCGGCCAATCCTTCACCTCGAAGGACAAGGCCCTCCATACCGACCAAGATTTCACAGTGGCGGCATCCTTCCAGTCCACCGGCGATGGCACCATCTTTTCCAAATGCGCTCCGGAAGGCCCATGGTCCGAGGGCGGCAAGGCGCTCTTCATCAAAGACGGACGGCTCACTTATGATGTCGGCTGGGTCGGAGCCCTCCGCGGACCTGCTGTCAGTGACGGCAAACAACACCGAGTCGTCCTCCGCTCGGTCAAAGGGATCGTCCATCTCTCCGTCGATGGCAAGCCAGCCGGAAAGCCGAAAAAGCTGAGTTCCGCTGACGACCCGACCCACCTCTTTAAAATCGGCCTCGGAGCAAGCGACTTCACCGGCCCCCTGAACAATGGAGCGATCAGTAACCTCCGCTATTGGGCTCGCTCACTGGAGGGCGCGGAACTCACCGCCCTGCTCAAGGGTGACGTCGACGCAGTCAACACTCCCGATCTCAACTGGTCCACCAGCAAGAACAGCGAAACCTTCGATGGCCTCGGACAACCCGGCGCTCCGGTTCAACTCACCCTGAAGACCGACAAAAGTTTCAAGGGCAAGAACGCCTGGGTCCAAGCGCTGGAAATTGCTGATCACGCCAATCTCATCCGAGGCTGGAACAAGAAGACCCTCGCGGAAGGAAAAGTCATCTACAACACCCTCTGCATCACCTGCCACGGCGACCAGAACAAGGAAGGCAGCCTGCCCACCGCCCTTAAATTCCACGAGGCTCCCTTCAAGAACGGCAGCGATCCCTATCGCATGTATCAGACCCTGGAAAAGGGATATGGAATGATGGTGCCGCAGATCCAATTCGATGCCGCGCAGAAGTATGCCGCCATCCACTACATCCGCGAAACCTTCCTGAAGCCACTCAACAAGAGCCAGTATTTCGACCCCTCCGAGGCCTACCTCGCCAGCCTCCCCAAAGGCCTCGACCTCCCCAAGGTTCCGAAGAGCCCGAACGTGGCAAAGCAGGGTAAGCCCTTCGAGCTGATGGATTTCGGCCCCGCCCTCAATTGGACCTACCAGGTAAGCGACAAGGACAAGAATATCGCGCAAAAGGGAATCAACGTGCGCCTCGATCAGGGCGAAGGTGGCGTTTCCAAAGGCAAGGCCTGGATGCTCTATGACGAGGACACGATGCG
>JAPKDA010000100.1 GCA_028822695.1 Akkermansiaceae bacterium
GAGGAGAATCCTGAGGAGAAGAAAAAGGACAAGCCGCTGGGTTGGTTGCGAGTTCTTGCGGTTGGGGATGCTCCGCCGTTTCGACAGGAGGTGAGGGACGGGGTTCGGGTTGAATTGCCAGCCGCTCCCGGGGCCTTGCCTCCCTTGAAGATTGAAGTTCCCATCGAGGGGCGAAAGACGGAAGTGAGACGGCTACAGTTGGGTGTCGCCTCGCAGCGGATGGTGGCAAGGGCGGGCTTTGTGACTTTGCGAGGGGTCCAGGAGGGGGGGGGAACCAAGCCATGGATGCGGATCCAAATGCCCGAACATCCGGCGGCCTTGGCGGTGTTCATTCGTGATCCGCGGAAAGGGACCTGGGACGAGCCGCGGAGCATCGTGCTGAAGGACGATCTGGTGACGCACCCCAATGGTGCCGTTCGCTTGGTCAATGCTTCGATTTTTCGGGTGAGAATGATGTTGGGGGGGAAACAGTTCGATTTGGAACCGGGGAAGAGCCGGGTGATCAGGGGCCCGCAGGGGGGAGTCCTGGAGAATGAGCCTTTCAGGGTCATGATCGGGGACCGTCAGGGGAACTGGCGACCGATTTACGATGTGGCGCTGACCCAGATTGGTGGAGAGCGGACCAATATCGTGGTTTATCGTGCCGATGGAGAACGACCTCGTCGTCCGGCCAAGGTGCTTGTCCTCAAGGAGAGAGCCTTTATACCGAAACTCCCGGTGAAGAAGAAAAAGGACGAGGGTTGAGAGGGGAAGTGGCAATGTTGTCACCAAGAAATGACGCTGGAAACCCCTGAAATCAGGGCTTGGAGGGCGGGGGGCGGCCGTGTCGGGGACAGAACAAGGTGGGTGTTGACGCTCATGCGGACCCCTGCTTAATTCGCCGCCTCGGAGCTGGAGAGGAAACGCCTCAGGCCGCTCCGGGATACAACTCGCAGATCCATGGCAAATTACGCAATTAACGGTTTCGGACGCATCGGTCGAATGGTGCTTCGCGCAATGACTCCCGATGAGCTCAAGAAGGTCGTCGCAATCAACGACCTCACCGACAACAAGACTCTCGCTCACCTTCTGAAGTATGACTCCACTCAGGGGATCTTTGATGCAGAAGTGAGCTATGACGATGATCACCTCATTGTGAACGGTCACAAAATTCACGCCTCCTCGGAGCGCGACCCAGCCAACCTTCCTTGGAAGGAGTGGGGAGTAGACGTCGTTCTCGAGTCGACCGGATTCTTCATCGATCGCCCTGGTTCTTCCAAGCATATCGAAGCCGGAGCCACCAAGGTTCTCATTTCCGCACCTGCCAAAGATCCTGATCTGACCATGTGTCTCGGGATTAACGACAATCTCTATAATGCCGCTGAGCACCACATCGTCTCCAACGCATCCTGTACCACCAACTGCCTGGCTCCTCTTGGCAAGGTCCTCAACGACAAGTGGGGAATCGTGAAAGGGATGATGAGCACGATTCACTCCTACACCGGAGACCAACGTTTGCTTGATGCTCCTCACGGAGATCTCCGCCGGGCACGTTCCGCTGCGGTGAATATCATTCCTTCCTCGACGGGTGCGGCAAAGGCCATCGGCCTCGTCATTCCCGAGTTGAACGGCAAGCTCACTGGTGGTGCGTTTCGCGTGCCGACCCCGACTGGTTCCTTGACCGACCTCGTGGTCGAGTTGAAGAGCAGCACGACGGCGGAAGAAGTGAATGCAGCCTTCAAAGAGGCCGCAGACGGCCCGATGAAGGGTGTGCTTCAGTATTCGGAAGATCCTCTTGTTTTGTCGGACATCGTGGGTAATCCACACAGCTCGATCTTCGACTCCGGCCTGACCATGGTCATGGAAGGCAACATGGTGAAGGTTTGCTCGTGGTATGACAACGAGTGGGGCTACTCGAGCCGCGCCGCCGATGCGATGAAGATGCTCGGTGACTCGATTTCCTAATCTGTCCGCAGATTTGATCCATTCATTGATCTGATCCATTTCTCGATTTGATCCCGGACGGGGCGCCCGGTAATGCGCCCCACTTTTTTTACCCATGGCTAAGCTCAGCATTCGCGACTTGGAGGCGCAGGGCCGGGAGGTCCTGATGAGGGTTGATTTCAACGTGCCTCTCAAGGACGGCGAGATTACCGATGACACCCGGATCGTGGCAGCCTTGCCGTCGATCAAGCATTTGTTGTCGGCTGGCGCGAAGCTGGTTCTTTGCTCCCACCTGGGGCGCCCGAAGACTGCGGCGGATATGCAATATTCGTTGCGTCCCGCGGCGGTGCGGCTTTCCGAGTTGCTTGGGCAGGAAGTTGGTTTTGCCGAGGACTGTATTGGCGAGACGACTGCTGCGGCTCGTGCCGGGTTGAGCAACGGCGGAGTGATCCTGCTGGAGAACACCCGGTTTCATTCCGAGGAGAAAGGGAACAATTCCGATTTTGCGAAAGCACTCGCAGGAAGCGCAGAGTTGTTTGTGAACGACGCCTTTGGAACCGCACACCGGGCCCATTCGTCGACGGAGGGGGTGACCCATCACGTTGAGAAAAGTGCGATGGGGTTCCTGATCGAACGGGAGTTGGAGTACCTTTGCGACAAGCTCGCCGAGCCAAAGCGTCCGTTTGTGGTGATCATGGGTGGCGCGAAGGTGAGCGACAAGATCGAGGTGATCACCGCATTGCTCAGCAAGGCGGATGTCGTCATCATTGGCGGGGCAATGGCCTACACCTTCCGCAAGGCGCAGGGCCACGAGATTGGCAAGAGCCTGGTGGAGGACGACAAGTTGGACCTAGCACTTGAAATTTTGAAGAAGGCGGAGGAGATGGGCGTGAAGTTCATGCTGCCGGCCGATACACGTGTGACCCAGGAATTCAAGGAGGGGGCGGAGACGAAAGTGACTGCTCCCTATTCGGAGGGTGGTGCGATCGAAGCTGATTGGGAGGGGATCGACATCGGGGATGTGGCCATCGCGGACTACTGCGAGGAGGTCTCCAAGGCAGGAACGATCATTTGGAACGGGCCGATGGGCGTGTTCGAGATCGACTCCTTTGCGAAAGGCACCGAGGAAGTTGCCCGTGCGGTGGCTGCCAACAGCGGGGTGACCATTGTGGGCGGGGGAGACTCCGTGACTGCAGTGAAGAAGTTCGGACTGGAGTCCGAGATGACCTTTATTTCCACCGGCGGGGGAGCCTCGTTGGAATTGCTCGAAGGAAAGCAGCTGCCCGGTGTGGTGGCTTTGAGCGAAGTTTAACACAAACGAGACCATGGCTAGAAAACTGATCATCGCGGCGAACTGGAAAATGAACAAGGGGCCTTCGGAAGCGGGGGGGTTCCTGAAGACCTTTCTGGCTAAAATTGCACCTTCCACGAGCAACTGCGAAGTTGTGGTGGCCCCACCTTTTGTTTCGTTGGCGACGGCTTCCGAGTTGGTGGCGAATTCGAATGTCGAGTTGGCTGCGCAGAACGTGTCGGAGTATGACAGCGGTGCCTACACCGGTGAGATTAATGTGGTGATGCTGAAGGAGCTTTTCGTGCGTCACGTCATCCTCGGTCACAGTGAGCGTCGCTCGATCTACGGAGAGACCGATGCGGTGATCAACGCGAAGATCAAGAAGGCGCGTGAAGCGAATTTGAAGCCGATCTTCTGCATCGGGGAGACTCTGGAAGAGCGTGAGGCCGGGAAGTTGGAAGAAGTGCTCCGGACGCAGGTGCGGGGTGGTTTGGACGGTGTTTCCGAGAAGGATTTGTTGGAGTCTGTGCTGGCCTACGAGCCGGTATGGGCGATTGGAACCGGCGTGACCGCTTCTCCGGAGCAGGCGCAGGAGGCACATGCCTTTGTGCGTTCGCTGTTGGCTGAGTTCTACGGTGCTGCGGTGTCTGAGAAGATTCGTATTCAGTATGGTGGCAGTGTGAAGCCCGGCAATTCCGCTGAGCTGATGGGTCAACCGGACATCGACGGAGCCTTGGTGGGCGGAGCGAGCCTTGAGGCGCAGAGCTTCCTCGAGTTGATCGAGAATGCTGTGGCGGGTGCCTGAGGTTGATTTCTGCCATCCCTACCCGATAGTTCGCGTAAGTTTTGGCGAGTAATGAGTCAGCGGACGCGATGGCGTTCCTCCGGATCAAGGGGGGAGGCTGGTTGGTGGGATACGGGCCCTTTGAGGAGCGAGCCGAGCCGCCGGTATCGGGCGTGGCATTTTATCGGAATGATTTCGGCTTGAGTGATCCGTTGCCGTGGAAGGTTCCGGCGCGGGTGGAGGAGTTGGCGGCGATGCCGGGGGGCGCCGGGGATGTGCCGGTGGTGGAGTGGGAGGCACCTTCGGGAGATGACTTTGCGGAAGTGTTCGGGGAGGTGGTGATGAAGATCGGGGAAGGGGTATTGGAGAAATCGGTGCCGGTCGTGACGGAGCGAGGAGTCTTGCGATGTGGGAGTGGGCGGGATTTTCTTGGGACGCTCAACGAGTTGCCGACGGCATTGCGGGGTTACGGTTGGATCAATGGCGAGGAGTCATTTGTGGGAAGTACTCCGGAGGAATTGTTTCAACTGAAGGACGGGATCTTGACGACGATGGCGTTGGCCGGGACGGCGCGGAGTGAGGACCAGGGGGTGTTCGAAGTGGATTCGAAGGAGATCCGGGAACATGAGTATGTGGCGGGAAGTCTGGTGGGGAAGCTTTCGGATATTGGGATGGTGCAGCGCCAACCGCGGCGGGTGATGAATCTGGGGCCTCTCGTCCATTTTGAGACTCCGATTCGGGTGGAGCTGTACCGGCCGGAAGGAGCGGGGGAGTTGATCCGACACATGCATCCGACGCCAGCCCTAGGGCCGCTTCCGCGGACAGGTGAGACGATGGAACTGCTGCATGACTGGCGGACCCGTCTTGGTTGTCCACGATGGTTTGGGGCACCGTTCGGAGTTTGGCGCGAAGGGGAGCTGACCGTGTTGGTGGCGATCAGGATGGTTGTTTGGCAGGGCGACAACGTCTACCTGCCGTCCGGGTGCGGGGTGATCGACGAGAGTCGGCTGGTCAACGAGTGGAGGGAGTTGCGATTGAAGCGGGATTCGGTGAAGGAGCTGTTTCAAATATCCTGAGAGAGAGATGAGGGTTTTGTAAATTTCCAGTTTCGGAATGCGGGGAGTCAGCATAGCCTCCGACCGTGAGCGAAGCGGCACAAACTGTTCTGGATGCCTGTGCGGCAGGTGGGATCACGGACTATGTGGTCTGTGCGGGGGCGAGGAATTCATCATTGGTGCTGAGTCTGGTGAGGGCGGAAGGGGTGAATGTTTGGAATCATTTCGAGGAGCGGGGGGCTGGATTTTTTGCCTTGGGGAGAACGATGGACACGGGGCGGCCCTGTGTGGTGGTGACGACGAGTGGGACCGCGGCAGCGGAATTGTTGCCGGCGGTGATCGAGGCGCATTATCAGGGGCGGCCCTTGGTGGTGATCACGGCGGACAGGCCGTCGGTCTTTCGCGGGAGCGGGGCGCCGCAGGCGATTGAGCAGGTGGGGATTTTCGGGGAGTATGTGGGGGGCTGTTTGGATTTGGAAGGGGGGGGCGCTGAAGAAGTTTTTGAGGGTTGGAGTGGGCTGATTCCCTGGCACGTGAATGTGTGTTTGCCGGAGGATGGTCCTGTTCCGGAGTTCGGAGTGGTGGCTGAGGCGGTTGCACCGAAACGGAAGCGGCCGGGAGTGGTCGAGTTGGCGAAGTTTTTGAAGGAGCGGGTTTTTGAAGGTGTGGTGGTGATGGTGGGTGGGCTGGAGCCGGAGGAACGGGAGGATGTGTATCACTTCCTGAAGGACTTCGGGGTGCCGGTGTTGGCGGATGCGACCAGTGGGTTGCGGGAAGTGCTCGGGAGTTTGTCGATGTCGGATGGCGACGGCTTGTTGAAGGGACGAGTTCCGGGGAAGGTGCTGCGTCTGGGCGATGTGCCGGTGGGTCGGTTTTGGCGGGATTTGGAAGAGTTGACCGACGTCGACGTGTGCTCGATCACGCGGACTGGATTCAGTGGACTGGCGCGGGAGAGTTTGGTGCTGCATGGGCGGGTGGATCAGGTCTTGCGAAGTTTGGGGAAGGTGCAGGGGCTGGGGGATGTGTTGGATCACTTTGAGTTGGCGCGGAAGCGGAAGGCGGAATTGGACGAATTGTTGGAGCGTTGTCCGGACAGCGAGCCGGCCCTGGTGCGGATGCTGTCGACCTACGCCACACTGGGAGAAAGCGTGTTTCTGGGGAACAGTTTGCCGATCCGGGAGTGGAATCTGGTCGCCCAGCGGGAGTCGCCGAATGTTGATATCCGGGCAAATCGCGGGGCCAACGGGATCGATGGTCAGCTATGCACCTGGCTCGGGGCGACGGCCGGTTTGGATGGGGCGTGGGGTGTCTTTGGTGATCTGACGACGCTGTATGATTTGGCGGCGCCGGCCTTGCTGGCGCAGGCGGGTGGGTCGGGGCGGGTGTTGGTGGTGATCAACAACGGGGGTGGTCGAATTTTTGAGAGACTGCCGCGACTGCAGGGAATTGGGGAGGAGGAGAGCAAGACGATGGCCAATGCGCATCAGGCGGGCTTTGTGGACTGGGCAAAGATGTGGGGGATGGGTCACGTAAGGGTGGATGGTGTGGCGACCTTTGATTTCGAGCCGGGCGAGGGAACGACGGTGTTGGAGATTTGTCCGGATGAGCAGCAGACGGCGCAATTTTGGGAGGCGTATAACAAGTTGTAGTTCATGATTTGGTGTCTGCACGGTGCGGTGGGAATGGCGGAGGATTGGAAAGAGTTATCCGCGACTCTGGGACAGGGCGGGCATGTGGTCCGCCGGGTGGACCTTTGGCGATTTCTTGATTGTTGTCCGATGGAGTTGGATGAGTTTGCCAAGTCGTTTTGCGAGGAGGTCCGGGCGAGTGGGGATGATGAAAATGTTTTGGTGGGCTATTCGATGGGTGGGAGACTTGCCTTGCATGCCTTGTTGGAGGATGCGGATCTCTTTCGTGCGGCGGTGATTGTTTCGGCGCACCCGGGCGGACTCGACGAGAAAGAAAAGATCATTCGAATGGCTGGTGACGCGGAGTGGGCAGGGAAGGCATTGGTGGGAGATTGGGCGATGTTTCTCAAAGAGTGGGATGGACAGGCGGTGCTGAATCCGGAGGGGGGCACTTTGGAAGGGTTGGGTGATCGGATGCAGTTGAAGGTTCGGCGGCAGGCGGTGGCGAGGAGCTTCATGGATTGGTCTTTGGGGAAGCAGGGTGATCTTCGGTCCCGCTTTGAAGAGGTGAAGGTGCCGGTGCTTTGGGTGACTGGGGAGCGGGATGGCAAATTTACGGGGTTGGCGAAGGAGGCTGTTCCGTATTTGGAAGAAGGGAGACTCGAGGTTGTGGAGGGTGCGGGGCACCGGGTGCCTTGGGAGAAAAGTGAGGAATTCGGGGCGCTGGTGGAGGAGTTTTTGGCCCGGTTTTAGAGGGTTTACACAGGCATGAGGCGGGACTTTCTATCAACGTAGGCGTCATGAAAACGAAAGTAATTCTGGGTGGGTGCCTGCTGGTGGCCGTTGGATTGGCTGGGGCATTGAGTAGCGAGAAGAAAGAAACGAGCAGCGGTGATGTCCTGCATGAATGGGGAACCTTTACGACGGTTTCGGGATCGGACGGCGTGTTGCTGACGGGCTTGGAGCGAGAGGAAGAGCATTTGCCCGGCTTTGAGTATTCGCATGCGGGGATGGAGAACGGGACTCTTACCGATCCGGGAACATTTGTGATGGTCGAAGACATGGTGAAGTTTGAGGGGGGGAAGCCAATGCCGCCTCACTTGGTTCCGATGATGAACATGATGCGACTCAAGGGGTTTCATCCTCGTCGACAATTGCGGGGTGTGGCGGTGAAGATGGAGACGCCCGTCGTGTATTTCTATACTGATGAAGAAGTGAAAGTGGATCTCCGGGTTGGCTTCAAGGGAGGGTCGATTAGTCAATGGTTTCCCCATCGTTCAGCCGGTGAGGTGGTGCCGAAGATGACGCAGTTCTGGCCGATGGTTGCGAAGGAGGGCGAAGAGGTGCCTTCGCTGGAGGAGCAGGAGAAGGCAATGGGATTGATTGATTTTGGGAAAGATCGTGACGGATGGATTGGTGCAGGCAGGGCTGTATCCGGAGGAAGCGGATGGGATGGTCAGGACCTGGTGGAAGAGCTACTTTGAGACGGCGGGTTTACGGGTCTTCTGGGTGGTGCCGGAGGGCTTTACCAATCAGGTGCTGCCGATGGAAGTGACTCCTGCGCCGAAGGAATCGGTGCGAGTGATCGTGGGGCGATCGGAGGTTCTGCGTCCGCGGTTTGAGAAGGATCTTGTGCGGATCTATGCCAGCGAGAAACCGGAGGACGTAGGCACGAAGGTATACTATCAAAAGGATCGCTTCGGCCTGGCCCATCAGAAGCGGGTCGAGGTGTTGACGATGTTGCCGAAGACTGTGGCGCGATAGCCTTGCCTATTCCGCCGTGGTGACTTCGCGGAGCCAATGGGCGAACTCTTCTTCGGAGAGTTCGCCTGCGGCGAGGGCGAGGGCGAGGTAGCGGGGATATTTTTGTTCCTCGCCTACCGTGAATGACATGCCATTTAGGTTGAGAAAGAGTTCACATGCGATCGCGGCGGTACGTTTGTTTCCGTCGAGGAAGGGGTGGTTTTTGGCGAGTCCGAATGCATAGGCGGCTGCCAGAGAGCACGGGTCTGAGGGAGGAGAGCCGTAGTGCCAAAGCTGTTCCGGACGAGCTAAGGCC
>JAPKDA010000218.1 GCA_028822695.1 Akkermansiaceae bacterium
CGAGTTCAAGATAGTAACCATCCTGCAACTCGATCAGCTTCAGCTCTTCGGCAGGTGTAAGGTAAGGAGTCGAACCGGTCGCGGGAGGTCCTTGCTCCAGCCCTTGGCCAAACATCAGGCCGCTAGCGCAAACAAAAAGGAATGCGGAGGTCAGGGCCCTAGAACGCAGGGGGCCGTTCGCCATCGTGGTTTTGCTTAAATGTTCTCTCATCATTAAAAGGTGTTTTGTGATTCTTTCCTCGCCGATTCTCTCTCGATCTATCAATCGCCCGTCCGGAAGGCCAAGGCGGGCAAGCCGTCCTTGTTGAAGAGGTTTGCCCAAAATCTCTTCTTGGAACAAGCAAAACGGACCGTAACAACCCCCTAATACCCTCTCCGATCTCCTCCGCGACGCCCTTACCCCATCGACCTGACCGGCTATCTGGTGGAGATCTCGCGCGATGGCCTGCACTGGACCGACGAGTCACCTGACCTCGTCCAAGTCGGCGTCGCGGATGAGGGCGACGGCAGCGATCGGGTCACCGTGCGGCTGAAGGATCCGTTCGGCAGCGAACCCCTCATCTTCAAGTTGCTCTCCTTGCCACTTAGTTCCCCGTTCCCGAGCTCTGGTCGATTCGACGGATGACCGGACGTTCGCGCTGGAGTAGCACCCGGACCGGCCGCCGCGGTTTTTCCCCGTCCGCCCAGTGGATGATCACATTGGTCCGCTCCCCGGAACCCTGCGAGACCGAGGCGTCGAATATGCGCTTCGTCAGGCCCTTTGCAACCCGCACCACAATCTGCAGCTGCTCGTCCTCCATCGCCCCGCCCGTGGCCGATTGTTTGAACATCACCTTACCGGGCTTCATGACGGTAATCTTTCCTTGAAACAAGACGCTCACCGGAAAGGGGCTCGCATTCACAAACCTCACACGGCCCGCCGGAAAGGAGGTGGGGTCATCCGGCAGGACGATGCTACGAACCGAATCCCAGGACTTCCCGCGCGGATCGCGGAACATGATGGCCAGAGCGGCGGAACGTTCCGGCATCTTGATTTTGGCCCACCCCACCGGATCATCGGCTTCCTGGCCCTCGGAAAGAATCAAAGGACCCGCGCCGACGAGGACCGCCTCACTCACGCGCCCCAGATGCAGGCGTATTTTTTTCTCCTCGTCCTTCCTCCCCTCTCGGACCGGGACCACCAACTCACGGGGCGGCTGGGCCCCCTCCGGTGATTCCATCTCTTGACGGACTCCGTCCCGAATTTCCTGGCGAAACGGAGGGGCGTCACCCACCGGCAAAATGCGCAGCCACCCCTTGGCCCCACCCGTGCTTTCCTGCCCCCAGACGGGAGCAAACAAGGCCAACCACAACACTGGAACCAATAATCTCATCTTCATCATATTAAAACTCCTCCCGGCCCCTACGTAAAGTATCGACCGGACAGGTCTACACTAGACCTCCTCCGGGGACATCCAGCGGAAGGAAACCAGCCGGAAGCGGCGACCATAGTCGATTTCACCGGGATCCGACTTGGCGGGGTTCAGTCCCGCCGCATCGGGATTGATCGGTTCGGGGGTGCGCTGCACCGTCGCCTCGCACCAGGCCCTCGCCTGCACATTGCCCTCGACATCGACCGACTCGCCGTAGGCCCGGATCATGAAGGTGTCCGAGCGGGCGGTCAGGGTGGAGCCGACGACCTGCAGGACATCCCCCTGGGTCAGGTAACCGGGGACTCCCCATGCCGTGGAGGAAGGCTTCAGGGTCTGATCCATCCGCGTCGTGTCACTCATGCCGTGAAATGAAACGTCGGGAAGGTCGTAATCGTTATCCAGCGGGAATTCCTGGTCGAACACCTCGTTGATGCCGGCGGCATCAATGGC
>JAPKDA010000101.1 GCA_028822695.1 Akkermansiaceae bacterium
GTCTTTGAAGCTGCGGTTGCTACCTTCGTGCTCGAGCATCATGGTGGAGATGCGGGTGGAGTCGGTTTTGAAGGCGAGGACCATCATGTCGAAGAGGAGCGGTTGCCGTTGCCCTTACAGGGCTGGGTGGGACTTGCGTCGCTGAATTTCAGAGGGATTTGCGGCCTTGGGGGCCGGGGGGTTAGACGACGGCCAGAGGCGGTCGCTCCCCTCTCCCTTAGATCATGCCGAGTTTCATTTTTCCTTCTTCGGAGATCATGTCCTGGTTCCAAGCGGGGTCCCAGACGAGTTCGACGTTGGCTTCGTCGATGCCGTCGACGGTGACGACGCGGGCTTGGGCGTCGGCGGCGATGACGGGGCCCATGCCGCAACCGGGAGCGGTGAGGGTCATCTTGATATTGACCGATCTTTTACCGTCTTCTTCGGTGATGGCGCAGTCGTAGACGAGGCCGAGGTTAACGATGTCGACGGGAATCTCGGGATCGAAGACTTGTTTGAGTTGGTGCCAGACTTGTTCTTCGACGGGGGCGTCTTTGAGTCGGGTGGCCTCTGCGTCCTTTTCTTTTTTCTCTTCAAGGTCGACGCCGAGGGCATCGGTGTCCTGGGAGGAAATGCGGACGAGGCCGGAGGAGGTAGCGACGGTGTAGGTGCCGCCGAGAGTTTGGGTGACGACGACGGGAGTGCCGGCGGGGAGGGTGATGGAGTCGCCGGAGGGGATTTGGACGGCGTTTACTTCGCGGGAGAGGGTGATGTCTTCGTTCATGGGATGAGATTAGTTGTTAGAGTCTTCCTCGAGGGGGACGATCTTGATCGTGCCTTTTGGTTTATCGTTGAGGGATTGGGCGAGGGTGGGGGAAGAAGGGTTGGACTGGGGGGCGGGGGTACCGTCGAGGGCGTTGCGGAGGGCTCCTTCGACGAGCTGGCCACAATGGATTTTCATCGGGGGGAGGGGCCCGAGGTCGCCGGAGAGGTCGTCGGGGGTGAGATTTTGGGCTTCTTCAATCGTTTTGCCCTTGAGGAGTTCGGTGGCCATGGAGGCGACGGCGATGGCCGTCTGGCAGCCGAAGGATTGGAAGGAGGCGCGGTCGATGACCTTCTGGCCGTCCTTTTCGGTGAATTTGAGCCACATGCGGAGCATGTCCCCACAATCGACCGCTCCAGCGGTGCCCACGGAATCGGCGTCTTCCATCTCGCCCAGATTGCTGGGGTTGGCGATGGCCTCGCGGGCTCGCGTTTCAAAGTTTTGGGTGGATGGGTCGCTCATGGTGGGGCTGCGGGGGGACTGTGGCCCCTGTTTTCCGAGAGACAACGCGAAATGCTAAAATTTGGCCGCTGGGCTTGTCAGTCGGGCGGCGCAGGGCTTGAATGCGTTGCCTTGGGGGAGGGCGGTTTTCCCCCATAGTCTATGTATTTCCTGGGAGTCGAAAATGGCCTCGCTCGCACTCGCGGAGTGGTCCTGAATCTCGATTCGGCGTCGATTGAGGCCGAGGCGGAGGTGGGGCACGAATTTGTGGGTGATTTGCCGTCGACTCATCGGGAGCAGGATCCGTCGCAGTGGGTTCGGGCGGTTGATCAGGTGGCGCGGGCAGGGTTAGAGGCCTTGTTGTTGGAGCTGAGTTCGGGATTGGAGCGGATGAGGGAGATCGGCGTGAAGCCGGAGACGATTCGGTTGACGGGGGGTGGTTTGGCAGATGCAGAGGTGCGGCGATTGGTGGCGGATGTGATGGGAGTGGCGGTGTTGCCCTTGCGCGGGGAGGTTTCGCCGGCGATGGGTGCTGCATTGCAGGTGGCGTGGACGTTTTTTCATCAGAGTGGGGAGGAGCTGACCTTCGAGGAGATCACGAGCTATGCGGTAGCGCCGGAGGAAGGACAGCGTTGCGAACCGAATCAGGCACGGTTCAAGTTTTATCAGGATCTGCTGAAACGGCAGGAAGCTCTCGTGGAAACCGTGCAGGGAGAACAGTGTGCAAAGGGGGGGCATGGGTAAGAAGAAGAAAGATCCAGTGGCGATCCGTGGGAATTGGAAGGTTGAGTTCGCCGGGTGGTTGGTCGGGCAGGTGGTGAAGGTGCTCGGGTGGACCTTGCGTGTTCGGATTGATGCTCCGGACGGATTGCTGGAGCGGCTGAAGACGGATGAGTCGCCGGTGATCTACTGCGTCTGGCACAATCAATTGCTGTCGGCGTTTTTGAGGATCAGGAAATTCAAGCGGCCGAACTCGATGATTGTGCTGACCAGTGCCAGCAAGGATGGGGGGGGCTTGGCTGCTCTGGCGAAGGCGATGGGGAGTGGCGCGGCGCGGGGATCGAGTTCGCGGCGGGGAAGGGCGGCGATGATGACCTTGCTACGGGAGATTTCGAATGGGAGTGATGCGGGGTTCACGCCGGACGGTCCCCGGGGGCCGCGTTATGAATTACAGGGTGGGGTGGTGAAAGTTGCACAGGCCAGCGGGGCGCCGATTCTGGTGATGAGGTTTGAGTATGACTCGGCGTGGCGGCTGGATACCTGGGATCACCTGCGGATTCCAAAGCCGTTCAGCAAAGTGACGCTGACCCTCGACGAGCTGCTGGCAGTTCCCCGGCGATTGGAAGAGGATGAGTTCGAAGCGATTCGAGCGAGGCTTGAGGTGCGGATGCAGGAGGGGTTGGATGATTTAGAACCTGACGACAACGATGAACATAGACGGAAAAAAAGTAGCAGAAAACGTCCTCGCTGAGTGCGAAGTGGAGATCAAGAAACTGGCCGAGGCTGGGGTTGTTCCCGGGCTCGCGGTGGTGCTGGTGGGGGAGGATCCGGCGTCGCAGGTCTATGTGAACTCGAAGGTGAAGAAGTGCGGGGAGTTGGGGTTGCACTCGAAGAAAATCGTGTTGCCGGTGGATGCGAGGCAGGAGGAGTTGATGAGGGTGGTTGCGGAGTTGAATGCGGATGAGGCGATTCACGGGATTTTGGTGCAGTCACCACCACCACCGCAGATCGATGAAGAGGCAGTGGTTCGGGCGATTGATCCGCGGAAGGACGTGGATGGATTTCATCCGGAGAACGTGGCGAAGCTGGTGCTGGAAGATTCGACGGGGTTTGTGCCGTGTACGCCGGCGGGGTGTATGCGCTTGATTGCTGAATCGGGGGTGGAGACCAGCGGGGCGGAAGCGGTGGTGGTGGGACGGAGCATGATCGTCGGGAAGCCGATGGCGAATTTGTTGGTGGCGAAGGGGAGCGATGCGACGGTGACGATCGCGCACTCGCGGACGAAGGATCTGGCGGCGGTTTGCCGTCGGGCGGATATTTTGATCGCGGCGGTGGGGAGGCCGGAGATGATCACGGCGGACTTCGTGAAGGAAGGCGCGGTGGTGATCGATGTGGGGATCAACCGGGTGGAGGATGCCACGAAGAAGCGTGGTTATCGGCTGACGGGGGATGTGTTGTTCGAAGATGTTGCTCCGAAGTGCAAGGCGATCACGCCGGTGCCGGGTGGGGTGGGGCCGATGACGATTGCGATGCTGATTAGCAATACGATCAAGGCGGCGAAGTTGAGGATGGGGTAGGGTTCTGGACGGGGGATGGGGAGGGATCTTGCTCCTCCTTTGTCGGAGGGGGTTTAGAGGCGACCGGGACGGTCACCTTACTGGGTATATCCGAGCCAGGAGCCGAGCCAGCGTTCGGTGTCTTGGAGGCTCAGGCCTTTGCGTTTGGCGTAGTCCTCGATCTGGTCGCGCTGGAGTTCGGAGATTGCGAAGTAGTGCGAGTCGGGGTGGGAGAAGAGGAGTCCGCTGACGGCGGCGCCGGGGTGCATGGCGCAGGATTCGGTGAGGGAGACGCCGGTGGCGTTCTCTGCGTCGAGGAGTTCGAAGATCGGAGGCTTTTCGGTGTGGTCCGGTTGGGACGGATAGCCGGGAGCAGGGCGGATGCCACGGTAGATCTCTTTGATGAGCTCATTGTGGTTGAACTCGTTGGGGCGTTCATATCCCCACTCGACCCGGGCGCGGTGGTGGAGGAGTTCGGCAAAGGCCTCGGCGAATCGGTCGGCGAGGGCTTTAATCATGATCGCTTTGTAGGGGTCGTGCTCGTTGGTGGAGACTTCCTCGGCCCATTCGTCGGCGCCGTGGATACCGACGACGAAGGCGCCGATGTGGTCGGGGGGGACAGTCACCTCACTGTCGGATGACATGACCGGGACGGTCATGTCACGTTTCGGTGCGATGTAGTCGGAGAGGGCGAGGTGGGGTTTGTTGGTGCTCTTCTCGAGTTGCTGGCGGAGGGTGTGGAAGGTGATGTTGTGGTCGGGGAGGACGATGTCGTCGCCGTCGGCGTGGGCGGGGAAGAAGCCGTAGACGCCGCGGGCGGTGAAGCGCTTGTTCTCGATGACGTCTTCGAGGAGTTCCTGGGCGTCGGCGAAGAGTTCTTGGGCTTGGGCGGCGCCGGCTTCGTTTTTGGTTTTGAGGACCTTGGTCTCGCGGTCCCAGACGCCGCGGAGTTCCCAGGCGTGGAAGAAGGGGGTCCAGTCGATGTATGAGGCGAGTTCGCGAAGGGATTGGTTGTCGGCGACGCGGGTGCCGGTGAATTCCGGTTGGGCGGGCCTGTAATTGGCCCAATCGAAGTCCGGCTTGTTGGCACGGGCTTCTTCGATGGAGATGGTGGGCTTCTTGACCTTGTTGAAGTTTTTTCGGAGGCTTTCGTATTTCTTGGCGGTCTCGGCGAGGAAGCCGGCTCGTTGGTCCTCGGAGAGGAGGGCGGTGGTGACGGGGACGGAGCGGGAGGCGTCGAGGACGTGGATGAGGGGGCCGGAGTAGTGCTCGGCGATCTTGATGGCGGTGTGGGCGGCGGAGGTGGTGGCGCCACCGATGAGGATGGGGACACCTTGTTTGCCGAGGCCGGACTTTTCGGCTTCCTTGGCGACGTAGATCATTTCGTCGAGGGAGGGAGTGATGAGTCCGGAGAGGCCGATGACATCGGCGTCGTGTTTGTGGAAGGCGGCGAGGATTTTGTCGCAGGAGACCATGACGCCGAGGTCGACGACGTCGAAGCCGTTGCAGGCGAGGACCACGCCGACGATGTTTTTGCCGATGTCGTGGACGTCGCCTTTGACGGTGGCCATGACGATTTTTCCTGCGGAGAACACGCGTGCGGCGGCTTTGCGTGCTGCGGCGTCATCGAGATTGGAGTCGGCGGCTTGGAGTTCGAGGGCTTTGGCCACGATGCGCTCCTCCTTTTCCTTCTCCATGAGCGGTTCGAGCCAGGCGACCGACTTCTTCATGACGCGGGCCGACTTCACGACCTGGGGGAGGAACATTTTTCCGGCGCCGAAGAGGTCGCCGACGATGGACATGCCGTCCATGAGGGGGCCTTCGATGACGGAGAGGGGTTTGACGTATTTGGCGAGGGCTTCCTCGGTGTCTTCGGTGATGAACTTGTCGATGCCCCTCAGGAGGGCGTGTTCGAGGCGTTTCTCCACGGTGGTTTCGCGCCAGGAAAGGTCTTCTGCCAGCTTCTTGCCGCCCTGGCCTTTGAATTCCTCGGCGAGATCGAGGAGTCGCTCGGTGGCTCCCTCGTCGCGGTTGAGGAGGACGTCTTCGACAGCGAGGAGGAGGTTCTTGGGAATCTCGTCGTAAACCTCGAGCATGCCGGCGTTGACGATGCCCATGTCCATTCCGGCTTGGCCGGCGTGGTAGAGGAAGGCGGAGTGCATGGCCTCACGGACCTTGTTGTTGCCGCGGAAGGAGAAGGAGACGTTGGAGACACCGCCGGAGACTTTCGCGTAGGGGAGGTTCTCCTTGATCCACTTCGTGGCGTTGAAGAAATCGAGGGCGTAGTTGTTGTGCTCGTCGATGCCGGTGGCGACGGTGAGGATGTTGGGGTCGAAGATGATGTCTTGTGGCGGGAAACCGACGTCATCGACGAGGGTGCGGTAGGCGCGTTCGCAGATTTTGATCTTGTCTTCGTAGGTGGCGGCCTGACCGTTTTCGTCGAAGGCCATGACCACGGCGGCGGCGCCGAACTTCATGATGGTCCGAGCGTTGCTCTTGAAGGCCTCTTCGCCTTCCTTGAGAGAGATCGAGTTGACGATGCCTTTGCCTTGCAGACACTTCAGGCCAGCTTGGAGGATTTTCCACTTGGAGGAATCGACGGTGATGGGGACCTTCGCAATGTCGGGTTCGGACTGCACGAGGTTGAGGAAGCGGGTCATCATCTCGACGCCGTCGATGAGGCCATCATCGAAGCAGATGTCGATGACCGGCGCGCCGTTGTCGACCTGTTGGCGGGCCACGGCGAGGGCGTCTTCGAGTTTGCCTTCTTGAACCAGTTTTCGGAACCGCGGGGAGCCGGCGACGTTGGTACGTTCCCCGATCATGAGGAAATTTTTGTCGTCGGTGTGATTGTAGACCTCGGTGCCGGAGAGGCGGAGGAGAGGCTCTATGGTAGGGGTTTTGCGGGGTTCGACGTCGCGGACTGCATTGGCGATTTCGGCGATGTGGTCGGGGGTGTTTCCGCAGCAACCGCCGGCAAAATTGATGAATCCGGAACGGGCGAAGTCGCCGAGGTGCTTGTTCATGTCCGCGGGGTGCAGGTCGAAGCCGGTCGGGGCGAGGGCGTTCGGCATCCCGGCGTTGGGATAGCAGGAGATGTAGGTGCTGGCGACGTTGGAGAGTTCCTCGATGAAGGGGCGCATCTGGTCGGGGCCGAGGGAGCAGTTGAGGCCGACGGCGAGTGGCTTGGTGTGCGCGACGGCGTTCCAGAGTGCTTCGGATTTCTGCGCGGAGATCATTGTTTCACCGCCCATGCCGACGGCGGCGGAGATGATGATGGGGAGTTTGAATCCGCCTTCTTCGAAGACGTCCTGCACGGCAACGAGGGCGGCCTTGGAATTGAGCGCGTCGAAGATCGTTTCGACCATGAGGATGTCGACGCCTCCTTCGATGAGGGCGAGGATCTGCTCTTTGTAGGATTGGTAGACTTGATCGAAGGTGACCGGGCGGAAGCCCGGGTCGTCGGGATCGACGGCGGAGTTATTGAGGCCGACGGTCATGGGGCCGATCGCGCCGGCGACGTAGCGGGGGATGCCGGTCTCGTTGGCGACTTGGTCGGCGACCTTGCGGGCCAGCTTTGCGGACTCGATGTTGATCTCGTCGGAGAGCTCGCGGAGGAATTGGTTCTCGATGACCTTTTGGTAGAAGTCAGGGTCTTTGCGGCCGGTGCCTTTTTCGCGGGGGTCTTCGACGAAGAATTCTGACTGCGCGATGGTGGTGCCGGAGAAGGTGTTTGTTTCAACGATGTCGGAGCCGGCTTCGTAGAAGCGCTTGTGGATGTCGCCGATGACATCGGGGCGGGTGATGGAGAGGATGTCGCCGTTGTTGAGGATGTCCTTGTCGTTGTCGGCAAAGCGGGAGCTTCGGGCGTCGCTTTCTTCGAGTCCGTAGGTGCGGATAGTGGTGCCCATCGCGCCGTCCAGGACGAGGATTCGTTCGGCGAGGGATTTTTGGAGATCTGAGGTGCAATCGGGGCGCATCGGTGGGAATTTAGGAGACTCGGAAGGCTCCCGCAAGCGAACAAATCAACAAATCGGGATATGTTGATGCGAAATCGAATCCTGATGAGGTCAAGGCAGGATTGGACCTTTTGGGGAGTGGGGATCAGAGTAGGGCAGACGATGGCAGGAAGGCAGACTAAATGGCGGCTGGAGGATGTGGTGGATTTCGAGGCGCTGCTGGCGGCTGGGGAGGATCTTGATTTGGAGGGGATGATCGGGCGGTGGTTCGGGAGGCTGGGGCTGGGATCAAGAATGAGGGGAAGAAGCGGCGCCGGGGTTTGAGGGCGTGGTTGGAGTATCGGCGGGGCGAGGAGGATCATGCGCCGGGTCGGAGGACGGTGGAGGGATTGCGGATTGTTGGATTTGCGTTGGCGCTGGTGGCCTTTGTGGTGGCGGCGGGATTGGCGCGGGGCTTGATGCAGGAATTTGAAGGTGGGCGGAGGATGTTCAACATCTGGCTGTTTCTTGGTGTGACGGTTGGCTTGCAGTGGGTGGTGTTGATCGGCGGGGCAGCGAGTTACTTTTTTGTGCGGCGACAGAGTGGGGCCTTGTCGGTGGGGCAGCGATTGGCGGGGATGTTGGTGCGACGGGCCGAATGCGGTGCTGTATTCGCTGTGGTTGATTCCGGAGAAATTGAAGGATAACCAGGTGGTGCATGCCTACGGGTTTGGGATTACGACCTGGCTTTGTTGGCAGGCGTTGCGGGCGGGAGTGCTAGGGCGGTTTGGGTTGCAGTTGGAGCCAACGGTGGGGATGATGGTGCCGCGCGAAAGCGGTGTCGACGTTCGTTCCTCACTCTGCCACCGCAGTCTAAATGGGGTCGGAGTTGGGACGGGGTGGTATTACGAGTGCAACTACGAAGTGCAGTTTCCCTACACGCCGAATGTGAGGGCGCTTGGGGCGGACGATTGGAAGTATGTCCGCTATCCGCACGGTGATGGATCAGCGGACAAGCACATGGCGGAGCTCGATGATCTGAAGCACGATGTCGAAGAGCGGCACAATTTGATCAATGATCCGGAGCACAAGGAATTGGTGATCACGCTGCGGAAGGAATTGGATCGGTTGATCGCGGAAAGTGGGGCTGGTCAGGACAAGATGCCAA
>JAPKDA010000017.1 GCA_028822695.1 Akkermansiaceae bacterium
CAGCCCGCTCACTCAACCCCGACCAACGATACGACTTGGAGCGCCGCGCTCCTCTCCCCTACTGATCAACCACCAAGCTCTTTCCCGTCATCTCCTCCGGTTGGGCAACACCAAGCATCTCCAACAGCGTCGGCGCCACGTCAGCAAGAATCCCGTCGTTCACCGTCTTCTGATCTGCATCATCCGCAACGTAGACCGCGTGGACCAAGTTCGTGGTGTGCGCGGTATGCGGCGACCCATCGTCATTCCGCATGAACTCACAATTCCCATGGTCCGCCGTGATCAGTAACTTGCCTTTAAGACGCAAGGTCTCCTCCACCACCGCCTTCACGCTGGCATCGATCGTTTCCACCGCCTTCATCGCCGCCTCCACCACACCGGTGTGGCCAACCATGTCCGGGTTTGCAAAATTCAGAATCACCAAGTCGTAGTCCTTCAACTTCTCAACCACCGTCGCCGTCACCTCCGGCGCACTCATCTCCGGTTTGTAGTCATAGGTCGGCACATCCTTTGGCGAAGGAATGATTACCCGATCTTCTCCCTCAAACTGCTTCTCCACACCACCGTTGAAAAAGTAAGTCACATGCGGGTACTTCTCCGTCTCCGCAATCCGCATCTGATTCTTCCCTGCCGCCGAGACAACTTCACCGAGAACCTTCGCCAACGGAATCGAAGGGAAGACGATCGGCACGCCATAGGTCTCGTCATACTCGGTCAGCGTCACGTAATGCACCTTGGGTTTGACCTCCGTATCGAAACCATCGAAGTCCGGGTTCAGAAACGCCTGTGACATCTGCCGCACGCGGTCAGCACGGAAGTTAAAAACCAGAACAACGTCTCCATCGCGCACCAACTGCTGACCCGCCGCATCGCCGAACACCATCGGCGGCAAAAATTCATCCGTCTTCTCCTCGTCCCGGTATTTCTCTGCGACCGCCTCACTGGCCAGGACTGATTTCGCCTCACCCTTGCCAAGCACCATCGCATCCCACGCCAACTTCGACCGCTCCCAGCGCTTGTCTCGATCCATCGCGTAGTACCGTCCGATCACCGTCGCGATCCGCGCTCCATATTTCGCCAAACGATCCTCCACCGAGCTCAAATACTCAGCCCCACCCGTTGGCGAAGTGTCCCGGCCGTCGGTGATCGCATGCAGCATGATGTCGTCCACGCCGGCTTCCTTCGCCGCCGCCGCAAGCGCCACAATATGATCCTGATGACTGTGCACCCCGCCATCCGACACCAATCCCACCAAATGCAGCCGCTTCCCGACCGCCTTTGCAAAAGTCTCTTTGAGCACCGAATTCTTCGGCAGCTCCCCGTCCTCGATGGATTTATTGATCCGCGTCAGGTCCTGATACACGACCCGACCCGCTCCGAGGTTCAGGTGCCCAACTTCCGAATTCCCCATCTGCCCATCCGGCAGCCCCACATCGAGCCCGGAAGCGCTCACGAAACCCTTCGGATATTTCTCCAGCATCACATCATGATACGGAGTATCCGCCAAAAGCGTCGCATTCCCGTCTTTTTTCGCAGTTTTCTGCCCGCCCGGGTTCACACCCCAGCCATCTCGAATGATCAGTACCACCGGTGATTTTGCCATAGGCGGGCACTCTAGTCCTCCTCGCCCGGGTGAAAAGCAGGAACTCTGGATTGCCACGACCATCACAACCTCTGACGCAAGGATGTGGACGATAAACCCGAAATTCCAGCCTGCTGGGCCGACCGCTGATGGCTCGACCTTGGGAGGGCTTCCCTGCAAGATGCCGGGCGAATTGAGCGACTCACCACCAGCGCAGGGACCGGTCGGAGAAATCGGCAAGCGGATCCTCTGGATTACCTGCGGATTCGCCCTACCCCGCCACCTTCGCCAGCATATCCTGCAGGGCCTTCGCGGACGCTTTCAGGGCCTGCTCTTCCTTCGGCCAGAGCTTGATCTCCAGGTGCTGCTCCGCGCCGCCTTTGCCGACGACGGTGGGAACACTGAGGCAGACGTTGGTCAGGCCGTAGGCGCCGGTCTGGAGGGATGAAACTGGGAGAAGCTGCTTCTTGTCGAGGGCGATGGCGTGGACCACTTCGGCGATGGTTGCGCCAACGGCCCAACCTGCGCCGCCTTTGCGGCTGATGACTTCGGAGCCGCTCTTCTTGGTGCGCTCGAAAATCTGGCGCTGATAGTTGGCGTCACAGCCTTTCACTTCGGTCAGAGGCAAGCCGCCGACCGTTGCTGAGGACCACACAGGCAACATGCTGTCGCCGTGCTCACCGAGGATAAGGGCCCGCACCTGAGTCGGGGCGAGATTGAGGTCGTTGGAAATCAGGGCGCGGAAGCGGGATGTGTCGAGCATCGTGCCGAGGCCGATGACGCGTCCTGGGGCGAGACCGAGGAAGCTGGTGGCGAGATGGGTGAGGATGTCGACGGGATTGGAAACCACGAAGACGATCGCGTTGTCCTTGATGCCGTGTGACTTGATGTCGCCGATGATCTGCGAGAACAAACCGACGTTGCGGTTCACAAGGTCGAGACGGCTTTCGTCCGACTTGCGGCGGAGTCCGGCGGTGATCACGAAGATGTCGGAATCAGCAGCCCGGGAGTAGTCGCCGGAGTAGATCCGCTGGTCGGACAGAGCAGGCGCACCGTGCATGAGGTCGAGGGCTTCGCCGTCGGCCATGTCCTGGTTCGCGTCGATGATCTGAATCTCAGAAACGAGTCCTGCGCACTGCAGGCAGAAGGCTGCATTCGAGCCGACGCGTCCACCACCACCAATGATACTAACTTTCATGTCTCGTGTTGCGAACAATCAGTTCGCTAAATTTGGATTTAGTTTAATGTTTTGAGAATTGCTCACTTCGCTCGGGGAGTGTCAGAGGGCGTGGATCTTTTTGCCAATTGCGGCGTTGCTCGTCGGTCACGACACTAGGAATTGAGTTGTTTGAGGATTTGATCGGTCACTGCCTTCACCACATTTTCCGCGTCGTCATTGCGGCCGGGGCCATCGCTGCTGTTTCCACCAGCGCTTTCAGGGATCTGACAAACCACACCGGGTCGGAATTCGGAGTTGTCGCAAAGCTCGCATTCCTTCCAATCGGAGCGCTTGTCTTCCATGCCGAGTTGGCCGCGGAGACTGATGAGCTCTTTCGCCTGTCCACCGGTGATGGTGAGAAGATCGGTGCCCTTGAGCTGCGTGGCCAGGAGGACCGTCTTACAGTAAGCATCGGTGTTCTCCATCTTCCAGTAGGCATCCTCGATGTCCTTGCCCCAGCAAATGACACCGTGGTTGAGCATCAGCACGGACATGTGGTCCACCGCAGCATCCCCCACCACCTTCGCGTTCTCCGGAGTGCCGGGCGTCTGGTATTGAGCGAGGCCGATCTGGCCGAGAAAGACTTCCGCTTCCGGAATCATGCAGGTCGGTGGCTGCACACCAGCGACCGCAAAGGCCGTGGCGTTTGGCGGGTGCGCGTGGCAGCAAGCCTTGGCCTTCGGCTGGCGCTTCATGATGGCGAGGTGCGTCATGCACTCACTGGTCCGCTTGTAGGCGCCGGCGAGCTGGTTGCCTTCCATGTCCACTAGACACATTTTCTCGGGAGACATGAAGCCTTTGGAGATCAGGGTCGGGGTGCAGAGAACGAGATTGTCGCCCACGCGGATGGTCAGGTTGCCGCCGTTGCCGTCGGTGTAATCCTTGGACCACATGCGGCGGCCCATTTCACACATCCGCTCTTTGAGAACTTCGATTTCAGGAGAGTTGAAGAAGTCATCGATCTCGGCAGGAGTCTTGGGATCACTTCCTGGCGTCCACCGGAATTCGTAATCGGGAACGATCGGATCAGCGGAGGGAGCTCCACTGGTGGTGGCTCGTGCGGCCCGCTGGGAGCGATTCGCGGCATCCTTGAGGACGTCCTTTGCGGAAGGAGTGAGAAGCGCGCCTTCCGGAATCGCTCCTGGTCCCTTCCCCTGCTTGAGCAGAGCTTCCACGTCTTTCGCTGTGAATACTTTCTTCATCGTTTCTGAGTGTTATTTAGCCGGGTAGGGCTGGTAGTGAATTGTGTCAAAAATGGCGACGGTGATGGCGTCGATGGGAGTGGGGTCGTCGAAGGGAGCGGTTGCTTCCGCGCCTTCTACAAAGCCGACAATGTCGTCCTCCCCTGCCCCGAGGTTGTCATAAACAACCACAGTGGATTGCTTGGTGAGTTTTGTGGGCGCCTTGTCGCAGGCACCGTTGAATTGATCAGCATCCAACGGATGGATCATCAGCCAACGAGCAGCCTTGAACGCAGCATCCTGCTCGCTCATGACCACTCTTCCGATGACTTGTCCGATACGCATGTCTAGTTCTTGTCGTCGATGACCCCCTGCACGTAATTTCTGATCGGCGAATGGTAATCATGCACGATGTCCCGCGCTCCGATTCCGTCCGTGCTGACAAACACCCGTTGGTGCATCCCCGCTCCGAACAAATCGATCGCCACGAAGGGCGGTTCGTCGGCCGGCGTGCCGCTGGCGTCTTCTTTCTGGCAAAGCAGCATCGTGAACTCCTTGAGGCTCTCGTGACCATGGGAGGCCACCGCATTTCCGACTACTCTGCACAGCAACATGATGGTTTAAACAATATGAAGGTCTTCCACCAAGACGCAGCGTCGAACGCGGGTGAAGGTTTTCGGGGTGGTGATCCCCTCCCCTGTGGTGGTGGCGATCGAGTAGCTGAGGTAACCTTCGCCGCCGAGTCCAAGACCGGCCACGCAGGCTCCGTTCTTCACGAAAATTGTGGTGTCCATCTCCTTGCCCATGTAGGTCATGTGCTTGACGTTCTGCGAGTGGATGATCGCCGAGTGGCGGTAACCGTGCTCGGCCTCTTTGGCCAACTGCACGCCAGTCTCGAAGTCAGGAACAGAAACGATGGGAACAAATGGCATCATCTGTTCTTCCTGCACGTAAGGGTGGTCCGAAGAGGTCTCTCCGAAGAGAAGTTCGCAGCCCCTCGGAATGTTCGCCCCTGCTTTGGCAGCGAGAACGGATGGATCAGCACCGATCAAGTCGCGGTTCACAGCTGCATGGGAGCAACCACCGTCGTCTTCCTTATAGGTGAAGGCTGCTTTGCTAAGCCGATCGATCTGCGCGGAATCGAGACGGCCGGCTCCAGCCTTCTCCATCTCGGACATGAACTGGTTGAACACCGAACTCACCACGAAGACGACCTTCTCGCCGATGCAGAGGAGATTGTTATCGAAGGCGGCACCTTCGATGATGCAACGAGCGGCATTGGCCAGGTCGGCGGTGTCATCGATGACGACAACCGGGTTTCCAGGACCGGCACAAATCGAACGCTTGCCAGATTTCATCGCCGCATTCACCACGGCAGGACCGCCGGTGATGGCCATGATCGACACTTGCTCGTTCTGACAGATCTGGTTGAACGACTCGATGCTGGGCTCTTCGATCGTGCAGATCAGATTCTCAATGCCGAGCTCACGCTTGATCGCCTTGTTGTATTCCCGCACCGCCATTGCTGCGCTCTTCGCGCCGCCGGGGTGTGGGTTGAAGACAACCGAGTTTCCGGCAGCCACCATGTTGATGACATTGCCGGTGAGAGTCGGAACTGAGTGCGTGACGGGCAGGATGGCACCGACCACGCCGTAAGGAGCATACTCCTCGAGCGTAATGCCGTTGTCTCCGCTCATCGCGTAGGGACGGAGCCATTCGACACCCGGCACCTTGTTCATGATCTCGAGCTTACCAATCTTGTGGTCAAGGCGACCGATCTTCGTCTCGTTGAGCTCGAACTTGCCCCAGGCTTCCGTGTTTGCAGCACAGAGTCCTTTGACGATCTCGATGGCGCGGGAACGCCCTTCGACGCCCAGCTTCTTGAGCTGCAGGAATGAATCGTTGGCGGCCGCGGCAGCTTTGTCCACGCAGCCAAAGACTCCGTATTCACCGCCACCGTTTCCGTTACAACTGCATCCGCAGTCCTTCTTGTCTGCCGGTGCCGGTGCTGGTGCTGGTGCAGACGCTGCGGGAGCCGCCGCTGGGTTCTCGCCGAGATCTGCGAGAACCTTTTCCACCACGCTCCGGAGAGCTTCTTGATCAATCGCGCTCATCGTTCAATTCAGTTTAGTTGGAGCTTCCGTAGACCTTCTTTCCGAGCACATCGACGGTGTCGACAATTGCGACGACCGCGGCATCCACCGGGATCTTTCGCAGATTGCCAGCCTGTCGTGCAGAGCTGCCTTGGCAGAACATGACCAGTTCGCCTTCTCCGGCGCCCACCGTATCGACCGCCACAATGGTGTTCACGCCATTGCGGAGCTTCGATGGATCTGCCTCGTCCACCAATTGAGGGCGTAGCAAGAGGAGCTTCTGCCCCGTCATGCTCTCGTCCTTCTTGGTGGCCACGACCTGGCCTATGACTTCTGCCAAAAACATATTCGGAATGGTTTTCCTGCCGACCGCTTACTTCTTGGCGGCAGTCTTCTTAATGGATGGAACGACTACATCGATCGCGTCGTCGGGACGTGCGATGACATGCGCGCTGACGACCTCACCCAGTTGGGATGCGGTGTCTGCAGCGGTGTCAATCGCAGCTTTTACTGCAGCGACGTCACCAGTGATGACGGCGTTGCAGAGTCCGCTACCGACGTTCTTCATCGGTCCGGTGAGTTGCACGTTTGCAGACTTGAGTGCTGCGTCGATGCCGCTCACGAGACAACAAAGGCCTTTCGTTTCGAGGAGTCCAATTGCTTGTTTTGCCATGGTATTGTTTTGGTTGGGATTCTTAGTTTGATGTTAACTTACGAAATACTTCTCTCGCCAGCACCAGCTCTTCGTTGGCTGGTATGACATGGACTTTCACTTTGGAATCGGGAGTGCTGATCTCTCCCTCCACTCCCTTGCAGGAGTTGTTGCGTTCGTCGTCGATCTTCACGCCGAACTCTTCCAATCCCTCGCAGACCGCACTGCGCAGCCAGGGGTTGTTCTCACCGATGCCAGCCGTGAATGTAAAGGCATCGAGTCCCCCCAGTGGGAACAGGAATGATGAGGCCCAGCGACGGGTCTCGTGAACGAGCACATCGACTGCGAGACGAGCTTTCGGATCACCCGCATCGTGGGCTTTCTTCACCTCGCGGAGATCGTTGCTCACACCGGACACGCCGATCAGACCGCTCTCTTTGGTCAACTGCCGCTCGATTTCCGCCATCGACAGGCCGAGGGCCTTGCTGGCGTAGGGAATCGCTCCCGAATCGAGATCACCGACCCGGTTATTCTGCGGCAGGCCGCTCTGTGGTGAGAACCCCATGCTTGTGCCAATCGCCGCGCCATTGCGGATCCCGGTCACCGAGCTGCTCCCGCCGAGGTGGCAGGAAATCACTCGCAGAGGTTGATCAACATCGACCGGACCATTCTGGTAGAGCCCCCGTGCCGCTGCCGCCACATCTTCACGACCGAGCAACTCCGCAGAGCGCTCCGCAATGAACTTGTGGCTCGCGCCATGGAAGCCGTAACGGCGGATACCGGCCTTATGCCAGGCCTCGGGTACCGCATACCGCGTGGCGGCTTCCGGCATCCATTGATAAAAGGCGGTTTCAAATAAGGCCACCGCGCGGGCCGAAGGCAGAATCTCGCGAAACTGCCTGATCCCGGCCGCGTAGGCCGGGTTGTGTGCTGGTGCGACTTCCGCGAAACCCTCCAGTGCATCGAGGACCTTCTCGTCCGCATCGACACAACCACTGAGGTTGCGCCCGAGGACGGTCTTGAATCCAACTGCACCAATGTCGTCACGCGAAGAAACCGCACCACTCTTCTCCATCGTCTCCAGCGCGTCTGTAATGACTGCACCGTAATCCTCCACCCGCTCGTAGCCGCCCTCCGCCAACACCTGCTCTTCCCCCGCACTCATCTCGAAGAGACGGTACTTGAAGGAGGTAGAGCCAAGGTTGGCGACGAGAACTTTCATGCGGGTAGCAGGAATTAAACGAATTCAACGAGACCAGCGAGGTCGTCGTGTGGCCGTGGGATGACCTGCACGGAAGAGATTTCACCCACCTGGGCGGCTGCTGCTGCACCGGCGTCCACGCCAGCCTTCACTGCAGCGACGTCTCCGGCGTAGAATGCGGTACAAAGTCCGGATCCGATCTTCGTCCAGCCGACCATCGTGATGTCGGCGGCTTTCAGAGCAGCGTCAGAGGCTTCGATGAGGGACACGAGACCTTTGGCCTCGATGATTCCAATTGCTTGTTTTGCCATTGTCTTGGTTGTGTTGAGAGTTTGTTCCGGCGGTTAAAGGCCGAATTGTTTGAGGAGTTCAGGGTTGGGGCGTGGGATGACGTGGGTTCCCACGATCTCACCGACACGGCTGGCTGCTTCTGCACCAGCTTCCACTGCTGCTTTCACGCTACCGACATCACCCTGCACGAGGATGGTGAGGTGTCCGGCGCCAATCGACACCTGCTTCACAAGTTCCACGTCAGCTGCTTTAGCCATCGCGTCGGCGGCTTCCACGTTTGCCGCGTAGCCCTTCGTTTCTATCATTCCTAGAGCTTTGCTCATCTGTTTGTTTTGTTTGGTTGGATTCTGTTAGGTTATTTCGTTAATTCGCAAAAGGTATCGGACTTCAAGCCACAGGCATTACCTTCGTCGGTGTCAATGTGCACCTCGAGACTAAAGCTTGGGTCAATACGGACGAGGATGTTGTCAAAGGTGACCGGGCACTCGCCGTGCACTTTCATCTTCATGATGTCCTTGTGTTGCACTCCGTAGTGGGCGGCATCCTCGGGAGCCATGTGCACGTGCGGCATGGCGCGGATCACGCCTTCCGGCATTTCAAAGTATCCGTTCGGCCCCATCAGCATGCAGCCTGGTGTTCCCGCAATATCGCCGGATGCCCGGATCGGAATATCGAAGCCCAAGGCGATCGCATCAGTGAAGGCCAACTCGATCTGGTTGAAGTCGCGGCAAGGGCCGAGGATTCGCAAGTTTGAGATGACCCGGCTCCGTGGACCAATTAAAGTCACAGTCTCTTTCGCGGCGTAGGCTCCCTCTTGGTAGAGAGACTTCATCGGGGTGAGCTCGTAGCCGGGACCGAAGAGTTGCTCCACCGCGTGAGGCGACAAATGGCAGTGCCGGGCACTGACGTTCACCACCAACGCGTTGCTCGCCTTGGCCGATGTCGGCAGCGGAACCCCCATTTTCGTATAGACCTGCTCACGAACCATGTGTTCGACGACTGCTCTGGGTACTGTGGATTTAGGTGGCATTGGGCAGGAAAGCTGCCCGTGTATGGATGGGAATGATCTGTAAGTCAACCCAATAACCAGATAAATCCAATAAATACCACATTTACGCAGATTTCAATGGAACTCTCTTCTTCCCTTCCTTAAGGTTCATTGGATAAGCTCTCAATCCAATGCTGCCTCCAGAACGTCATCGCTTCATCCTCGCCCGATTGGCAGAGGCTGATTCCGTCCGCACGATCGAGTTGTCCTTAGCCCTCGGGGTCACCGATGAGACCATTCGTCGTGACTTGGAGGTCATGGAGAAGCGAGGCGATCTCGTGCGCATCCATGGCGGGGCCGTGAAAGTAGAAAAAGTCCGGGAGGACCTTACGCTCACCGAGCGCCAGTTGGTGAACCGAGAATCCAAGTCCGCCATCGCCAAGCTGGCCGCAAAACGCATTCAACCGGGCGACACCATTTTCATCGATGCCTCCTCAACCGCCCTGACCTTGGCGGAGCACCTCCCGGATTTCCATCTGACCATCCTCACCAATGCGCACAACGTGGTCACTGCGCTGGCGGATCGAGAGGGCTTCGACCTGATCAGCACCGGCGGAATCTACGAAAAACGCTCCCACTCCTACATCGGGATTCCGGCCGAAAGCACCCTGCGGAAGTTCAACATCAACCGCATGTTTTTTTCCTGCAATGGGGTGCACGTTGGGCGCGGTGTTTCCGAAACAAACTCCCGTCAGGCCGCATTCAAGGAACGGGTCATCGCTTGTTCGGAGGAGATCTGCCTTCTCGCCGACTCCACGAAAATTGGACTCAAGTCCTCGTTCTTTTTTGCCCAGATGAGCGATCTGACGACTCTCATCACCATTCCCGATGCCGACCCCCAAGTGGTTTCCGCAATGGTGAGCTTGGGGATCGAAGTGCTCAAGGCCTGATTTCGGCGTTGTGCTCACCGACCGGGAACGACTGGTCTCCCCCGATGAAAAACTTGCGGGAGGTAATTTGGACTGCGTTGGCAAAACCCCGGAGGGGTGGCGACACCGCAGTCCAAAACGACCCTACAGGTCCTCCGGATTCTGGAGTTCGTTTGCCAAGGCGTTGAGGATTCCACCCGCGCCACCACCATCGACCACTCGGTGATCGAAGGTCAGGACGAGTTCTACCTGGGTCGCAGGGAGGAAGGTTTCTGTCTCCTCGCTCCACACGGGGGTCTTCACACCCGCCCCGATGCCGAGGATGAGTGTCTCACTGGGCAAAGGAATCGGTGTTCCGCGAACTAATCCGAAGGTTCCGAAGTTGGTGACCGTCGCAATACCACCACCGAGCGCAGCTTCCGGGACGCGGCGATCACGCGCCTTTTTCACGAGGCCAAGGTAGTCATCGAGAAGTTCGCGGCAGGTCTTGTTATCCACATCACGTAACACCGGCACCATCACTCCGTCGTCCACCTGCACAGCCACACCGATGTCAAATGAGCGCGGATGCACGACGTTGTCGCCCATGAGAAAACCTGCGCTGGTCGGATCCGCGGCGAGGGCTTTGGCGAAGGCTCGCAGCAAGTAGAGCGTTAGCGGTGGCTTGGGATTCTGTTGCGACCGGAACTCCAGGAGTCGATCAATTGTCACTGGACGACTCACCGAGGCGAGCGGCCGGGTCCAGCTTCGGCGCATGGCATCCGCCACCGACAAGCGCATTGGCGAAGCCTTGCTTGATGGCCACTCGGAGATGTAATCGATGAACTTCTCAAGGTCCTCCACTGTCACGCGTCCCCCTGCTCCGCTGCCCACGATTGCGGAAACGTCCGACGACCGAAGTCCCAGCTCATCCATGCGGGCTCGCATGCGTGGTGAGATGTAGTGCGCCCCTTTGACGCCAGCCGGCACAGGCAAACCACGAATGCTCGGCTCCACCGGTCCGGGTTGTGGTGGCGGTGGCAAATCCGGAGTCTTCTCGTGCGGTTGACCGGCGTGAGGAAGCGCTTTCTCGCTCGCGCTTGCCGCGGGCTCCGGACTTCCTCCCACGCTCACCCCGGTGCGGGCCGCTTCCTCTTTCGTGACCTCCAAAATTCCCAGCGTCGTCCCCACCGGGTAAGTCAGTCCCTCTTCCACCATGATTTGCGTGACCGTCCCGCCGCAAAGCGTGGTCACATCCATGGTGGCTTTGTTCGTCTCTACTTCGATGACCTCCTGATCAGCCTGCACGGTGTCACCGACAGCGATGTTCAAGCGCACGATGGTGGCCTCGGCGATCGATTCGCCGAGTTGCGGCATGAGGATGGGAACTTCCATGATGAGATTCGCAGGTTGGATTGCTAGAGGCTGAGTAAGTGGTGAATCGCCGAGCAAATCGACTCGAGGGTCGGTCGATGCATTTGCCAGAGATTCGGATGATACGGCACCGGTGTGTCGCGTGAGTTGAGACGTTGTGGTGGCGCGTCGAGCAAGTGAAATCCTTCCGCCACGACACGAGAAACAACCTCCGCGGTGACTCCGCCCCAGGGAAAGGCTTCTCCGATCGCCAGCATCCGGCCCGTCCTCGCCACCGACGCCATCACGGTGTCCATGTCGAGCGGCTTCACGCTGCGCAAATCGACCACCTCGACTTCCCAGCCTTCGGCAGAAAGACGTTCGGCAGCTCGTAGCGCCTCATGCACCATCGCGCTGTAGGCGACCACTGTGGCGTGCTTGCCGGCACGCACGATGCGGGCCTTGCCAATCGGCAGAGGATCATCGAGGACCATCTTGTCCGACTTGAGCCAGCGATAGAGAAACTTGTGCTCACAGAAGAGAACCGGATCATTCAGCTTCACCGACTCGACAAGCATCGAGTAGGCATCCGCCACCGTCGCCGGAGTGACAACAATCAGTCCGGGATAGTGCGCGTAAATTGCTTCCATCATCTGGCTGTGGAACGGTCCCGAACCCGGTGTGCCACCGGACGGCAAACGCACCGTAATCGGAACCGGCGTCCCGGTCCGGTAGAAGTGCGTTCCCGCGTGATTGACGATCTGGTTGAAGGCAATCGACGAAAAGTCCGCAAACTGCACCTCGACCAGAGGTCGCATCCCCTCCACTGCTGCGCCGATCGCCATTCCAATCATGGCGTCCTCACTGATCGGTGCATCGAGCACCCTTCCTGGAAACTTGGCCTGCAAACCCTGCGTCGCCTTGAACGCGCCACCAAACTTCCCGACATCCTGTCCGTAGATGAACACCCGCTCGTCCTGCTCCAGCAGATCGTGCTGGGCTTGGCGAATCGCGTCGATGTAAGTGAATTCGGACATGTAAAAGTAGTTCAGTGAATACCGGAAATGCCCGGCGTCGAAAAGGCGCTCCAATCGTCCTGATACGGATCGGGTTTCGGTTCCTGCTGCACAGTGGCCACCGCAGCTTGCACCGCCTCTGCATATTCCCGTTTCCAATCCGCGATTTCCTCTGCTGTGGAATGACCACCCTCGAGCATCTGTTGTTCCCCGATCGCCAAACAGTCTTGCCCCACCGCCGACTCCTTCAATTCTTTCGGCACATAAAACCCATCATCATGTTCCCCGTGTCCGCTGAGGCGTAACAAATTCGCAACCACCAATTGTGGCCCCTCCCCCGCCCTCGCATTCGATACCGCAGTGTTCATCACTTCCACGCAGTCGAGCATGTTCGTCCCATCAACTTCGTGGCCGGCCACACCGTATCCGCGAGCACGATCCACCAAACGTTCGCAAGCGAATTGCTCGTCGGTGGGCGTGGAGTAGGCAAATTGATTGTTCGCCAGAACGAGAACAAACGGCAGTTTCTCGACAGCAGCCATATTTAGGCCTTCGTGAAATGCGCCAGTGGATGATCCGCCTTCGCCGATGCAGGTCGCCCCCACCGTTCCCTCCATTCTTCCTTGCATGCGCCGTGCCATCAACATTCCGGCAACCATCGGGATCAGCGCGCCGAGATGACTGATCATCGCCGGCATTCCTTCCGACGGACGGCCTCGGTGGATGTTACCGTCCCTGCCACGCATCGGGCCCTCAACAGAGCCGAGATAGGTGCGGATGGGATCGAGAAGATCTTCGCCAAACGCCGTTCGCCCGGCTTGATCGCGAATGAGAGGAGCAAAAATGTCCCGCCCCTTCGTCAAGTTGGTCCCGAGCGCAGCACTGACCGCTTCCTGGCCCTTGCCGAGATACACCCCGCCCACGATCTGTCCGGCCTTGTAAAGACTTCCCAGTTTCGACTCGAGCGTCCGAGACATGAGCATCGCCTGAAAGGTCCTGCGGATGAGGTCCCCACGGCTTGCATTGACGCTGGTCGCATCGGACTGATTCGTTTGCACGTCGGGCACGGGCTCAGACTAACGCAGCGGAGTGGCCGACCGCAACGAGTTTTGCTGGCGAGAAACAGGCCGGATTCCCGTTGCCAGTCCGGATATTCTCCCCCATAATCGGGGCAATTTCCAACTCATGCAGAAACCGACCCTCTTAGTCCTCGCCGCCGGAATGGGCAGCCGATATGGCGGCCTCAAGCAAATGGATCCCATGGGCCCCCATGGAGAAACTATCCTCGATTACTCGGTGTTCGATGCCATCCGGGCCGGATTTGGCAAAGTCGTCTTCATTATCCGCGAGGACTTTGCGGAGGCATTCCGTGAGACGGTCGGCGCACGCTTCGCCGACAAGATCGAGATCGATTACGCCTTCCAGAAGCTCGACGACCTCCCCGAAGGCTTCTCAATCCCCGAAGGCCGCACCAAGCCTTGGGGCACCGCTCACGCCGTCCGGGCTGCTCGGGACGTCGTTTCCGGCCCCTTTGCGGTCATCAATGCGGATGATTTTTATGGTCGCGATTCGTATGTCCGAGCCGCTGAGTTCCTCGCTGACGTCAAATCGGACACCACTCCGGCGGAGTCCTGTATCGTCGGCTACTATCTCGCCAAAACCCTCAGTGATCATGGTGGAGTCAACCGCGGCATCACCAGGCACCAGGGCGGGTTTCTCTCCGACGTCGAGGAAATCATCGGCATCGATCGTCGGAAAGGCGGAAAAATCGTCGGAGAAGCCGTCAATGGCGATGAACGCATTCTCGATGGTGATGCGATTGTCTCCATGAACTTCTGGGGATTCACCCCCACGTTTTTCGAGCAACTCGAAGCCCATTTCACCAAATTTCTAGAGGACCACGGCAGCGAGGAGAAGTCCGAGTGCTACATTCCGACCATCGTCGACGACCTCATCACCAGCGGCGAGGCCATCTGCCACGTCCTCCCCACCACCAGCTCATGGTTCGGCGTCACCTATCCCGACGACAAACCACGGGTCACTGAAAGCATCAAGAAACTCATCAAGTCCGGCGAGTATCCGAAGAAGCTGGATTAAAGTGGCGTGACCGTCTCGGTCACAGGCCTCCCTATGGAGCCCGGGTTTGCAACCCTTCACTACCCCAGTTCTCCGCAGAGGCTTACAAAGCCTCACTCCACATTGAACCCGTTCACTACGCCCCATTACTCATCCCGCACCCCGATCTTCATCTCATCGGAGTTCGCCCTCAGCTCCGGTGCATACATCGCCTCGGCTCGCGTCGGCAGCGCACTGAACGTTCCCGGAATCTCCGCCCGGAGCCGGTAGCTCAGATTGTGACGACCCTGTGGCAGACTGCGCACAAAGAGCGTGACCTTCTCGTCCCTCAGCTCCATGTAGGCGCCGAGGCCATTCCGGTTGTGTCCGCTCCGCACCTCCACTGGCTCCAGTCCGGCGGCCTTCCAGTCCTCGAACATCAGGTAGCTGTAGTCATTCTTGCTCTCGATCGACAACTCGACCTCGATCAGGTCGCCGCTGATCACTTGATCGCCAGATTTCAGCAGCACCCGCTCATACTTCTCCTTCTTCTGAGAGAGCGCCTGGCCCTTTGATCCCGCCACATCCTGGGTCGCCTCCACCGGCACGAGCTTGTAGAAGCTCCGCTCGACCTTCACCTCCAAGCCCGCCTTGGTAATGAAGTCCTCCAAGGTGAATACCGAGAGGTAAGCGTTCGCATACAATGGACCGCGTCCTTTCTTACGCAATTCGATGACATGCTCGCCGGTGCTTAAAATGTCTCCTGCGACAACCGCCGTGCCGTCAAAGCTGAAGAGGTTTTCCTTCGTGATCTTTACCGTCTTCAGTAATTTACCATCCACCAACACCTCCACCTCCATGTCGGGTGCGGTCTCCCCGCTGGCCCGTAAATAGTCAGCCATCGCTTCGATGCAATAAGCTGTGTCCCGCGTCGAATTCCAATAGGTGGCGTGCTTCCGGTTGTTGACCAGATACTTGACGAGCCCCCGGGCCTCCTCGCTGTTGGGTTTCACGGCGGAGAGAAGCCTCAGGTAGGACGAATGCGCCTCAAAGTCGCTCCCATACCAATACCACCAGTAGCCGCGGTTTTGCAGGTCGAGATAGGCAGTCTGGTTCTCCGGGTCCTTCTTCAGAAATTGCTCGATGTTCTTCAGCACCGCATCCCGATCAGCAACCCGCTTCACCCGATGTAGTTCGAGGCCCAGGAGGCACTTCGCGTAGATCGGGAGGCTCACCTTGTCGCGGAAGAGGAAATCAAGCATCTCCTCGTTCTCCACACTGCCTTTGCCCAGAATCTCGCGCACCATGGCATCTATCGCGCCAGCCTTTTGCCGCGTATTGCGCTTCCTCTTCTTCCACATCCGGATCTTCTCCGTCTCCGTCTCTTCGTAGCGCTTCAGCCAAGATACCCCCCGCTCCAACATGTCGCCAGGAATGTTCCCGCCGTTCTTCTTGGCGATCAGCAGGCCATTCACAACGACTGCGGTGGTGTGCGGATAGGAACGCTCCTGCCAATTGGAGAACCATCCCCAACCACCATCCGAATTCTGCATCTCCCGCAGCTGCTTCACTCCGGCACGGACCATTTTATCAACCTCGTCCTTGTCCCAGACCGGGTTCTCCTTCCAGCGCTTCCATTGCGCAGCCCGTTCAGCGGGATCTCCGATCTCCTGAGGATTCAAATTCACCCGCTTGTTCTTCACGGCGTCCAGGTCGACCTCCATCTCCTGCAGGAGCTTCTGCGTGATCACCGTCGGCACAAAGCGGTTCAAAGTCTGCTCGGTGCAGCCGTATGGATAGTTCGCGAGATAAGGCAGTGCATCCACCATCGCCGTCGCAATCGTCGGCGAATAGCGAATTTCCAATCGCGTCTCATTTGGGCGACGCTTCTCAGGAACGGAAAACTTGATCGTGGTCGATTTCCCATCAGGCGCGATCGCCCGACTCCACGATTCCGTCTTCGCCATGCCATGCACATAGACCGGAAACTTCATTTCCATCGCGTCCGCATCATCATTGGCAATGGCCTTCATCCGAATCGTCACTTCGCCTTCCTGCTTCGCAACCGCAGTCCAGTTGATTCGCTTCTCGCCACCAGCGGGAATCACCACGGTGCTCGACGTTCCGCCTTCCGCGGTGAGTGTTCCGCCATCCAACTCCAAACTCACCCGAACTTCCTTCGCCTCCTCGTGGTAGTTGTGGACCACCGCGCTGAGAGTCACCCGATCGCTTTCAATGAAGAACCGAGGGGCCTGCAGCCTCACAATGAGATCCTTGCTCGTAATGATCTCCGCACTCCCCTCACCAACCCGAGTTCCCGCGCCGATCCCCCAGGTCTTGATCTTCCAAGTCGTCAGGTTGTCGGGCATCTCCAGTTCGATCACCGCCTCGCCCCGTTCGTTCGTCTTCACCGTCCCCACCCACTTCAGCAGGTCTGCAAACTCCGAGCGCACCATAACTTCTGGTTCTCCGCCGGCTCCGGCCTTCGAATTGTTACCGGCAAAGGCGTCAGCCGACATGGAAGCAGACTCCGAGGCTGGTCCATCCTTCATTATGGCGGCAGGTGCCTTCATGCTGCGTCGAACAGCTCCGCCTCGGCCGCCTCCCGCTCCATCAAGTTCCATTCCCTCTCCTGGGGCGTCCGCAACCATCCCTCCAAACCGTCCCAGAAATTGCATCTGCAGTGATTTGGGTTTCGCCATGTGCCCCCCGTTGAGGACCTGGGAGTGCCCCAGAGCACCGCGTGAATAGCCACGCTTCCAGTTCCAGAAGAACGTCTTAATCTCCGGCACGTTGCTACCACCGGAGATGTATTCGAGACTCTTGTCGTAGACGGTTACCGCCGTCGTCCCCACAAATGGCTCACCATTCTCGTCCGTCAGCCTGATCGTCACACTCCCCTTCTCGCGCGGCTTATACTTCGTCTTATTCGGAATGACATCCACCGTCAGCAAGCGCTTCTCGGGTGGTAGGACAATCTCCCGGATCTCCGTCACGACCCGTCCCCGCGCAATCGTCACTGCCTCGATAAAGGTATTCGGCATATCGCGCTTTTCCAAAAGCAGTTCATACTCCCGGGACTTCCCGTCAATTTTCAGAACCTCCAGTTGTTCAGCCACTCTGCCCGAACCGCGCAGAAACAATAACACCGTCGCTCCGGGCTCGTTGGCATTCACCAAAATCCGCGCTGTCTCGCCGGGCGCATACTGCTTCTTGTCGAGTGTCAGCTCCAGATCGTTGAAGCGTAACCCTTGCCCATCATCCTTCTGCCCGCGCACCACAAACACACTCGCCCCCTCCTGCTCGTTCCCCTTCTTATCCGTCAGGGTCACCGCCAGTCGATACTGCCCCTTCACCGGAGCCTCAAAGACCCAGTCTCCCTTCCCGCTTCCATCGGATTTTAAGTCAATCGTCTCCACCAACTTCTCCGCAATCTTGCCCTCCGCATCGGTCGTGACCCGGTAGAGCATTCCTTTGCCGGAAGCGATCACTGCCTTGCCATCCAGCGTCTTGGCCGCAAAGGACAAGGTCACGGGCTCACCGGGCCTGGCATAACCGCGATCCAACCACGTCGTCACCGAATACGGCTGCCGTGCCGCAAGAACACTCCCGCTGCCCACGATCGTTCTCCGCGAGGCATCGACCACCTCGGCTGTGATCTGGTAACGATGATCAATATCGCCATGCACAAGTTTGGCGATCTCCGTATCGATCTCGACCTTCACCGTGCCATCCGCACCGATCTCATACTCCCGCTCGAGAACCAATTCCGGCGGAGTCCAGCGTGAACCACCCCACCATGGTGGAACCGGTGATATGCATCCCCAACTCCGCCATCCGGGATACCAATCGTAATCCTCTCCAAACCACCAATAGCCTTTTCCATACAACCAATCCCAGCGGCCTTCAGGAAACCAGCGATCGGTGTGACTGAAGCGCTGCACCTTGACCTTCACCTTGGCCTCCGTGACAGGCGCGCCGTGGTAATACGTCGCCTTCACCGTCGCCTCGATCTTTTCGCCAAGCGCAATCGGATCCTTCGGCCCGTCCACCGTCACCTCATACTCCGGCTTCTTATACTCCTCGACCCGGAACCGCACGCTTCCATGCGGCACGCCGCTCTTGATGTTGACATAATATTGTCCCAGCCGCGCATCCTCCGGTAATTCGAACTCCAGCTCCACACCGCCGAACTCATCCGTCCGCAACCCCTTCGCCTCATGCACCATCGCCCCACCCGCTTCCTGAATCGTCACCTTGCACTCCCGTCCCGCGAAAATCGACTCGTCTCCAAGGTCATATCGCGCGGCCCGACTCCAGAATTTGATCTTCACAGTCTGTCCGGGACGATAAACCGGCCGATCAGTGATTCCGTAGGATCGCTCCGTGCGGTGATCCTGCCAGCTGTAGTTCCGCCAGCGCTGATAGTTGAACCCCATCAGCGCCCGGCGCTTCTCGCCACTGCGGGCCACCGCCATCCACCGGTATTTGTTGTCAAAAGTATCCTTGGGCAACCGCAGGAGACCATCATCTCCAACCTTCTTGGTGAAACGCTTCGTCAAGACATCAAACTGCTTCAACACCCGCTTCGCTCCCTTTCTGTGCTCAGTAAGATAGCCAAAAAACTCGACCTCTCCACTCAAGGGGCTCCCCGCCGCGGCGTCGCCGAGGAAGTAAATAATGTCGTCCTTCGTTTGATGACGCAAAAGAACGGTGTCCGAAATCCACACCACGATCCACGAGACGTTTCCGTCCCCAGCCTTCGTCTTCAACAAATAGGCGCCGGCATCCCCGGTCGGCAGGGTGATCTGCGTCCGCGTATCCCAATGCCCCTTCCGAGGCTCCAGCTTGACGTCCCACTTCCCGACCCGCTCGCCGAGATACTTCTTCTGATTCTTATCAACCAGCAAATGCCCGATGGATCCCACGTTCGTCCGCGACCAGTCCAACTCGCGGGGATTGCTCTTCAGATGCTCAAAAATATCGCTGACATAGAGGTCGGTCTTGATCCGATGCAGTTCACAACTCGCCTTCTCCGCATTCCGGAACACAAACGGCACGCTTGGCTGAGCGCCCGCGCCAAACATTGAAATCGATTCAAATCGTCCCCAGTCGCCCATGACCTGGTTCATCAGCTTTGTCCGCGCTTTCTCGTGCCCGGTGCCATGCTTGGCGATGACCTCCTTCAACTCCGCGACCGCTTGCGCGAACTGCTGACGATCAAGAAACACCTGCACAAGCGTGTCACCTGCTTGCGCAGTCCCCCCTTTCTCCTGGTAAAGCCTCCGCAGCAAAGGAATGAACTGGTAGTCCCCCCTCAACTCGAATCGCTTCACGCCGTTCGCAAGCTTCGCGAGAGACTCATTCTCCTTCAACGTGTGAGCCTGCAAAATCCCCTGTGACTCATCCGGTCCCCGTGGTGCACCCCACCATCCAAATCCCGCCATGGAACCGACCCCATAGTGCTGCCGCAAAAAGTGCGCCCACGACAGATCCAAACCAGCCGCGCCGACCGGATGCAAGCGCCGCGTCTCTTCCCGTAACCAACGCCAGCGCTCCCCGTCACTCGCCGCGGCCTCCCAGCTTTCCGGGATTTCAAAGTATAAGGGATTGCCGTCATCATCCACCGGCGCTCCAGACCCGCTCGAGAGTCCCCGACCATCGTCGAAGTCCGGCAAAGCATCCAAGGGCGTCAGCACCGCGAGAGCCCACAACGTTTGCGGATTAGTGCGACCACTCGTCAACGACCTCGCCAGATCCGACATCACATCCGCCCGTTCCTTGTCGGACATGGCCTCGCCACCCTTCTCCAAGGCATTTAGATAAAGCTGCAAACTCCGCACCCGATCCCGATCACCGGATTGAATCCAATTGCCTCCACCTTGATTTTGTCCGCGTTGAAATTCTCCATCCAACTTGCGACCCCAATGCCGGGTGTTCTGATAGGAACTCGCCGCCTGATGCAGGACCCTCCAATTCTCGCTGTGAACCTTCACCGCGTTCTCCATCAGCGCGTCGAACTCCGGCACCTTCCCCAGCCTGAGCAAACAAGCCACCGCAGAATTCAAATCCTTGGCGCTCTCCGCATCATCCACATCCGCCAAAGTCTCCTGCCACAACTCAAGCGCATCCTTCCAGTTGCCCTCCCTCATCAACTGCTGCGCCTTCTCCCGCTGGGCCTTCGGATTCTCCACGGCGCCCTGTGCGAAGCTCAGCCCCGCCACTAAAATGATCAATATCGTCTTCAAGTTCATTGTGCTGTATTTTTAGCATTTAAGGGGTATCACCACCCGGGTCAACACATCTCTCCGATTCAGACACCGCAGAGCCGTATTCCTTAGCCTCTATTCGTCGAATCGTCCTCAAATGTGACAGATCGTTTTCTTTTTTTCTGCAATTTGAATCTCCCTCCGTTTTTTTGCCGGATTGGGGCAAAAACCCCATCCGCTCCGGTCTGTTTCACCTCGAACACCATCTCCATCAACTCCCCGAGCCGCCCCTTGGGAAACCCACGTTCCTTGAACCACGCGAGATACTCCGGAGGCAGGTCAATGATCGGCACGCCAGCCGGCGGATACCCCTTCGGCCCAAACATTCCAAAGGGCATGTGCATCCGCCCAATCTCCTCCAACAGCGATCGAAAATCGTCCCGATCAATGTCCGTAAATTCCACGCCCCAAGAAAGCAGGTCCCTTCACTAGGGGAAACAAAAATGTAACTGCGGCAGGATGCCGCAGGCCGTGACGTCCCGCAGCGAAGCCCCATTCACTCCAACTCCAAGTCCATCTGCGGATCTTCCTTCACATCCGCAAACCGCACCCCGGCCCCAATCAGCCGCACCGATTTGCCATCCCCGCGTGACCAAGCTTCCCGCAACAACTCTTCATAGACCCCGGAATCAATGACCCCTTTCGCCCGCTCCACGGTCGTCTGCGTGAAATCCGCAAACTTCAACTTCACCACCAAACTCTTCAAGGTCCGTTCCCGATGTTTCGCCTGCACGTCCTCTTCCACCTCCTTCATTTGCTCCTGCAAATACTCCCACAACTCCTCCACTGACTCCGCGTTCTCCCCCAAGGTCCGCTCCGTGCTGAGAGTCTTGCGAATTCGTGATGTCCGCACCGGTCTTTCATCCAGCCCTCGGCAAAGCTCATAAAGCTCCAGCCCCCATTTTCCAAATCGCTCCGCCAACACCAACTTCTCCACACCCTGTAAATCACCACAGGTCTTCACGCCCAGTACCGCGAGTTTCTCCTCCATCACTTTCCCCACCCCCGACAATCTCTTCACCGGCAGTTCCCGCATGAAGTCCGCCACCTCATCTTCCCCCACCTCAAACTGCCCATCCGGCTTCCGCCAATCTGAGGCAATCTTCGAGAGTAGCTTGTTCGACGAAATCCCCGCAGACGCCGTCAGCCCCGTCTCCTCCCGGATCATGTTCCGAATCTCCCAGGCCACGGCCCGACCACTCGAATTCAAATGACTGATGTCCAGATAGGCCTCGTCCAGCGAAAGCGGCTCGATCACCTCCGAGAACCGCTTGAAGATCTCCCGCACCCGCCGCGACTCCTCCCGATACACATCGAAGCGCACAGGCATGATGATGAGGTCCGGGCAAGCCTCCAGCGCCTTGAACCCCGGCATCGCCGAACGACACCCAAACTTCCGCGCCACATAGTTTGCCGTCGTCAGCACCCCCCGCCGCCCACTCCCCCCCACCGCGACCGGCTTCCCCTCCAACTCCGGATGATCCCGCACCTCGATCGCTGCATAAAAGCAGTCCATGTCGACATGTAGAATCTTGCGCACGGGGAGACGATAACCAGATCCACCCAACCTTCGACCATTTTGGACTGCGGTGGCAAAGTGAGGCAACGAGCGTCGACACCGCTTTCCCCAAAGCCGTATCGCCACCCATCCCCTCCAAAAACCTCACCTCTTCACCGGCAACTCCAACACAAAGCACGCCCCCGCCTTCTCCACCTTCTCCACCCGCAACTCCCCACCAAGAGCTTTGGCCAAACGCCGACTCAGCGCCAAGCCCAGCCCCACCCCCGGCTTCGAATGCGCCGCTTCTTTCGCCGACTTGTGGAACGGCCTGAATAGCTTCTTCAAATCCTTCCGATCGATCCCGCAACCTTCATCGCACACCGCGATCCGCGCCTTTCCTCCCACCACATCCGCAGTCAACGAAATCGCGCACTTCCCGTCCTCACTCATCCCGTATTTACAGGCGTTGTCGACGAGGTTGAACACGATCTGCTCCACCGCCGTCACATCGGTATCCACCTCACAGTCAGATTTGCACTCGATCTCCAGGCTCCCGCCCTCTTGCTCCACACGATCCCCGGTCCGGGATCGGAAACGCTCCAAAAGACTGCACAGCTGCAGAGTCTCATGCCTCGTCCGCGCACTCCCTCGCTCGATCTGCGAGTAGGACAGCACGTTCTCAATCAAATGATTCAATCTCCCGGCCTCCAGGCACAGCGTATCAAGATACCCCTGCCGCTTCTCCTCCTCCTTCACCATTCCGCTGGCCAGCATGTCCGAATACAACTGAAACGTCGTCAACGGCGTCCGTAACTCGTGAGTCACCGAGGAGACAAAGGCCGCCCTCCGTTCACTCATCTTGAGAACGCTACGCACCAGTCCGGCCGCGGCAAGTAAGGCAAGAATCACGGCGATCCAACCGATCACCATCGACGCGCGGAGCGGCGTCCACGCCAAAGCGGTATAGGAGGTCGGCCCCACCACCAAACGCCACGGCAAGGTCACCAAGGCCCGCGGCTCGTCCTCGAGGCCGCCGTTATCGACCTCCGCACCTTCCAATGACTGCACGACCAGTGCTTCAATGGGCTCGAGATCAGGGGTCTTCAGTAAATCGGCATTCTCCAACAAGTAGCTCTTGAGTTCCTCAGACCTCAACCAAAACCCCTGATAGCGCGGCCCATCTTCATCGACGACATGGCGCACCGCAAAGAGATCCTCCCCAATCCAAACCGGACGGAAGGGTGTGATCTCCAACTCCCTTTGTTCCTTGGCCTCGTTGGACTGGCCAAGGTCCGCCAATTGAAGCGCATCATCCGCCTTTGGCGAAGGGGCAGACTTCTTCATCGCATCCTTCCGCCCCCAATCCTGTTGTTGCGCCAGGTTCTGAGCCCGACGCCCCTGATCCACCGCACTCAACCCCTTCTGATACTTAAACGTCTGTCTCGCCGCATTCCCTTCCTTCTGCCGTTGTTCCGTCACCCAATTCGCATTTTTCTCAACCTTGCTCGCTTCGGCCTTATTCCAAACCGGCATCGCCGGGCTACAGAGCATGGCCAACAGGTCAAAATTCGTGCCCCCTCCAACCGCAGGATGAACCTGGATACACTGTTTCGAAAGCATCCCGCGCATCTTCTCCAACTGTGTCCCCGCCCGGTTCAACTCCTCTGCCGAGATCCCCGATGATTCCGCCAAATCACGCAAATTCCCCACCGGCACCTGCGGCGAAGTCAGGATCTGGCCCGGCTTGATCTCAAAGTGCAATTGAATGAACTCCGGAGGATCGGACAGCAATGGCGATGGCTGCAGAACGATGCCCTTGCCCACGTTCACATAGTCGTTCGTGATCACATTCCCGGGCGCGTAAAATGCGTCATAATGCACCGGAGGGCGCTGACCCTCAATGATTAGGAATCCTGAAGCCAACGCATCCATCCGTGACAACGACAAACGCACCAACTCCTCCACCTCCCCATCCGCTTCGGCACGGGCCCGTTCGTCTTCCATCCCCAACATCCGGTCCGTCAGAAAGCCCACCGCCCCCAAAATGAGGAGCGCACAGCCCACCAACACAAACCAAATCACCCATGGACGATTCATAATTTCTAGATTCCCAACATATACCCTTTTCCGCGCACCGTCACCAAGGACGTCTCGCTGCGCAGCTTTTGCCGCAAATGGGCCACATGCATGTCCACCGTGCGGGTTTCGATGTTCTTGGGATCGATCCCCCATACCTGCCTCAACAGCTCGTCCCGCGGCACCGCCCGACCCGACTGGGCCACCAGATACCGCAACAGGTCCGATTCCCGCTCTGAAAGCTCCTCCCGTGATCCATCCTCAAATCGCACTTCCCGTCGCGAAAAATCGACCTGTGCACCGTTGATCTTGTGCCCTTCCACCGCTGCCGGACGCTCCGTAGTCCTGCGCAGCACCGCATCGACCCTCGCAAGCAGTTCCCGCACACTGAACGGCTTCACCACGTAGTCATCCGCCCCCATCTTCAATCCCTTTACCCGATCCCCCTCTTCCCCCCGTGCCGAGAGAATGATCACCGGTTGCCCCGGTCGCTCCTTCTTCAGCGCTTCCAACACATCGAACCCACTGCAACCCGGCATAACCAGGTCGAGCAAGAGTAGTTGATACCTCGCCCGCAGCGCCGTCTCCTTCCCGGCAAGTCCGTCCGGCTCAGAAAGCACGGCATACCCGGAGAAGGTCAGCGCATCCACAATCCCCTGACGCACCGCTGCGTCATCCTCCACTACCAGTATCGTCGGTTGATCCATCGGTTCTCGTTAATCTAACAATGTTTTCCAGTCGTCGCAGTCAAAAAGACAGCATCTTTGTCAACGGACAGGTCCGGCAGAGGAACCCACACCCCCCTGCCGGACCATCCGTGGGTGGCGAACCACCCAGCAATACAATTACTTCTTCGCGAAACTGTATCCTTTCTTCTTGGCCTGATCGCGGACGGTATTGACGACCACGGCATCAAGAGTATTCTCGGCGCCCTCGCCCGTCTTCTTGAGTTCGTCCGTCACGTAAACCTCGCGGTCCTTGTTGAGCTTGTTGATCTTCTTCTGAATACCACGGCGCTCTTCCTGCTTCTTGGCAACATAGGCTTTCCGCTCCTCCACATTCAGCTTCTTCATCTCATCGGGAAGATCTTCCTCTTTGAGCTCGGTCCACTTGAACTCCTTCGTCTTGCAGGCATCGACCAGATCCCAATTTCCATTCCAGTAGTTGCTACTGGACTTCGTCCGGGCTCGTTGCACGGCGGCACCGGACTCGGGCCTCGCCGCAGCATTATCGTCCTGCACCTTCTGCTCCTCGCGCTTCATGGCCCCGAGCTTTCCGATCGGGATGTAGGTCTTGTTGAGCTCTGCATTCAGACGAAGAATCTCCGTATCCTGCGGAGCAACGATGTGCACCACCGCTTCGTTGTGATTGATCACCAGGAACGTTCCATCCGCCAGCATCGCGCCGGACTTCCATCCACCAGCAATACCATCCTTCTCGGTGCCACAGTGAATCGTGTTCACGATGATCCCCTTGGAAATCGCCGACTTACACGCCCCGTTCGGATCGATCGGACCTTGCGTGAAGGGCTCGTTACCAGCCACGAAGATCGCCTTGTAAACACCTGGCGTGGAATCCCACTTCAAGTCGAGTGAAGCGCGCTCAATCACCGCTCCGCAAAACTCCGATCCACCATTGGTGCGGAGGCCAAAGAGATCCGCGCTCACCTGATCGAGATCCCGGGTCAACGGTTGGATCTGACGAACCCAATGCGCCTCACCGCTGAGCCCATCATTGCCATACTCGTAAAGCGCCACTTCCACAAATGGCACCTGACCATTCTGCTTCGCGTCAATAAACGTATTCACGATCCGCCAAAGCTGTGTCTTGGTCTGTTCGATCAATCCACTCATGCTTCCACTCGTATCGAGAAGAATTGCAATCTGCACCTTCGCCTCGCCATCGTCTGGCTGATCGACGGGGACCACCACTTTGTGCCCAAAGGCCACTCCTACGCCCAAGAGGGCTGCCATTCCGCCTGCAAGGAGGCGCTTTTTGTTCGTTGTCGTTTTCATTGTTCTGTTTGGTTTTCTGAGTTGTTAAATAATCTGGGCGCTTACCGGATTCGATAGCGTCTCCCGTCCATCACGATTTCAAGATTCTTGCCAAGCGCGAGGCAGCTTTGTCGCTCGGTCGCCACTAGTCGATCGACCAGCCCTTTGAACGCCTCACTGCCCACTTCGACTTCCTCCACCGCTTGGTCACTGTTCGCGGCGACCGCCACATCGACCCATTGATCTCCCCGCTTGTAGTATGCCTTGTCCGAAGCCTGCTGCACATTTCCCCCGGCCTCTTCCTGCTTGAGCTTGGAATTGAGAAATGAGTTGTGTGGATTCGCATAGGCCGCCTCCTTGGCTGCCCAAAGGTTTCGATCCTGGTTCGCTCCCTTCGCTCCGCTCCGATCCCGGATCGCCCGGGCTTCAAAGTTCTGGCCTGCGGTCTCATTCTGCCGCTCCACCGAACCAAAGACCGCGCCATCTCTGGCAAGGAAGGCCGTGTATTCCGTGAGGATTCCATGCTCGGTGGAAAGGCGCACAATCTCATCGACCAACTCCTTCACCCTCGGGTCATTGCGATCCACCTGATCACCCGTTAGTTGCCCCAAAGTTCCATTCGCTCCAAAATCGCGGATCGCATCGGTCAAAATCGCAATCTTCCGAGTCGCCCACAGACGAGGCACGAAGGGATTGCGTTTCTTGTTGGGTTGGAAATGAAATCGGAAGCTCCGGTCCTTGTTCCCGGTCGACCCTTGCAAGCGAAACACCAAGCGCTTCGTTCCATGATAGCGCCCGGTGACCACGATCTGATCCCCTGTAAAAAAGTCCGGCAAGCGATGCGGAATCATGTCATCGATCCGTCCCGGAAGCAGGTTCCCCTTGCCATCCACGGGAGTCAGAACTGGATTTCCCAGCAAGGGACCCGCCAATCGCGCGAAGACCTTGCCCACTTTCACTTCCACGCTTTCCTTCGGCAGCACGTAGGTCGCCGTGGCCCGACTGTCATCGGCAAGCCGGGACAACAAGGCGGTGTTCACATCGACCCCGACCCCAAAGGTGAAGATCCGGCGTTTGCCTGCGTTGAGAGCTGAAATCGACTCGCGGATCCTCTTCTCGGAGGCTTCCCCGATCGTTGGCAGACCATCGGTCAGGAAAAGAACCAGGGAGACGCTCCCTTTTCTCGTCCGTTGCTTCACCGCCGCAGTCAGTGCCCCGTGGATGTTTGTGCCTCCACTGACACGGATGGCGTTGATGAAATTTCGCGCCTTGAGCACGTTCTCCCGATTCGCCGGCAGCGGTTCCGGAGAAAACTGCGCGACAGATTCGTTGTAGGTGATCAGGTTGAAGTAATCGACTTCATCCAACCCCTCCACGACCTGAAGTGCAGCCGCCCGGGCCTGATCCAGCTTCTCACCAGCCATGCTCCCGGATCGATCCAGAACCAAGGTCACCCCCCGACTGAGCTTCGGTTGGTTCTCCAGATTCTTGGGCGGAGACATCAACATCAGAAACCATCCGCCGTCTCCCTTCTCGTCCGGATGCGACAGGAATGAGGCCACCGGATTTTTGTGCTTCCCATCACGCAGCACTGACAAGCGAAACGCGCCCGGATTCACGGGACCCTTCGCTTCCACCATGATCCGGTTCCCTTGCTTGCTGGTCTTGATCTTGTGCGTCGGCGAGTAGGCCGTCGCGATTCCCTCCTTCATCGCCCAGTTCACTCGCAAGTTCCACCGTACCCGGTAGTCGAGCGACTCGGAACGTGGCAACACATACTCAACCCGCTCGCCATCCGCCGTGAGTAGTTCCTCATAAACAATTCGCACCTTCGCAGATCCTCCCGCCGGCACCGGAAACACCTCTGACTTCACCGCGCCCATTCCCGCAAACTCGAGAATCGCCGGATCCTTCATCTGACTCACAATGCGGTCATAAATCCGTCGCGCCTCTTCTCGGGGCAAAATTTTCGCCTTCAAGTTCCCTCCGTTCGCCCCCTCCAACCGAAACGAACTCAGCACCGCACCATGTGGCACCGGCAGAAGAATCTCGCCCTCCTGAATCCGGGAGCGATCCGGATTTTGAAACTCAATGGTCAGCGTCGTCTTCGCCTTCTGTCCCGAGATGCTGGCCACCGCATCGATATGACTCACCGTCACCGGAGACGGCACCGACGGACGCGGCAGGTGCCGAACGTGGGGAAGAATCCAGTGGTGATGTCCATGCCCATGATGATGAGCCACCACATCGTGCCCCCAACCTTTCGGCAACCAAACCAAGGACCCCCCACCCAAAAGGCAGGCCTGCTTCAAAAATGTCGATCTCTTCATTAGTCAATTCGCTTTGTTGATGAAGAGACTACCCTCAAAACCTCCTTCCCTGTGTAAAGCCGAGGTAAATCCTCACCGCCGACCCCACCTCCACCCCGGCGGCCCCCCACATACCCCCCTGGGTCCTTAGCACCGGGCCCATTCGCGGATTTTTGGCGTTTACCTCAGGCACAATAATCGACAAAATTCAATCCCCCGGACGTTTTCCCAACCAAATCCACATCCACATATCCGATAGCCTCAATAGGAACTGGTCGCAGAGACCCAAATCCGATTTCCTGTCCCAGCACTAACAGCGACGACAAGAACCGCTTGAAGAATACCAAATGAAAGTCCATCTCGCCATCGATCTAGGCGCCGGCAGCGGCCGCGTCCTCGCCGGAATTCATGAGAACGGTCACCTCACTCTCGAGGAACTGCATCGCTTCGAAAACCCCGGCACCATCCTCCCCGGTGGTCAGTTCTGGAACATTCTCCAACTCTATCGCGAAATCCTGGTGGGCCTGAGAGCCGGAGTGAAAAAATACAAGGACTCCATCGTCTCGGCTGGCATCGATACCTGGGGCGTGGACTACGGCCTCCTCGATTCACGCGGCTGCCTCCTCGGCCTCCCCTTCCAATACCGAGACCCCCGCACGGAGGGGATGGGCGCAAAGATGGATGAGCTTTACGGAAACGACAAAGCCTACGCCGAAACGGGCATCATGCCCTTCTTCCTCAACACCAGCCAACAACTCCTCGCCGATCGTCTTCGTGGCTCGGCCGCCCTTAAGTCCGCCTCGAGTTTCCTGATGATCCCAGACCTGCTGGCCTTTTGGCTGACCGGTCGCAAAGCGGTCGAGCGCACCAATGCCTCCACCACGCAGCTGTTTTCACCAAAACACAACGACTGGGCCTGGTCCGTCATCGAGGGCATCGGTCTGCCGAAGGAAATCTTCGGCGAAGTCGTCCCTCCCGGCACAGTCCTTGGGAACTTGCGTCCCGAACTCGCCAAGGAACTCGGCGCAGACTTCCAGATCATCGCTACTGCCTCGCACGATACGGCGGCTGCAGTAGCTGGCATTCCGGGAGAAGGATCCTACGCGTTCATTTCCTCGGGCACCTGGTCCATTCTCGGCACCGAGCTTTCCGAACCGATCCTCACCGAGGAAGCCCGGGTAGCCGGTTTTGCCAACGAATTGGGAGTCGAGAACACCGTCCGTTTCCTGAATAACATCTCCGGACTCTGGCTGATCCAGGAATGCAAAAGGGAGTGGGAGAAGGGGGGCGCCAGCTTTGGTTACGATGCCCTCGCGGCCCTCGCCAGCGAGGCCCAACCCTTCACTTCCTTCGTCGATACGGACGCCCCGGAATTCGAGTCGTCTGGCGACATGCCCGACAAGATTCGCGACTACTGCAAACGCACCGGCCAGCCCGTCCCCGAAGCCAGGGGAGCCGTCCTCCGCGTCGCAACGGAAAGCATCGCCCTGAAACACCGCACCAGATTTGAGCAGTTGAAAAAGATCACCGGGAGAGACCTCGACCGCATCCATATGGGCGGCGGCGGCACTCAGAATGAAATTCTCACTCAAGCCATCGCAGATGCCTGTGGCGTCCCCGTGTATGCAGGACCGATCGAAGCGACTGCCTGCGGAAACCTCATCACCCAGATGACTGTCACCGGGGAACTCACGAACATCGCCGCAGGGCGCGCCCTCATCCGCGAGTCCCTTCCCCTCAAAATCTTCAAGCCAGCCGATTCCGCACCCTGGGGTGAAGCCGCCGCCCGCCTCGAGGCGATCCAAACATCTACCTGACACATTTTATGAACGAAGTCTTCAACTCCGAATATCCCTCCATTGATCACCTCCGCGAGAAGGCTCGCAAACGCATGCCGGGCTTCGCCTTCGAATACCTCGAGGGTGGCTGCAACTCGGATAACAACCTCCGCCGTAACACGAAGGAGATTCGCGACGTTCTCCTGCGCCCTTATTACATCGGCGACTATCCCGGCTCAGATCTCAGCACCGAGTTGTTTGGAATCAAATACGACGCACCTTTCGGCATTGCTCCGATTGGACTGCAAGGCCTCATGTGGCCCAAGTCCTGCGAAATCCTTGCCGCTGCCGCCCACGCTCACAACATCCCCTTCGTCCTCAGCACCGTCGGCACGGCCAGTATCGAGAAGGTTGCCGAAATCACCGAGGGCCGCGCTTGGTTTCAGCTCTATCATCCCGCCGAGAATGATCTCCGCGACAAACTCCTCGTGCGAGCCGCAGAGGCTGAAGTGCCCGTCCTCGTCATCCTCGCCGACACACCCACCTTTGCCTTCCGCCCCAAGGAAATCCGCAACGGGCTTTCCATCCCGCCGCAGATGAACCTCCGGAACATCATCCAAATGATGACCCACCCGACCTGGTCCTTTTCCCAGCTCCCCGCCGGCATTCCGGAGTTCAAGACGATGACCCAATACATCCCGAAGGGCCTCAACTTGAAGCACCTCGCCCAGTTCATGAACAAGACCTTCTCCGGTCGCTTGAACGAGGACAAAATCAAGGCCATCCGCGACAAATGGAAAGGCAAACTGGTCGTGAAAGGAATCGTCACGGAAGAAGACGCGGAAAAAGTCATCGCCCTCGGTGCCGATGGATTCATCTCCTCCAATCACGGCGGTCGTCAACTCGATGCCGGTCAGTCGACCATCAAACCGATGACCGAACTTGCCAAGAAATATGGAGACAAGACCACCGTCATGCTCGACAGCGGACTGCGCGAAGGTCCCGACGTTGCTTGCGCTCTCGCTAGCGGTGCGAAATTCACCTTCCTGGGTCGCTCCTTCATGTATGGCGTCGGCGCCCTCGGAAAAGACGGCGGCATGCACACCATCGGCATGATCAAACGCCAGCTCCAGCAGGTCATGGAACAGCTTTCCTGCGAACGCGTCGCAGATTTCCCCAAGCATTTGATCGAAGAGTAACTGCGGCATCTCGCCGTATCCGGGTCATCAATGGAACCCGGAGTGCGGAGGCTTGACTCCGCCCTGTGGCAAGCCCGACTTGACGGGCGTGGCGTGGTTCAACGCCCC
>JAPKDA010000102.1 GCA_028822695.1 Akkermansiaceae bacterium
GCGATTCCTGGCGCACGATTGGCCCGGTAATGTGCGGGAGCTGCAGAACTCGATCGAGCGGGCGGTGATTCTGTCGCAGGGTGGCCCGATTCGGCTTGAAGGGCCGGCGACTGGCGCCGGGGAGACTGCGGCAGCGGTTGGGGCGAGTGAGCGATCCGGAGCCCTGCTCACCCGTGGGGAGTTCAAGCAACGTGAGGGGGAGAGCATCGTGACGGCCCTGAGAGAGTCCGGCGGAAAGATTTTTGGAGTTGGTGGCGGGGTGGAGTTGTTGGAGATGAAGTCGACGACGCTCGCTTCGAGGATCAAGAGGTTGGGACTTGATAAGTCGGGGCTGTGATTGGGAGTCCCTCGGGGAGCTAAGAGGCAACAATCTGTGCGGTTAGGCTTGGCATCCGGCGGAGAGGCGGGAAGATGGAGCCGTCTTCCAACACCATGATTATCCAACCCAAGACCCGCGGCTTTATTTGTACGACTTCACATCCCGACGGCTGTGCGGCGAATGTGCAGGAACAGATTGATTACGTGAAATCGAAGGGCCCGATCGAGGGTGGACCGAAGAGCGTATTGGTGATCGGGGCGTCGGCGGGCTACGGGCTGGCCTCGCGGATCGTGCCGGCCTTTGCGTCAGGGGCGAACACCTTGGGTTTGTTCTTTGAGAAGCCGGGGACGGAGAAGAAGACGGGAAGTGCGGGGTGGTATAACACGGCGGCGTTTGAAAAGGCGGCGGCGGCGGAAGGGTTGTTTGCGAAGAGTTTGAATGGCGATGCGTTTTCCCACGAGTCGAAGGCGCAGGCGATCGAGATTATCAAGAACGAGATGGGTGGGAAGGTGGACCTGGTGGTCTACAGTCTTGCTTCACCTCGGCGGACCGATCCGGATACGGGGGAGGTTTACAAGTCGGTGCTCAAGACGACGGGTGGTGACTACACCAACAAGACGCTCAACACTGACAAGGGTTTGGTCCAGGAAGTGACCATCGGTGCCGCGACGGAGGAAGAGATTACAAACACCGTGAAGGTGATGGGTGGCGATGATTGGGAGCTTTGGATGAATGCCCTGGAAGGGGCCGGTGTTCTCGCGGATGGTGTGAAGACGGTGGCGTATTCCTACATCGGGCCGGAGTTGACCTGGCCGATTTATACGGACGGGACGATTGGACGGGCGAAGAAGGATGTGGAAGCGGCTTGTGCGCGGATCGATGCGGCGCTGAGGGAGACGCATTCCGGTGCGGCCTTTGTGTCGGTGAACAAGGCGCTGGTGACGCAGGCGAGTTCGGCGATTCCGGTGGTGCCGCTGTATATTTCGATTCTCTACAAGGAGATGAAGGCAAAGGGCAATCACGAGGGGTGCATCGAGCAGATGCAGCGCTTGTTTGCGGATCGACTTTATGGCGGGGACTTGGCGCTTGATGAGGCGGGGCGGATTCGGTTGGACGATTGGGAGATGGAGCCGGGCATTCAGGCGGCGGTGGCCGAGGCCTGGGACCGTGTTTCCACGGAGACGATCAACGAGTTGACTGATTTCAAAGGGTATCAGGAAGAGTTCCTGAAGCTGTTTGGATTTGGCTTGGAAGGGGTGGATTACGGCGCGGAGGCTGATCCGGAGACTGCGCCGCCGTCGTTGGCCGGGTAAGTGATTCTTTGGGCTCCGGGTGTTATTGAACACCCGGGACGTCGCTATTCCTTCACTTCGACCGCTTCCCCCTCACCAGGTTTTGCGACTTTGGCTGCATCGGCGATTTTCTGTTGGGCGGCCTTGGAGGGCTTTGGTTGGGCGAGGAGTTTGGCGGGGCTCTCCGTGAGATTTTTCCAAATCTTGGATTTCTGGGAGAGGAGGTCTTCGCCTTGGTGGAGGATCCGGCCTTTGGGATCCAGTTCGATGGCTCTGGCGCTGCCGTCGATGAGGACGGTGATGACCTTGCCTTCGTGGAACTTCGGATCGAATTTTTGGGTGCCCGGGAGGAAGGCGTCGAGGAGGATGGGACGGCTGGGGTTGTCAGTGTTGGTCTGTCCAGTCATGTAGGCCCAGCCGCAGTCACCGGCTTTCGGGCAGGCATCGGGGCGGAACTCACCATCGTCAGAGATGATGTCGTCGGGAGCCGGAAGGGTTGTAGGAATGCGTTTTCATAACGATGAGTCAAACAGGGAGGAGGAGGGAGGGCAAGGTGACGTAGTCTTGGGACCCGCAAACATTCCACACGGCTACCAGAACTTAGGTCCGGGAAAACTTGATTCCTTAGACATCCATCTGAGTTCGGAGTGGATTCAATTCAATCTTGCTGATGGATGGGATAAATCGAGCGTCCTCGTATCGGCCAACTCAAAAGTGAATCCCGCCGAAAACTCAACGGAATAGCGATACGAAATGGGATAACAAGTCGTGGCTACCAACAGGCTGCTCGGGACTGCTGTGGGGGATTGTTTTCGTTGGGGCTTCCCTGAACCGTTGAAACAACACAGTTGTTCCGCTACGGGGGGCGGGGAGGAAGGATCAGCGGCTGCGGCCGGTGTCGATGATGCGTTTCAGCTGGGCTTGAAGACGGGTGACGGTGGCGGACTTCTCGAGGTAGAGGTTATTGGTTTCTCCGAGGTCGTCGGTGAAGTTGTAGAGTTGTCCTTCTGGGCCGTCGGCTTCGGGTTTGATGTGGCTGGGTTTGGAAAATCCGCCGGAGCCGAGGTTGTTGATGAGTTTCCATTGGCCGTCGCGGATCATGAAGCTGCCTTTGCGGGCGGACTGCATGACGATGGGGGGGCGAGGTTTGCCGGGCTTTCCCTGCATGGCGGGAAGGAAGCTGAAGCTGTCGGGGCCGGCGTCGGCGGGGAGGTCTTTGCTGAAGAGGTCGGCGAAGGTGGCGAGGAAGTCGGTGAAGGAGAGAAGGTGAGCGCTGGTGGTGCCGGGTTTCACTTGTTCGGGCCAGCGGACGAGGAAGGGCATGCGGTGGCCGGCTTCCCAGGCGTCGCCTTTCATGCCACGGAGGCCGCCGGAGGAGTCGTGGCCGAATTTCTCGACGTCTTTGTCGTACCAGACCGGGCCGTTGTCGGAGGAGAAGATGATGAGGGTGTCTTTGGCGAGTTTGGTGTCGTCGAGAGTCTTGAGGACGCGGCCGATCTCGGCGTCGACCATCATCATGAAGTCGCCGAACATGCCGGCGCCGCTCTTACCCGCGAACTTTGGATCGGGAAGCCAGGGAGTGTGGGGGGCGGGGTAGGCGAGATAGAGGAGGAACGGCGGGGCCGTTGAGTTATCAGTTATCGGGGAAGAGTTATCAGTGGGAGAAGTCCGGGACTGAATGAACTCGATCGCCTCGTCGGTGAACTTGGGGAGGACGTCTTTAAGGGCGAGATTGGGGGCGATGCCGCCTTTGCGCCAGAAGGCGCCTTGGATGGGGGACCAGCCTTCGGAGTTGTTTGCCGCGATGTTGTTGGTGGGTGGTTCGACGGCGCGGTCACTGCGAATATAGAAGTAGGGGGGGATGTCGGTGGAGGCGCGGATGCCGAAGTAGCTGTCGAAGCCGCAATCGACCGGGCCGCCGGGGAGAGGTTTGTCGTAGCCGTTTTCACGGAAGCCGAGGTGCCATTTGCCGACCATGGCGGTGCGATAGCCCTGGGCTTTGGCGAGATCGGCGATGGTGAGTTGGTCATCTTCGATGAGGGGATGCTTCCCCCAGCGGCCGACATCGGTGCGGTAGGGGGCGCGGCCGGTCATGAGGCCGTAGCGGGACATGTGACAGAGGGGGCCGGGGGCGTGGGCATCGGTGAAGCGCATTCCTTCCCCGGCGAGGCGGTCGAGATGGGGAGTGGGGATTTTGGAGTCGGGATTGTTGAACCCTGGGTCGCCGTAGCCCATGTCATCGACGAGGATGATGACGATGTTGGGGTGGTCTGCGGCTTCAGATGGAAGAGCGAGGAGGCAAGAGCCTAGAAGTGAGAGGAGGAAGAGGATGTGGGGCATGACGGGTGAGGGTGATACGGGGGGATGGGATCATTGATTGCAGGGATATTGCCTGACTTTCGGGTGGCGTGATCGCTGTTTATTAGGAGATCCTAACATCAAGGGTGGGTGTTGATTAGAGCGAACTGAGGCGCGAAGAGGATTCCTTGCTTCCTAAAGTTTACAGGAAGCGTCCGACCCGCTAAACAAGCCCCCGCGGCGTGCAGGAAACGCTCAGCAACTCAGAATTATGGACGAAAACATCATCAACGAGGGCGTGGAGCTCATGGTCGTCGGAATGAGCGTGGTTTTCGCCTTTTTGGTGCTCTTGGTGGTCTTCATGACCCTCTCGGGGGCCTTCTTCCAGAAATTCTCCCACCTGTTTTCCGAGTCCCAGGAGCCAGCCGCTCCGGCCGCCAAGCCAGCCAATGATGAGCAGGCGAAAATTGCGGTGGCTCTCGCCGCGGCGCACCGCACCAAATACGACCAGTAAGCGATCAATTAACCACTCAGACCACACGACATAGCGACACATGGCCAAGAAGATTGAAGTGATGATCACCGCGTTCCGGGACGGATTCCAGAGCGTGTATGGAGCCCGGGTATTCACCAACGATTTCATGCCAGCTGTAGAGGCGACCCGGGATGCCGGGATTCGTCACTTCGAGGCCGGCGGCGGGGCGCGGTATCAGGCGCTCTACTTTTACTCGAACGAGGATGCCTTCGACATGATGGATACCTTCCGTGAGAAGGCTGGTCCTGATGCAAACCTGCAGACTCTGGCGCGGGGCATCAACGTGGTGGCGCTCGACTCGCAGCCACGGGACATCATCGATCTCCACGCGAAGCTTTTCAAGAAGCACGGGATGACGACCATCCGGAACTTCGACGCACTCAACGACGTCAACAACCTCATCGATTCCGGTCGTTCCATCACCGACCATGGATTGAACCACGAGGTATGCGTGACGATGATGGCCTTGCCTCCCGGTTGTGAAGGCGCACACGATCCGGCGTTCTACGCGAAGACGCTGGACGACATCCTCGAAGCGGAGATTCCGTTCACCTCGGTGTGTTTCAAAGACGCCAGCGGCACGGCCTATCCAGCAACCATTTATGAAACGGTGAAGGCAGCGCGGAAGCGGTTGCCGGAAGGGACGCGTTTGTCCTACCATACGCACGACACGGCGGGGACCGGAGTGATCTGTTACCAGGCCGCGATCGAAGCGGGGATCGACCAGATCGACCTTTCCATGGCGCCATGTTCTGGCGGAACTTGTCAGCCGGACGTTGCTTCGATGTGGCACGCGCTGCGCGGTGGCGACTACAGCTTGGACCTGGATATCGATAAGATCATGGTGGCGGAAGAGGTCTTCAAGGACTGCATGAAGGACTATTTTATGCCGCCTGAGGCGAAAGCGACCGAGCCGATGATTCCCTGGAGCCCGATGCCGGGTGGGGCGTTGACGGCGAACACGCAGATGATGCGCGACAACGGCATCATGGACCGTTACCCGGAAGTGATCGCGGCGATGGGCGAGGTGGTGCGACTTGGTGGTTTCGGCACCTCGGTGACCCCGGTCAGCCAGTTCTATTTCCAGCAGGCCTTCAACAATGTCATCTTCGGCAAGTGGGAGAAATTTGCAGAAGGCTACGGGAAGATGGTTCTCGGATACTTTGGCAAGACGCCGGTCCCACCCGATGCGGAGATCGTGCAGCGGGCTGCCGAGAAGATGGGGCTCGAGCCAACCACGCTGAGTCCTCTCGACATGGACGAAGACAATCCCGAGAAGGGAGTCGAGCCGGCCAAGTTGAAGCTGGAAGGCGAGGGCCTGCCGGTGACCGACGAGAACATTTTCATCGTTGCTGCTTGCGGCGCGAAGGGCATTTCCTTCCTGAAGGGGGAGATGAAGACGAACGTTCGCAAGATCGAGAAGGAAGCGCCGGCTGCGACTGGAACCATTCCCGACAATCTCACCGTGACGGTGGGTGGCGAAAAGTTCGCGGTGCAGTTCAATGGCGACAAGGCGACGGTCAATGGCCGTTCCTACGATGTCTCCGTCACGGAAGGTGAGGATGCGGAAGGCAGATCCGCGCCAGCACCGAGTGGAGGTGGCGGTGCGGTCACCGGAGTGCCGGCGCCGATGCCTGGTGCGGTGTTTGAAATTAAGAAGGCGGTCGGTGACTCGGTCGAGGAAGGCGAGACGGTGATCGTGCTCGAAGCGATGAAGATGGAGATGGCGATTGCTGCTCCATGTGCCGGTCGAGTGGCCGACATCCTCGTCAAGAAGGGCGACCAAGTGACCGCCGGACAAGTTCTAGCCAACCTAGACTAAATGCGACGCTCTACGACGATCTGGGTTGGAATTTTGGCGGTGCTCGTGTTGAGCATCGGTTTGTTGCCTGCAGCGGAAACGCTGGGTGATGGGGCTGCTGCGGCTGAGGAGGGATCCAAGGTGGACAAGCTTTGGGAAAGCACTGGAATTCATGGGTTTATCCATGGTGGTTGGAAAAATTTGATCATGGTGGGCATCGGCCTGTTGCTGATCTACCTCGGCATCGCAAAGAAGTTTGAGCCGCTGCTGCTGATCCCGATCGGGTTTGGCGGGCTGCTGGCGAACATTCCCTATGCGGGGATTGCGGAGCTTTCGCAGGGCGGTTTCCTGGCGTTGATTTTTGATGTGGGAATCAGCTCGGGTGTCTTTCCGTTGCTGATCTTCATGGGGGTGGGTGCGATGACCGATTTTGGTCCGCTCCTCGCCAATCCGAAGACGGCCTTGCTCGGTGCGGCGGCGCAGTTGGGGATCTTTTCGACGCTGATTGGAGCACTGGCTTTGTCGGGTGCTTTTGAGGGGATCAATTTTTCGATCGCTGACGCGAGTGCGATTGGCATCATCGGTGGGGCGGATGGCCCGACGGCGATTTTCCTGGCGGGTAAACTTGCGCCCGATCTTCTCGGGGCGATTGCGGTGGCGGCGTATTCCTACATGGCGCTGGTGCCGATCATTCAGCCGCCGATCATGCGTTTGCTGACGACGAAGGCAGAGCGGGTGATCGTGATGAAGCAGTTGCGTCCGGTGAGGCAGATTGAGAAAATCGTCTTTCCTCTTTCGGTAGTGGTGCTCTGCGGTCTGCTACTCCCTCAGGCGACTCCGCTGGTGGGAATGCTGATGTTGGGGAACCTTTTCAAGGAATGCGGTGTGGTGGAGCGATTATCGAAGACGGCAGCGAATGAGTTGATCAACATCGTGACCATTCTCCTCGGTCTCGGCGTCGGTTCGAAGTTGGCGGCGGACAAGTTCCTGCATCAGGAAACGCTGGGAATCATTGCTCTTGGTCTGCTGGCCTTCTCGATCGGGACGGCCTCCGGAGTTCTTCTCGCGAAGCTGATGAACCTTCTCTGCAAGGATAAGATCAACCCCCTAATCGGTTCGGCCGGTGTTTCGGCAGTGCCGATGGCGGCGCGGGTTTCGAACAAGGTGGGGATGGAAGCGAATCCGCAAAACTACCTGCTCATGCATGCCATGGGGCCGAATGTCGCTGGCGTGATTGGCTCGGCGGTGGCGGCTGGGGTGTTGTTGGCTTTGGCGGGGTAGGAGGGTATTGTGCGATGCTGGGTGTTGCCAGCGCTCCCTTGGGCCTGACTGCAAGCGATCAGGTCTCGTAGCGGAAGCTCTGCGAGCTTTCGGTGGCTAGACGGTGGAAGCAGGAAGTCGTGGGGCGAGCCAAGGAAGCCGCCGAAACAAGGCAGTTGTTCCGCTACGGATTTGGCCAACTTTTTATGAATGAGCGGTGGGTTGTGATGTTGAGCGGTTGATGTTCGGACTGGGAACCATGAAAGGGTTTCCAAAACATGCGCCGGCGGCGCGGATGATTTCGAGTCAGGTGGGGGACTTAGTGTTACTGGCTTCGGGGGAGGGGATGGTGGGTTTGTTCTTTGCACATCGGATTGGGGAGAACGAAGTGCCGGAGGATGATCGGGGGAACGTGTATCTCAATGCGGCGGAGGAGCAGTTGGGGGAGTTCTTTGCAGGGACGCGAGAGAGTTTTGAGGTGGCCTTCGATGGCGGGGCGAGGGGACAAAAATGAGGCGCCCCGCTGGGCATAGGCGTCAACCTAAGCCCTCGTAGCGGTCGTGCATGTATCCCAACGGGATTGTGTGCCAGAGCGCGGAGTTGTGCGGAGCAAGTGCGCGATATTCTTTCTTGTGGCCGTAAAGATGAGGAAAGGGTCACAAAACCAAGGTGATCGATGTGCATTTTGCGCCGCTTCGTGGCGATGAAAATTCTTGATCTACACAAGTGAAGGCTTCCCGCCTCCAGCACCCGAGCGCTCTGGGTCGTTAGAATAATTGAGAAAGCAAGCATCTGAAATGGTCTCAGATGATTAATGACTCTCGCGGCGGTTTTTGCTCAGCAACAACTTGCCTCAAACGACAATTGGGGTCGTGAATGTTAGTCATCTGAAAGCTTCCGTGCAACGAATTGGCAACCAAGCCTTTGCAACTCAAGTCTCTCTTCGGTCCTTGTCTGAGACCGACAAATCAGGTAGACGCGGGG